>JAHDBU010000066.1 GCA_020630275.1 Hellea sp.
GACTTCACACATGGCCAACAGGTTCATGCTTTGACCCATGAGCTCGCTCATGTTCAACGCAAGGATTTGTGGGTCTCTGCCGCTGCCCTGGTTTTCCGGGCGCTGAACTGGCCCAACCCGCTGGTTCACCTGGCAGCACCACTATTCCGGGCGGATCAGGAAGCCGCCTGCGATGCACGCGTTCTCGCAATCCTGGGCGATGACCGCTCCACCAGGACAGCCTATGCCGATACTTTGATAAAATCGGCAAGGCTGTCAAAATCCAAGGCTCAATTTCAGCCCGCTATGGCACCGCTGGGCCTGACCATTAGTAACCCTCTCAAGGAGAGACTTATGATATTGAAATCAAATCCAACTCAACGACGCGGTCTACGTCTGGCTCTGGCCGGAACTGCCGGTCTCGCTCTTTTGGCGACCGCCCCGCTGACGACAGCGCAAACGCCCACTCCACCGGATGTGCCCGAAACAACCGTAACATCTAAATCCGTTGACAAACAGGTCATGAAATGGGTGACCAATGAAAACGGCGTCGAAATCAAAAAGCATATTGAAATCATCACTGAAGATGGTGTGACAACGGCTTGGGAAATTGACGAAATAGGCAACCGTATCCAGGTGCCTGTTGATAGCCTTGATATGCCCTTGGGGCTTCCTCATGGGGCCGATGGCAAAATGAAAGTCATGGTCAAAAAAATCGGAGACGGCACCCATCTGTCTGAAGAAGAATTGGAAGTCATGATCGCCGACGCCATGGAAGGCGTGGATGTTGAGGGACTTGCTGGTTCCGGTCAACGCCGTGTCATTGTGAAACGTATGGGTCCGGACGGAGAACTGGTCACTGAAGATGTCATGGGTAACTTGGATATCGATATTGACGGCTTCGTTGATGAAAACGGTGAGAAGCGCAAAGTTATTATCATGGAAAATCACAGCATGATGGACATCATCGGCGACGGTGAAAACAGCTTTGTATTTCACTCTGGCGATATGATGAAATCAAAACCTGAAATTATGTTCGACGCTGCCAGCGGTATGATCGACAAAGTCGATACATCAGAGATGGACCGCGATACGCGCCGCAAGGTCGAGAAGGCCCAAAAGGCCCTCAAAGAAGCTCAAGAAGCTTTGGCGAAAAACAAGTAGTATTTCGCTACACGAAAACGGCGACCGATTGCATCCCTTCTGCAATCAGGTCGCCTTTTCGATTCCAGAACCGCATAAGCTGCGAGCAATAGCCGCCAGTGGCCGCATTTAAAATAGTCTCAATCTGAAACCAGCCATCGTCAGTCGTGATGTCATCAACCAAAATATTCATGTGCCAATTCATAGAGCTGATCGGCCCCATAGTTGTGAACATAGGGAAGGCTGAGGGCGGCAAGACATCCCCCAGACACATAAAACTATCAGTTCCCTTCCAACTGGCCGGATCCCGGTGTCGTGTCCAGCAGCGGATGTAACCACGTTCTGATCCGGAAAAAGGGCGCTCGCCTTCGATCATCAACATATCAAAATAATGGGTGAATTTTGGCGCAAACGCCAGATGTTCGTCGGGGTGAAAAGGTGGCGTATCTTCGGGTGGAATACTGTCCGGCATGGGTAAGTCTTGTTTGATGCTCGATTCCCGAGCTGCGCCAAACATAAGCGTTGCCACGGAGCTAACGCCGCCTTCATCAATGCCCAGGACCTCTATGGAGGTGACATTACGTCCTTGCCTCAAAAGACGGGTCTCATATTTCGGTGTTGATTTGACGGGTCCTACGAATGTGACTTGCGCCGTCCGTAAAGGCGGCAGATCAGCAAAATCCCGTTGCGCGGCTGCCACGGATAGGCCCGCCGTCACGCCCCCATAAGCGGTACGCCCTTGCCGCCAACTATCATCGATCTCATAATCCAGACCGGATTTCACTTTGTCTGCAAGTTGGCGAAACGGAATAATGGCATCTGACATGGCGCTTCCTTATCATAACTTCATAGTATTTATATGAAAAAAATTGCATATCAGAAGTGCATGCAAAAAAAGGGCGCGGATTTAGGCGCGCCCTGTAGTCTGGAGGGGATTAAAGCGTTTATACGCTACTTTCCCGATGCTATTTGTGACGCACGTCACGGCGCATACTATTCGCCCTCAGCGCCTGATTGGAGCTGAACATAGTTCTGAATACCCATTTGCTTGATCATTTCTTGTTGAGTTTCGATCCAATCTACATGCTCTTCTTCATTGGTCAGGATTTTTTGCAGCAGATCCCGGGTCACATAATCCCGAACCTTTTCGCAGTGCTCAACGCCGTCACGGAGCAGGGGAATAGCATCATGCTCGAGCTTGAGATCACAATCGAGAATCTCTTCGACATTTTCGCCAATGCGCAGTTTCCCCAAATCCTGTAGATTGGGTAGACCATTGAGAAATAATATGCGCTCAATCAGCTCGTCCGCATGTTCCATCTCTTCAATGGATTCTTCATATTCCTTTTTTGCCAGCTTGCTGATGCCCCAATCCTTGAGCATGCGTGAATGCAGGAAATATTGATTGATGGCCGTCAGTTCATTTTTCAACGCCTTGTTCAAAAAGGCAATGGTCTCAGGATTATCGCGCATGGTTTCACTCCGTTTGCACTTAAAAGATACGAGCGCGAGTCGTCCGTCAATGAAAATAGCGGCAACTCATTCTCACTTGCGCAAAAAAACGCGCAGCTGCAAATCATGTGCAGTTTTATAGCAGATAAATAGAGGTTTGCGCTTATTCAGCGGCCAGAAGCGGCTCGGGATGAGCCCGCAATATAGCTAGGCGCTCTTCGATAGATTCGCGGCATTGACCACAATTAAAGGCCTTTCCGCAGTGCTTTTGCACTTGTTCAGCCGATTTGGCGCCGCAGCGGGCTGCCTGGTCAACGGAGGCCGTATTAATATTATTGCAAACGCAATGGATCATGCGCTTTCTTTACTGCAATTGAGAATGATTGTCAATTTTAACAAACGGTAAATTTGCAGTTATGGTTAATATACCGTAAGTCAGGAAGCATATTTCGAGGAGACGAAATGGGCGCTTTGCAAAAGTTGAATGTAGTCATTCTGGGGGCCGGATCAATTGGATGTTATCTGGGCGGATACCTGCAATCAGCCGGTGTGCCCGTAACCTTTATTGGTCGGGAACGGGTGAAATGGGATTTGGACATGAAGGGCATGACCCTGACCCATTACAAGCGACGACCGGTGCATATTGCCCGGGATCAGATCAGTTACCAGTTGGATTACCAACCTTTGGTCACAGCGGATGTCATTTTGGTTTGCGTGAAATCCCAGGATACGGCGAATGTCGCGGATACGATCGCACAAATTGCCCCGGCTCAAGCCCTGATTGTCAGTTTCCAGAACGGTGTATCTAACGCTGATGCGCTTCGCCAAGTGACAGCGCGTCAGGGGACGGCACGTCCGACGCTGGCAGCGATTGTCCCCTTTAACGTTACCCCCTCAGGGCGCGGGGAGTATCATTGCGGCACAGAAGGGGATCTGATTATCGAGGCCAGTGATGACGTTCGGCTAAAAACACTGGTTAAAGCTTTCAAGAAGTCCGGTATCGGCGTGAACACCACAAAGGAGATCGTCAACTATCAATGGGGCAAACTCATTATTAATTTGAATAATGCGCTAAATGCCTTGTCCGGCGGAACACTGCGTCAGGGCTTATCGCAAAAATCCTACCGCCGGGTTTGCGCAGCCATGATGGAAGAGGCACTCAATATTTGCCGGGGGGCGGGGATTGTCCCCAAATCCTTCAGTAAAACCACGGTCGAGAAATCGATAAAGGTCATGCGTCTGCCCAATGTGCTTTTTGGGCCGGTCATGAATAACATCATCAAAATCGACGAGAATGCCCGCTCATCAATGTTGGATGACTTGGAAGCAGGGAAGGCTTCCGAGGTGGAATATCTTCAAGGCGAAATCGTGCGCCTATCACAGCAGACCGCTCAGTTTGCGCCGATCAATCTCACAATTCTAGAACAAACAAAAAAAGCTTTCGCCGAAGCCCATTCGCCGAGGATGAGCGGCGATGATCTTGCGGCGTTAGTTGGAGTTTAACTCATCGCGTCTTTGAGCGGTTCTTCCTGTGGCATGCCGATAGCATGGAAACCGCCGTCTACGTGATGGGTTTCGCCGGTACAGGAAAGACCCAGATCCGACAGCAGGTAGAGCGCGGCCCCCGCCACACCCACAACATCCGTATTGTCGCGCATGGCGCTGGCGGCTTTGTTAAATTTGAACATATGCCGCCCGGAGCCGATACCGGCTGCGGCGAGTGTTTTAATGGGGCCCGCAGAGATGGCGTTGACTCTGATGCCCCGCGGGCCGAGATCCGCCGCTATATAACGGGTACAGGCTTCGAGCGCGGCTTTGGCGACGCCCATGACGTTATAATTGGGAATGACTCGTTCCGAGCCCAGATAGGTCAAGGTGATCATCGCGCCCCCGTCATTCATGATCTCACTGGCGCGCCGAGCCGAGTCAACGAATGAATAGGCGGAAATATCCAGCGCCTGACGGAAACCGTCACGGGTTGTATTGTCGACGAACGATCCCGCCAATTGTTCTTTGCCTGCAAAGGCGATGGCATGAACAAGAAAATCGATCTTGCCCCATTTGTCTTTTAAGGTCGCAAAAGTGTTCTCCATCGTTGCATCATCGGTAACATCACATTCAACGAGGATATCTGACCCTATGCCCTCAGCGAGAGGTTTTACACGGCGCAACAGGGCGTCACCTTGATACGTGAATGCCAGTTCGGCACCTTGAGCATGGAGTTGTCGGGCTATGGCCCAGGCAATGGAGTTTTTGTTGGCCACGCCCATGATCAGGCCACGCTTGCCTTTCATCAGCTCTCCAGCGGGAAAGTGTTGTTCAGCCATTCTCAGCTCCTATTGCGAATTATTTTATTTTGCGCCCGTAAAGTTCGAGGCGGTGATCCACAAGTTCATAGCCGAGCTTGCGGGCAATTTTTTCTTGAAGTTCTTCGATTTCTTCGTCCATGAATTCTATCACATCGCCTGTCACAACATCAATGAGGTGGTCGTGATGGTCCTCATCCGCTGTCTCATAACGAGCGCGGCCATCACGGAAATCATGGGTTTCGATAATGCCAGCATCGGAAAACAATCGAACAGTGCGGTAAACCGTGGCGAGAGAAATTTTAGGATCAACCGACGATGCGCGCCGATATAGTTCCTCGGCGTCAGGATGGTCTTCGGCGTCGGACAAGACTTTCGCGATCACACGTCTCTGGTCCGTCATGCGGAGTCCGCGTTCGGCGCATTTAACTTCCACCCAACTGGTCACATCGATTCCTCTTCTCTTACCCTGTCACCCTATAGAATAGTCGCCTAAGCGTCCAGCCTTTTGCAATAAGTCTGCGCGGCGACGCGCCCTTCCGGTCGTCGATAATAGGCAGGACGTCGTCCGATATGATTAAATCCGACCGCCCTGTAGAGCGCGATGGCTGGATCATTATCCTCAGCCACTTCCAGAAAAATAAGTTTGCCTTTTTCTTCGCGCATTTTTGCTTCCGCCGCTTGCAATAACCTCCGACCATGTCCGCGTTGACGCTGATCTGGGTCGGTGACGATTGTGAGGATTTCTCCCTGATCATCAGCGCGTCTAAGAATTATGAAAGCCTCGAGAGGCTGACCCAGGCCGAGGCAGATGTCTCGTTGCGTGTGTTCGACCATATCGCTTTCTGGCCATGCGGGCGTAATGGACCGGACGTGCAGCGCTGCCATATCTGCAGCATCAGTTGGTTCAAGTGTCCGTATCATGGGGATTTGCCGCCCGGAAGTTTGGCATCGGGTCCGCGCGCATAAAACGGCTCAGGCGCATATTCAGCCGAATCCAGGTCTTCGCTCATCCAACCCAGCACAGGCCCGGATACATGATCGATGACCGGTAAGCGCCCAAGTAGATCACACCCGTCACCGGTGCAAAGATCAAACACCAGTTCATCGATTGCCTTACGGGCATCTTCGACGGGCATGGTCCGGGGGGCGAGTAGCTCTCGACCATTTTCGTAATAAGCCCAGCAAATATCGCCACGTTTGGCGTTAATCGCCGAGACAATTTTTCTGTTTTGTTCAGGGTCTGCAACCGCCGCCATAGCCTGCAAGGCCGACACCCCCAGAACCGGTAGTTTTCTTGGCAGGGCAAAGCTGCGCCCAAAGGCCAGAGCGACCCTTAATCCGGTGAAGCTGCCCGGGCCCGTAACAATCGCCACCCGGTTTATGTCTCTCGCTTCGATACCGGCTAAATCGATGGCCTTAGCGACCATGGGCGCGAGGCGTTCGGCATGGCCCCGGCCGATCTTTTCCGATGGGTTGCTGAGAATGGTGTCAGGGGCAACGATCGCGCAAGTGCACCACGGGCCTGAAGTATCCAGGGCGAGCGTGATCAAACGACCTGCTCAACCTGGTTTACCTCAGGGACATAATGTTTGAGCAGATTTTCGATCCCGGATTTCAAGGTCATGGTCGAGGACGGGCAGCCCGCACAGGCACCGCGCATTTCCAAGAAGACCGTTCCGTCTTCTTCGTCAAAATGCTTAAAGACGATGTCGCCGCCGTCCTGCGCCACAGCTGGCCGCACGCGCAGATCGATCAGTTCCTTAATCTGTTCAACGATTTCGAGGGTAACGCCCTCATAGACATGTTCCTCTTCCATCTCAGCGGCGATCTGATCCGTGAGCGGCACGCCGCCGGCCACGAAAAAATCCATAATTGCGCCCAGCACGGCCGGTTTGAGATGTTTCCATTCAGCCGAGTCGGATTTCGTCACAGAGACATAATCTTCGCCAAAGAAAATACGACTCACATCTGGAATCATAAACAGCATTTCCGCAAGCGGCGCGCCCGATACGTTGTCGTTGCGTTGAAAATCCCGAGGCGGATTACCTTTGCCGGCCACGTCACGGCCCGGCAGAAATTTCAGTGTCGCCGGATTGGGTGTGTCTTCGGTCTGTATAAACATGCTCGTCTCCGATAGCTCGGGAGCCTACATGGCGATTTATCATCGGTACTGCAATAGGGCTGTGAAAATTATTCCCAGTACCTTGACCTTTGCGGCCAAGCGCGTTTGAACACGGTTATGATGCGTTGGCTGGCGATTTTTCCACTTATTCTTCTGGGTTGTACCAGCTTGAACACGCGCCTGCCTGAAACCAATGACTTAGCTGTTCAAAAAGAAAAAATTTCGCAAGAAGTAGCTGCTTTTCAGGAAATCGACCGGCTCCGGGCACGATTGGATAAGGTGGCGCACCGCGTTTTGAGTGCCAATGCTGACTTATGCGAAAAAACCGCACCCGATCCAGGGCTGCGCACCCAAAGTCTGAAATCTTACCCCAAAGAACTTAGAGAAGGGGCCCGGCGTGAACTGGGCCTCGGCAGCGAACCGCTCGTCGTTTATGTGCGTCCGGGGTCCCCGGCAGAAAAGGCAGGATTGCAAAAAGGCGATCAGATTTTCGGTAAAAACGGCGTTATGTCGGCCCCCGGTAAAACGCTGCACTGGCATTTGAAAGAGGATGTCCAGATTCAGAAATCTCGCCTGGGCGTCAAAAAGAATATCAGCCTGGAGGCCGAAGATGCTTGTTTCTATCCAGCTATGCTGCGCATGAGTTCGGCAATTAATGCCTATGCCAATGGCAAGACAATTGTGGTAACGGCGGGCATGATGAATTTCGTCAAATCGGATGACGAGCTGGCTTATATTATCGGGCATGAACTGGCCCACAACACACAGAGCCATATTCGCAAATCCATCACCAATTACGTCTTATCGCTGGGTGGTACGCGCTATACCCGGATTTTCGAGTCTGAGGCCGACTATGTTGGGCTCTATTACATGGTGCGAGCCGGTTATGACCCTAAAAATGTAGAGGACCTTTGGCGTCGTTTGGCCTTGCAATCCTTGAGAGGCATAGGTCGGGCCAAAACGCATCCGGCCTATCCCAACCGCTCCGTTCAGATCGAGGCCACCAGAGACGAGATTGCCGCCAAGCAAGCCGCCGGTGCCCCCCTGATACCGGAAGCTAAAGACGAGTGATCCGTTTTTCACCCATCTTAACCGGATTGGCGGTATTGGCGTTTTCAGCTTGCAAGCCTTCCGAAGCCGATGTGAGTGAGAAGCCGATGCCCGCCGAAGACGATGTCCTGCAGCAATTCCTGGATCTCAATGCAACGCTGGAAAACATCGCTTATAAAATTCTGACCTCCAATGTTGCAAACTGCCCCGAAACGGGCCCGTCGACAGGCCTCCACGTTCACACGACTTATGATTTTCCTGAAGGCATGCGCGCCGAGGCTATGACCCGCCTGTCCATCGGTCCCACACCTTTTGTCCGACATATTATTCCAGGCTCTCCTGCGGAAAAAGCAGGCCTGAAAGTTGGGGATGAAATCCTGTCCATTGCCAAGATTGATATGATTGAAGGCGAGCGCTCTCGGCAGTTCTACGAAGTCGTATCGCGTGGGGAGTGGACGACCGGCACAACCTCGATCACTTTTAAACGGGGCGAAAAGGTCGACACGACTCAATTGACCCCGCACCTGTCCTGCGCCTACAAGGTCCATCTTTTCTTTGATGATAAGGTCAATGCCTATACGGATGGGGAAGAAATCTGGGTAACGACGGAACTGGTCAACACCATCGGTGCGGAAGAATCTCTAGCCATGATTATAGCTCACGAATTGGCTCATGCCACTGAAGGACATATTTTTAAAACCCCGACAAAAGAGTTTGAACTTGAGGCTGATCATCTCGGGATGAAATATATATTAGCTGCTGGATATGACGGGCAGTTGGCTTTGGCGCAGTGGACAGCCAATCCGCTCAATCACAAATCTCAGACCGAAGGCACACATCCTGTTTTTGAGGAACGCTGGCGGGCCTTGGATAAGGCCCTCAATGAATTCAAATGAAGGATTTCAAATAAGATTAGTGGTGCTTGGTGTGCGTAACCGTATCGACGATTTCCGCGATAATGGTCACATCGGGCGCATGTTTGAACTTCAGGGTTAGCGCGATGTCTTTTTGATCCGGTTTCATATCCACATCAAACAGCATGAGGTGATGGCCTTTGGGCTTAAACTCTAATGTTTCGCCGGCCTTGATGTCGAGCGCCACTTTTTTACGCATGCTCATGCGGCCATCTACCATTTCCGTCGCGTGCATTTCCACCCGACCGGCCACAGGGCTTTCCACGCCGATGAGTGCGTCGTCGAGATCCGTATAATTGGCCAATTGGAAATAACCGGCCGTCATGCTCTGTCCACCCATGGGGGTGCGAACCATGGCCGAGGAAATTTCCATGCCTTTTTTGGGCGGCGCTTCGGTTGTCGGCGTACAGGCCAGCAGCGAGAGCGATAGACCGAGGGCTATAATCAGCTTTTTCATATCAGGCTTTCCAAAAACCCATAATGTCCCGAACATCCGACACAATCGGATCGGCGATGGCGGCAGCCGCCTCTGCACCTTTGGCCAAGATTCGATCGATCTCGGCCGGGTCGGCCAGATAGCGGTTCATCGACTCGGTAATGGGCGCGATTTTTTCGACACATAAATCAGCCAGTGCTGGTTTGAACACGCCAAAGCCTTCACCGGCATATGTGTTCAAAACATCTTGATCCGACTGGCCCGAGAGGGCGGCATAAATACCCACCAAATTGGCCACTTCGGGACGGCCTTCCAGCCCGTCCATTTCGGCCGGAATAGGTTCCGGGTCCGTCTTGGCCTTGCGGATTTTCTTGGCAATTTTGTCGGCTTCGTCCGTCAAATTGATCCGGGACAGATCAGACGGGTCCGATTTACTCATTTTGCTGGACCCGTCCTTCAAGGACATGACCCGGGCACCGGGGCCTTTGATCAAAGGTTCCGGCAGCGGGAAAAATCCGGGTGCGTCAAAGTCATTATTGAACTTGGCCGCAATATCGCGGGAGAGTTCTAAATGTTGTTTCTGGTCTTCCCCCACGGGTACATGGGTCGCTTTAAACGCCAGAATATCCGCCGCCTGCAGAACCGGATAGTCATAAAGCCCCACAGACATTTTTTCCGAGTTCTTACCCGCTTTATCCTTAAACTGGGTCATGCGGTTGAGCCATCCAATACGAGCGACACAATTGAAATACCAAGCCAGCTCCGAATGTGCCCTGACCTGTGCCTGAGGATAGATGATGGCTTTGTCAGGATCCACGCCAGCCGCCAGGAAAGCCGCCGCAATATGTCGGGTCTGTTTGGCCAACTCTTTTGGGTCCTGCCAAACCGTCACGGCGTGTAGATCAACAATACAATAAACGCAGTCATGCGCATCTTGCAGATCGACAAATTTCTTCAACGCGCCCAGATAGTTCCCCAGATGCAAAGACCCTGAGGGCTGCACGCCTGAGAAGACCCGTTCCGGGCCGGAATATTCAACCGGTTTTTCACTCATAATGGCCTCGATAAAATCGACGCGCTTTTAACAGCCTCGTGCCATTACTCAAGCCTATTCGGTGGACTTGCGGCGAAACGCGTATCTGAAATCCGCCATACCGAATGCCCGAAAGACAAAAGAAAAAACAACATAGGTGAATAAGCCTAGCCCGCACACGACTCCGAGCCAGAAATAATCATTGGGAATAAATCCATTGAGCATTGGTTCGGCCCAGCGAGATAGGAGCCATGAGACGACGCCCATGATGAGTGCAGCCGCGAGAATCCGAGGCAAGCGAAGACGCAGGCGCTTGTCGAAGCGCAAATGCCCTTCTTGGAATAAGACTCGTGTTAACAAGATGACATTCGTCCATCCCGCGATTGAGGTCGCTAACGCTAACCCGAAAAATCCGAGAGTGAAAAACATGGTCGCGCCAAAGACCAAATTGATGACGGCGGATATCGCGGCAAAAATCATGGGCGTCCGCGTATTTTCTCTCGCAAAAAATGC
>JAHDBU010000067.1 GCA_020630275.1 Hellea sp.
ATGGGACAGTCTATTCTTGTTGCTGACATCGGCGGAACCAATGCGCGCTTCGGCATTGCTGAACGCGGGGATGATGGGCATTGGTCGATAGAGCATTTTAAAAAATTTCAGGGTGACGATTACCCGACCTTTCAGGGTGTGCTGAAAGCTTATCTGGATCCGTTTGGTGGCTCCAAGCCCCGGCATGCTATATTTTCCGTTGCAGGGCCCGTATCCGACAATAAAGTGCAATTGACCAACCGGGATTGGGCTCTGGACGCGGAGGAGCTCTCAGAGACTTTTGGATTTGAGCGCACGCTGATCGTCAATGATTTCGCCGCCATGACTCGCTGTGTGCCCGAATTGGACGATGATGATTTTCTCCATATCAAAGACGGTAAAGCGCAAAGAGACGCCCCTATTTTGGTGGCGGGGCCAGGTACAGGGTTTGGCGTCGGATATCTGGTCCCGCTCCTTCGCGGCGGCTGGCAGGTTTTGACAACTGAAGGCGGCCATCAGGCCTATGCGCCGCAAACGGACCGGGAATTGGAACTCTTGAAAAATTTGCGGGAGAAATTTGGTTTTGTGTCACTGGAAAAAGTCAGCTCGGGGAGCGGGATGGATGATGTCCACGAAGCTATCTGCAAGCGCCACGGCGTACCTTATAAACAGCTCTCCCCGGCCGTCATTATGGAAAAGGCCAAACGGGGCGATCCCGTGAGTCTCGAACTTTGCGAAATCAGAGCCGCCGCAACCATGGGCGCGGTCGGCGATATGGCTTTGTCCGGCGGAGCGCGGGGCGGCGTGGTTTTGGCCGGAGGCGTGTCCGAACGCATGATTGAATTTTTTAAAACCGAAGATGCCATGTCGCGTTTTCTTAAGCGGGGCAAACGCTCCGATTATATGGAAGACATACCGATCAGGCTATTGGTCAATCCGCGCGCTGCGTTATACGGCGCGGCGGCGCTTTACGAGGACTTTGCAAAAGCCTCATAGGGCGAATTTGGCTTCATGATCCAACAACCATTGTTTCTTGGCCAAGCCCCCCGCATAGCCGCCGAGTTTCCCCCCTGTATTGATCACCCGGTGGCAAGGGATGATAATTGCCAAACCGTTCCGGGCATTGGAGCTGGCCACGGCCCGAAACGCTTTTTCATTTCCGATAGCAATAGCGAGCTCCCCGTAAGAGCGGGTTTGACCGAAAGGAATGTCACAAAGCGCGTCCCAGACTTTGCGCTGAAAATCCGTGCCCGTCGGGTGCAATGGTAGGTCAAAGCTCTGCAGGTTACCGCCAAAATAGGCCGTGATCTGCTCTTCCACCGCGTCGGTTATTTTTGTTCGCCCCGGTAAAATCGGCCGATCATAAACTTTGACAAGCTTTTCAAACTGCCCACTCAAATTTTTTCGGACCGTAAATTCGGTGAGGTAAACGGCCTCGTCCGAGCAGATCACGATCATAGGCCCGAGTGGCGTATCCAACCACTCGACCATGAGCGGCGCCAGCCCGGCCTTGTTCGGCGGCGTCCCAAAGGTCTTGCTAAAGGCCGCGCGAAACCCGCTGGGACTCTCAAAGCCCGCAGCCAATTGTGCCTGAATAACGCTCTCCCCCTGGACAAGGTTTTCCCTTGCAAGCGCTAAGCGTCTTTGGCGGACATAGGTGCTGAACGTCATCCCGAAACGAGACTTGAAGTGCCGACGCGCGGTGGATGGATCAATACCGCGCACCTTCAGGTCCTGCTCACTCCAGCGGCGCTCGGGATCCGTTTCCACGAGATTGATCAATGCCCGGATTAAGGCGCTCGTCTCGCCGGGCAGACCCAAGGGATGGCATCTCTTGCAGGCGCGATATCCGGCTTCGACAGCAGATTCCGCATTGGGATAAAACTCGCAGTTTTCCCGTTTAGGCGTCCGGGCCGGGCAACCGGGTCGACAGAATATTCCCGTCGTTTTGACCGCCATAAAGAAACGCCCCGAATAGGTTTCATCGCGGGCTTCAAATACATCATATTTTTGCGAGTCACTGAGCTCCATGTAAGTCGCATAGCACACCATTGACCCTGTGCCGCCAAAAATCGGGCATTGTTATTAGGAAACGAATTCGTTAGACCCACGAAAAGAGATAAAAATTATGACCGTACACTTTCACAAAAATGATCTGCCAGCCGGAATAGACTTTGGTAAAAGTGTTGCCGTTGATACGGAAACCCAGGGGCTGTCCTTGGTGCGGGATAAATTATGTCTGGTACAATTATCGGCTGGCGATGACGAAGCGCATATTGTGCAAGTCAACCGGGACACCTTTGATTGCCCCAATCTCAAAGCCCTTCTGGCTAATCAGGACATTACCAAAATTTTTCATTTCGCCCGCTTTGACGTCGCCGTAATCAAACGAGATCTGGGCGTGGACTGCACACCGGTTTTTTGCACAAAAATCGCCTCCGGCCTGGTGCGCACTTATACAGACCGCCATGGCCTCAAGGATCTGTGCCGGGAACTCATCGGCGTAGAATTATCTAAGCAACAGCAGAGCTCTGACTGGGCCAGTGATGAACTGTCCGAAGCGCAGCTCAACTATGCAGCCTCTGATGTGCTCTACCTGCATCAGCTCAAAAATGTGCTGACCGGTCGCTTGTTGCGTGAAAACCGCCTCGACATAGCCCAAGCCTGTTTTGACTTTCTGCCGACCCGGGCGGCGCTAGATCTGGCGGGTTGGGGAGAGATCGATATATTCGCGCATTCTTTGCGCAAGAATAGCTAATTCAAAGATTAGTGAAGTTTAACCTGCCTCCCTATCGCCATCAGGCAGATTTTCACCTATAGAAGCCAGTATGAGCGACACCGCACATATGGATGGCAATGGGGGTATCTGGGAACCCCGCCGCACGCTGACACTAGAAGCTGCGCGCAAACATACGCAACGTGTACGCATTATGCGTGGTCTGCTGATGGTTTTGGCCTTCATGGCCGCCGGTCTGCTGGTTTACGAATTTATGCGACAGGCTCCACCGGACATCCCTCAGACCGACCCCAGTGAGTCGGTCAAAATGGTCAACCCTCGTTATAGCGGACGCACCGATGACGGATTGCCATTTTATCTGACCGCAAAGGAAGCCATCCGACCCACTGATGATCAGGACGTTGTAAATTTGGTGGATCCGGTGCTTGAGTTTTTTCGTGATGAATCAGCTGCGAAGTCGATCGTTATCGCCGAGACCGGCGTCTATAATGACATTGATAAAATCTTGGAACTTCGGACCGATGTGGATTTAAACACAGATGACGGTTACGAATGCAAAACCACTCATGCGCGAGTTTTCACCAAGACCAAAATCATTGTCGGGGATGAACCGATCAGTTGCATTGGCGCCTTTGGCAAGGTCAATGGTAACGCCTATGAAATCCGCGACAATTACAAAACCTATATTTTCAAAAACGGCATGACGTCCGAATTGGAGCCGGAAGAATGAAGCAGATATTTCTTGGCATACTGGCGTTTGGCTTGGCCGGCACAGCTCAGGCTCAGGTCGATTTTGGCGACAGCGATGAACCTATTTTTGTGGCCGCCGAAAAAGCGACTTACAAAGGTAACGTCACGGTTCTTGAGGAGAAGGTGAACGTTCGCCAAGGCGATACGCGTATTCAATCCGACGAAATGGAGATTTACCGTGAGAAACGTGAAAGCGATACTACATCTCCTGACGAATCCCTACGCATGGGGGCAGTGACCCGGATCGTTGCTAAAGGGAATTTCAAATATGTGACACCAGAGACGACGGTCACGGGGCGCCAAGGTATTTACTACCGGGATCGAGGCGTGATTGTCGTGACGGAAAATGTACGGGTTAAACAACCCAACGGATCATTTGTCACTGGCGACAAGATGGTTTACGACCTGAAGACAGGACGTGTAAAATTCGGCGAAGAATGTGATTCTGATAATTGCACAGGCCGCGTATCTATTCGTATAGAATAGAACAATAAATGAGGCAGATTATGTCAAAGAATTTAATGATAAGAAGCGCCCTAGCCGCCTTTGCTATGATGGGATTAGCCGTTCCGGCCACAGCGCAGTTTTCACCCAACAGTTCAGGGCCAACTTCGCTTGATGCCGACCAGGCCTATGTGGCCGCTGACAATATCTTGCGTCTCAAAGGCCAGGTTGATGTGCGTCGCGGAGAAACACGGATTTTGGCGGATGAAATGGATATTTTCACGACCGGCTCCGCTAACGATCTAAACTCCAGTGATTTCGAGCGCGTTGTCGCGACCGGGAATTTTTACTATTTGACGCCTGAACAAGAAGTTCGCGGAGAAAAAGGTGTTTATGAGAGCGCGACGGAAACTTTTACCGTCACGGGGAATGTAATCCTGGTGCAAGGCGACGACAATGTCGTGACCGGAGACAAGCTCATTTACAACCTCACAACAAATGAAGCGCGGATCGTCGGAAACTGCAAAGGCCGTAAATGTGGCCGCAAGGGCCGAGTCCGGATACTGATCAAAAACTCCGGCACGACGATTACCCGGGGTTAATATGACGGAAGCGGCAGCAAACACTGCGCCCATACGTCAGGGGCTGGCAGCAAATAATATCGGAAAATCCTATCGAGGTCGGCAAGTCGTCCGCGATATCACCTTGCATGTAAATCGGGGCGAAGTGGTTGCATTGATGGGCCCCAACGGTGCCGGTAAAACAACCAGCTTTTATATGATTATGGGCCTCATTGAGGCGGACCACGGCTCGATCACTTTGGACGGCGAAGACATCACCAGCCTGCCCATGTATCAGCGGGCACGACTGGGTGTGGGTTATCTGCCGCAGGAACAAAGCATTTTCCGCGGCCTGTCGGTCGAAGAGAACATCAAAGCTGTCGTACAGCTTACCGAGAAAGACCGTTCCAAATGGAATGACAATGTTGACGCCTTGCTCGATGAGCTCAACATCACCCACATCAAAAAGAGCCCGGCTATGGCGCTTTCGGGCGGCGAACGACGGCGCGTTGAAATCGCGAGGGCCCTGGCCTCCCGACCAAGCTTTATCCTGCTGGATGAACCCTTTACAGGGATCGACCCCATTGCCATCGCTGATATTTCCGAATTGATCCTCTACCTCAAGAAACGCGGTATCGGTATTCTAATCACTGACCACCGGGTCCGCGAGACGCTAGATATTGTGGACCGGGCTTCCATCTTGTTTCAGGGCGAAGCGCTGTTTGACGGCACACCCGAAGAAATTCGGGCCAACCCAGATGTACGCCGGGTCTATCTGGGCGAGAAATACGCTTAAATCGCAAAAGAAAAAAGCCGGCCCAATGAGCCGGCTTTTTTAATTCTGATATTGAAAATCCGTTACTTCTTTAAAGCATCCCGGATTTCGGCCAGAAGCGTCTCAGATGGTGTTGGCTCTGGTGGGGCCTCAGCTTCGGCCTTCTTGGCTTTGTTCATACCTTTGATGATCATGAACAGGACCCAAGCCAATAACAAGAATGCGATAAAAGCATTGATGAAGGAACCGTAGCTGATGGCAGCACCACCACAAGTTCCGTCAGCTGCTTTGTCGCCTAAGCAAACAGCCAGCTTACCAAAATCCATGCCGCCGGAGAAGTGTCCAACGACTGGCATGATGACATCTTCGATGAGTGATTTAATCACCGTACCAAAGGCGCCACCCATGATAATACCGACGGCCATGTCCATCATATTGCCTGCCATAGCAAATTCTTTAAATTCTGAAATCATTCCCATTTCAAACTCCCTCCAATGGTTAAATGATATGCGATTTCTCGCATGAGGACGGGGTCTGGGTCAATATGGTTAACCAGCCGTTAAAAATAAGTTATACTTATCAGTGCTTGTCGACGCGTTTAATGATTGTCAACGCGGGCCTTAAGCTCTTTGCCGGCGCGGAAAAACGGGACGTGCTTTTCGGGAACCATGACGGTCTCGCCGGTTCTCGGATTGCGCCCTTTTCTGGGGCCGCGATGTCGGGCGGAAAAAGCACCAAAGCCGCGAAGTTCGACCCGCGCACCTTTTTCCAAAGTCTGAATAACGCTCTCGAGAATAACCGCGACAACACGTTCGGCTTCTTCTCTTGTGAGATAGGGGTTATCTTTATGGATACTGTCGACCAGCTCAGACCTTAACATAGGTCTATAAATACGATTGCATTATCAACCGTCAACACAAAAATAAAAGCGCCGCCGGATTTCTCTGGCGACGCTTGCAAAATCTATCTAAGCCAGAGGACTTATTCGTCACCTTTCAGCGCAGCACCCAGAATATCTCCGAGCGAAGCACCGGCATCGGTAGAACCATACTGCTCGACGGCCTCTTTCTCTTCTGCGATTTCCAAAGCTTTTATCGACAGGTTGTACTGACGCTTGGTCTTATCGGCCTTGACGATCATGGCATCGACCTTGTCACCAACAGCGAAGCGCTCTGGGCGTTGATCGGCGCGGTCCCGTGACAGGTCACCCTTACGGATGAAGGCTTTCGTCTCGTCATCACCAAACACAACATCCAAACCAGATGACTGAACATTGGTGACTGTACACGTCACAGTCGCCCCGCGGCGTGCGCCTGTTGGCGCCGTGTCTTTACTCAGTTGCTTAATACCAAGACTTATACGCTCTTTCTCAATATCAATATCGAGGATCTTGGCTTCAACCTGATCGCCCTTCTTGTAATCTTTCAGAGCTTCTTCACCGGACTTGTCCCAAGCCAGATCAGACAAGTGAGCCATTCCGTCAATGTCTCCATCAAGGCCAACAAAGAGACCAAACTCTGTGACGGAGCGGACTTCGCCATTGATAACAGTCCCGATTGGGAAACGATCAGCAAAGCTGTCCCATGGGTTGTCCTGGACCTGCTTGATACCCAATGAAATGCGGCGCTTCTCTTCTTCCACTTCCAGAACTTCGCACTCGACTTCTTGTGATGTGGAAACGATTTTGCCCGGATGGACGTTTTTCTTGGTCCAGCTCATTTCGGAAACGTGGACCAGACCTTCGACGCCCTCTTCCAGCTCAATAAACGCACCGTAATCCGTGATGTTGGTGACGATACCTTTGTGGCGGGAACCAACGGTATATTTGGCAGCCGCAGCCATCCATGGATCTTCCATGAGCTGTTTCATTCCAAGGCTGATACGCTGTGTTTCAGAATTGATCTTGATGATCTTAACCTGAACCGTGTCACCCACTGCCATAACCTGACTTGGGTGAGAGATACGACGCCATGACATGTCTGTGACGTGCAGCAGGCCGTCAATGCCGCCCAAGTCAACAAAGGCACCATAATCGGTGATATTCTTGACGACGCCTTCGCGGGTTTCACCTTCGGCAAGCTGGCCGACAAGCTCGGCGCGTTGTTCGGCGCGGCTCTCTTCGAGGATGGCCCGGCGTGAAACAACAATATTGCCACGGACGCGGTCCATTTTCAAAATCATGAAGGGTTGCTCTTGGTTCATCAACGGACCAACATCACGAACGGGGCGGATATCAACTTGTGAACCCGGTAGGAAGGCATTCAGGCCACCCAGGTCAACGGTGAAGCCGCCTTTGACGCGGCCAACAATAGCTCCCGTGACAGGCTCTTCGGCTTCATAGACTTTGGCCATTTTGACCCAAGTTTCTTCGCGGCGGGCTTTGTCGCGAGACAGGATGGCATCACCCAGAGCGTTTTCGATCCGCTCAAGATAGATATCGACACTGTCGCCGACTTTGACCTGCTCATCTGAACCTGGTGTGTAGAATTCTCTTAATGCGACGCGACCTTCGGTTTTCAGGCCTACATCAACAAGGACGACGTCTTTTTCAACGCCAGTTACGATACCTTTGACAACGGAGCCTTCCGTCATTGGGTTGGCTTCGAGTGAGGCTTCCAGCATGGAAGCGAAGTCAGAGGTTGTGGGATTAAGGGTGTCTTGAGCTGCGCTCATAGGGGTTTACTCCAAATAATCATTTCCGGCCGACAGGTTGTATCCTGCGGTCTCGCCCGGCCCATCCAGGCGTCTTAAATGTCCGAAATCTTGCTGTTTTGCTTATGTTTTAGTGGTTTTAGCCGCCAAAACCGCGTCAATGACCTTCACTGCCGCGTCGAACGCGCGCTCTATAGACAAGTTAGTTGTATCAATCAAGTGTGCATCTTGGGCGATTTTTAGGGGGGCCTCAGCGCGGTTTTTGTCCCGCTCGTCCCGCTCCGTAAGCTGTGCTAGAACCTGTTCAAGTGTGATATCCTCACCATAACCTCTCAGTTCTTTATGACGACGCTCAGCCCGTTCCTCCGGGGACGCATCTATATAGAGCTTCACATCCGCATTGGGGCATATCACTGTCCCTATGTCTCGGCCGTCAAGCACGCCTCCCCTGGCGGCAAAGTCTCGCTGAAAATCCAAGAGCTCCTGACGGACCGCTGGGTGGATTGAGACTTTGGACGCCGCCGCGCCGACGGGGCCGCTTTTTAATACTGGATCATCCAATTGCTCCGGAGAAACCTGACGTGCCGCCTTCGCGCACTGAGCCGGATCCGACAGATCATAATTATTGTCGAGCGCAATCCGGGCCGTGGCACGGTAGAGCTTGCCCGTATCCAAATGAGAGAGATTGTAATGAGCAGCCAGTTTTTTGGCCAAAGTTCCTTTGCCGCTGGCAAAGGTGCCGTCTATGGCGATCACCGTCATCCGGTCTGTTGCTCGATATCTGCGCCCAATGTTTCCATCAGGCTGAAAAAGCTAGGGAAGCTGGTGGCGATCATAGAGGCGTCGTCAATTTCAACCGGGCGCTGCGCCGCCAAGCCTAGGATCAAAGCCGACATGGCGATCCGGTGATCGTGATAAGTAGTGACCTTGCCGCCGCCGACAGGTGCGCCGCCACCTTTTATCCGCATGCCGTCCGCACTCTCGGTAACATCAACACCGTTACGACGCAGCAATTCCACCGTGGCCATGATCCGGTCACTTTCCTTGACCCGTAATTCTTCAATGCCTTCCATAATGGTATCGCCCTTGGCGAAAGCCGCGGCAATGGCCAGAATAGGATATTCGTCGATCATGGACGGCGCGCGCTTGGAGGGCACATTGACCCCGCGTAGATTGGAATGGCGCACATGCAAATCCGCAATGACCTCGCCGCCGGATTTGCGGAAATTATCCGCCCGAATATCACCGCCCATCTCAGCCAGTGTTTCCAAAAGGCCCGTCCGTGTCGGGTTCATCATCACGTTTTCGATACAGATATCGGAACCTGGAATAATCAGGGCCGCAATAATTGGAAACGCAGCTGAAGAGGGATCACCCGGCACATTGACCCGGGTCCCGACCAAATTGATGGGCCCGGTAATACTGACAACCTGACCTTCATCCTTAGGCCTTGCTGTGACGTCGGCGCCAAAAGCACGGAGCATGTTTTCTGTATGATCCCTAGAAAGTCGGGTTTCGCGAATGGTGGTTGTTCCAGATGTGCGTAAACCCGCCAAAAGTATCGCCGATTTAACCTGAGCAGAAGCGTGAGGCGGCGTATAATCTAATGGCTTGAGTTGACCCGAGGACGTGATCGTCGCCGGCAGACGGTCGCCTTCGGCTGAGGCAGCGTCTACACCCATCTCTCTGAGAGGGTCCAGCACACGCGCCATAGGACGGCTGCGTAGAGACTCATCACCCGTAAACTCCGCCTCTATGTTGTAGGCCGCAGCAGCCCCCATAATCAGGCGCACGCCCGTACCGGCATTGCCGCAATCCACTTGGCCTTTGGGTGATTTCAAGCCATCCGTTCCGCAGCCTGTTACCGTGAAACTGCCATCCGCATTCTCAATCACTTTTGCGCCTAAGGCCTGCATAGCACCAATGGTCGACATGATATCTGCGCCGCGCAAGAGGCCGGTCACATGGGTGTCACCCTCGGCCAATGCGCCCAGAATAATCGCTCGATGCGAAATGGATTTATCACCCGGTGCCTTGATCATACCCTTTAAGGCTTGTCCCGGTTTTGCGATGGCCCCTGCTGGCATAATTCCCACAACTCGTTTTTGTCGGTTGACTCTCAAATTCGAAACGCTAAGAGGCGAACGAAGTTGCTCCGCTTAACGGCTATGCCAGCGCATGACAAGGCCCGAAACCAGCGTTGTACACAGAATTTGTAAGGGACAGGAAGAGACTATGGCCAAGGTCGATTTGGGCGAAAAAAGAGTTTGCCCCGAATGTGCATCTAAATTTTATGATTTAACAAAACGCCCAGCTGTTTGCCCGAAATGCGAATACAGCTACGATCCCGATGCCGTCGAAGTGGTCGCAACAATTCCGGTCGCGGAAATCAAACCTGAGAACGAGTCCGATGATTACGAGAAGGACGAGGAGCAGGAAGACGAAGAGCTGGACGAGGAAGAAGCCGAAGCCAAAGAGCTGGAGCTTGACGGCGACGATGCCAATTTTGGCGGCGTAACCTCCGATGATGATGATGGCGGCATGACCCCTGACATTACGACCTTTGATCCCGATGAGGACGAGGATGAGGACGCGGCGCTGGTGGACGACGAAGAAGACGATCTGCCACCAACCGACAACGAAGACGAAGATCCCGAAGAAATCGAGATTTAACTTCAGGCTTCATTTTTGACTTGAACAAACGACAGGGCCGACTTATAGGTCCCGTCTCTTTTTGACGCCCAAATCACCAGTCGGCGTCACCTTTTTTGGAAGGGGCCATAGCTCAGCTGGTAGAGCGCTTCGCTGGCAGCGAA
>JAHDBU010000068.1 GCA_020630275.1 Hellea sp.
CGCAAACAATTCGGCAAAGCCATTGGCGAGTTTCAGCTCATGCAGGGTAAGCTGGCCGATATGTATGTGACGACGTCCACGGCGCGCGCTTATACCTATGCCGTGGCCCAGGCTTGTGATCGGGGCGAAACCACGCGCAAAGACAGCGCCGGTTGTATTCTCTACGCCGCCGAGAAGGCCACACAATTGGCGCTGGACGCTATTCAAATGCTGGGTGGGAATGGCTATATGAATGAGAATTCACCGGGGCGTATTCTGCGCGATGCCAAGCTCATGGAGATTGGCGCGGGGACGTCTGAGATCCGACGCTGGCTAATCGGGCGGGAATTGTTTGCAGAAACCGCGTAAAAATTTAGGCTCTAAAACGAGTGAGCCCCACCACTACACGGGGCGCAATGGTAGGGCGGAGCTCATGTCGTTTCCGACGAGCTTCCCTTTGGCACTTTGTACCTGAACAGAATGTAAACGGGAATTTTCTGAAATAAAAACGGCCGTTTCCCCCGAAACGACCGTCCATATTAAAAGAACTCCCGGCCTACACGGGGCGCAATGGTAGACCAAGGGAGTTCGGGTCTAATGACCTAATACTTACATACACATTCTTACATGAATGTAACATAAATCTTTTGATCAAACCGCCTATAGTTGTAATTACATAGGGGAATAGTGTGTCTAGTAACGTGATACTTTAATAGATAAGTCAGGGCGTGGTCGAGGCTGTGACGGCGTCACGGCGGTTCCGATATATATAAAGCCGCTGATGCGCTCACCTTCGGTAAGGCCAAGGTGTGAAAGAATTTCTGGATCATAAGCATACCACTCGGTCAGCCACTGTGCGCCAAAGCCGTGGGCCTGCGCCGCCAGACACATATTATAGCAGCAAATAGCCGAGGATAGACGCTGTTCCCACTCGGGCGTCCCGCGCGGACACTCGACCGGACTGGAGACGACGCCCACCACTGTTGGGGCCCGCATAAATCTCTGGGTCTCAAACTCAACCCGGTCCAGAAGGTCAGGATTTTGCGCCGCAAACACCCGACCCAGATGTGCGCCGATGCGCTCCCGGGCTTCACCTTCAAATATGATGAACCGCCAAGGCGCAAGCTTGCGGTGATCCGGCACCCGCGCAGCGACCGATAAAATATCATCGAGTATGGCCGGATCCGGACCTGGTCCTTCCATCATCTTGGCCAGATTGGACCGACGGCTTTTCAAAAACTCCAACAACTGTGGATTTTTGGATGGGAGAGGAAACGGCGTCGTATTGTTCATGACTGTCCTTTACTGTTTTCGGTAGACTAGCTATGACATTTACGAAGAAATTCAAGTGGAGGAGTAAAATGGGGAAGCGGCTCCAGTGCCAAAATTGCGGCGAAGCTTATGGGTGGCAGGAATATTTTGATTACATGTTGATGCTTCGAAGCTCGACTGTGGATTGCTATATGTGTCCTGAGGAAAATTATGTAGTCCCGGGTCCTTTTTTAAAGACGCTACCCTTGCGAATATTGGGGCTGATATTTGCTGTAATCGTTGCCTTGGCGCCCGTTTACTTACTGAGCGAAATTGAGCCCAATGGCTATGATGGTTATTATGTGAGCATTCCGAGAATTGCTATTTATATCGGCATTGCGACCCTTGTTTTGATGTTCCTGGTTGTTATGAAAACCATCAACTGGAAGACAGGCAGTCTGACCCTGGACAAAAGCTATAGGTCTGATTCCGATTACGATATTTATTATGACTAGATGAGACCGTTATGAACGCTATGGATAAAAAAATCGCCGAGCTGGGATTAACCCTGCCGGAGCCCTCAGCCCCTGTTGCCAATTATGTGCCTTATGTTGTTTCAGGCAATCTGGTGTTTATTTCCGGACAAATATCCAAGGTCGGCGACGAACTGATCGGTGGACGCCTCGGAGAAGACATGGATGTAGAGCAAGGCCAAAAAGCGGCGCGGTTGTCCGCTCTCAATCTGCTGGCCCAGATGAAAGCCGCTTGCGGTGGTGATCTGACTCGGGTCAAGCGTGTGGTCAAACTGGGCGGGTTCGTGCAGGCGTTACCAACTGCGACCTCGGCCGACATACCCAAAGTGATCAATGGTTGTTCTGATATCATGGTTGCCGTCTTTGGTGACAAAGGCCGTCATGCCCGATTTGCTGTTTCCGCGCCGAGCCTGCCCCTGGATGTGGCCGTTGAGATTGATGCTATCATCGAAATTGAGTGAATTACGCCGCGCGCATTCTAACTCGGATTTCTGAGGTCAGTGAGGCGGATTGGGACGCTCTCGCGGGCAGTCATAATCCGTTTCTGTCCTGGCGGTTTTTAAATGCCTTGGAAGAGAGCGGCTGCGCCGTCGAAGAAACCGGCTGGGCTCCCCGTCATATCTGGCTGCAAGACGAACATGACAATCCAGTCGGCGCAGCGCCGCTCTATGCCAAGACCCATAGCCAGGGTGAATATGTTTTTGATCATGGTTGGGCCAATGCCTTCGAACGGGCAGGCGGAAATTATTATCCCAAATTGCAATGCGCCGTGCCCTTTACCCCCGTGGGCGGGCCGCGGCTTCTGGCTACCGATGATGAAGGGAAAACAGCGATCATTTCTGCCATGGCTCAAGCCACGCAGGAATGGGGCTATTCCAGCACCCATCTAACCTTTATCGAACCGGATGACAAAGCGGTTTGCGAGGCTGCTGATTTGCTTATGCGTCAGGACCGACAATTTCATTTCATGAACCGGAATTATGAGAGTTTCACGCATTTTTTAGATAGCGTCGCCTCGCGCAAACGCAAAAATATCCGCAAGGAACGGGCGAACGCCCAAGACGGTGTTGTGATCAAACGGCTCACTGGCGAAGCCCTCAAGCCCGAACATTGGGATACATTTTATACCTGCTATATGGATACGGGCCTGCGCAAATGGGGGCGCCCCTATTTGAACCGGGGGTTTTTCGCGCGCATTCACGAAACCATGAAAGACGATATTCTGCTGGTCATGGCTTGGCAGGACGAAAAACCTTTTGCTGCGGCGCTCAACTTTATTGGCCGCGACGCGCTTTATGGCCGTAATTGGGGGGCACTGGGTCACAAACCCTTCTTGCATTTCGAGCTCTGTTATTATCAGGCTATAGACGCGGCCATCGAATTGGGACTATCGCGCGTAGAGGCTGGAGCCCAGGGTGAACACAAACTGGCCCGTGGCTATGAACCGATCGCCACCCATTCCGCCCATTATGTGGCTCATCCCGGATTTCGGGCCGCACTGGTCGATTACTTGACCGAAGAGCGCGAGGCGGTAGATAGAAATATAGAAATTCTCGGGCGTTATACGCCCTTTAAGAAAGGATAATGGTGGAGCTGGTTCCGGTTTATAACTCGACCCATTTGACAGAAATTGCGGTGATCAAATCCAAACTTGAGGCCGGAAATATCGATCTGTTTGTTCAAAATTACGAACATGCGCAAATGGCCCATATTGATATACTCGCTTTGGGCGGCATGAATATTCTGGTACCTGAGAGTCAGGTCGAAGAAGCCTTGGCTATTATTAATGAACCAGGCGAGTTTCTTGATACGGATATATTCGACGATTATAATCCGCCCTGGCAGGATGTCCCGCCCTACAAAGCCAGTCTTTGGCCAATCGTCTCGATTTTTATGGTCGCTCTATTTATGGTAATTTTCACGGATAAAGATATCCTCGCCATTCCCCTCATTGGGTTTGCCTTATTTCTATACCACGCCCAAACTAAAGCCTCGGATATTCAAGCCAGAAAGGACAGACATGAGTCTCAACGGAACCTATGATCCGGACAATATTTTCGCTAAAATCCTGCGTGGTGATATTCCAAACGCTACCGTTTTTGAGAATGATCATATTCTATCTTTCATGGATGCGTTTCCACAATCCAAAGGTCATACGCTGGTCATCCCCAAGACTCCGTCACGCAACCTATTCGACACAGATCCTGGAGTGTTGGTCAAGCTTATTTCAAAAACTCAGATAATCGCCAACGCTGTTCGGCAGACATTCAATCCAGACGGCATTACCATCACACAGTTCAATGGCGCCCCAGCCGGTCAAACTGTATTTCATCTGCACTTTCATATTATTCCACGCTATAAAGATATGGCTTTGGGGTCCCATGCAGGCGGCCAGATGGCGGACTTTGAAGATCTAAAAGAACAAGCGGCAAAAATTAGACACAATTTACCTTGAACAAGACCACAGCGCATAAAGACGGGAAAACCATGAAACATATCCTCATTTCAACATTATCGATCGCTGCCCTATTGGCTGGCTGTAAAGACAAAACCAGCGGCGAAGCTACGATTGATGACAAGGCACAAAGTGTCGACTCCCAAACCACCCAGAACACTGTGGAAGCGGCTCCTGTTTACGATTTGAGCGCTCAGTATAAAAAGTTTAAGCCCGTTAAAATGGATGTCGATACGTCCTTTCTAACACCCTCCGAACGGGCTGTGGTCAATAAGCTCATGGAAATTCGAAAACCCATGAATGCGATTTTCCTGTCTCAACTGAATGTGGATAATCCCAAAATCCGGAGATCCATCATGAACTCCGATCTGGAGAATAAAGCTCAGGTTCTAAAAATGTTCGACCTGCATTTTGGCGTCTGTGATCCGCTAGCCGATAACAAAATATTTTATAGCGAAGGCGACTGCCCCGATGGGGGCGGGTTCTACCCGGCCGATATGACCAAGGACGAATTCAATAACTGGATCGAAAAACATCCCCGGATGGCTGAGAAGTTCAAATCAGGTTTTACGGTTATCCGCCGACGTGGGGACAAGCTGGTCGCTGTGCCCTACTCCGTAGCCTATAAACCTCAATTGACCAAGATTGCCGAAATCATGCGTGAGGCGGCATCCCTATCCCGAGAACCAAGCCTGAAACGCTATCTCAATCTGCGGGCGGACGCGCTATTTTCTGACGATTATTTTGAGTCCGATATGGCTTGGATGGATTTGGAAGGAAATATCGAAGTCGTGATCGGCCCTTACGAGGTCTATGATGATCAGTTGTTCGGGTACAAAACGGCTTTCCAAATGTTCCTAACCGTCAAAAATCCGGAAGAATCTGCTGCACTGGCGAAGTATAAAAACTACCTCAATGATATGGAGCGCAACCTCCCTGTAGAGGATAGTTACAAAAATTTTGGACGTGGCTCTGAAAGCCCGCTTGTCGTCGCTTATCAAATTCAAGGCGGCGGTGATAACGCCAATGGCATTCAGACCATTGCGTTTAACCTGCCAAATGATGAGCGTGTGCGCGAGGCCAAAGGCTCCAAGAAAGTTATCCTGAACAATGTTCTGCACAAAAAGTTCGATTCAGTCTTGGGGCCGATTGGCAAGAAGGTTCTGGTTCCTGCGCAAGCCGCTCTGACATCGCGGAAATATATGGAAAACAATACGCTTTTCCACGAATTATCCCATGGTTTGGGGCCAGGTAAAATTATGAAGAACGGCAAAGAAACGACCGTCGCAGCTGAACTTCAGGATCTTTATAATGGCCTGGAAGAGGGAAAGGCCGACATCATGGGGATCTATAATATTCTTTTCATGATGGAAAAAGGTGAGCTGCCCATGTCAGAGAAGCAAGAGATGCTGGCCACACACTTCACCGGCATTTTTCGGTCTGTGCGGTTTGGGACAGAGTCAGCTCATGCGAAGGGTCGAACCATACAATATAATTATTACCGCAAGACAGGCGCGGTGACATGGATGCCCAAACTCAAGCGATATAAAATTGACTATGAGAAAATGGAACGGGCCGTACGCGACCTGACGGGTATGTTCGTCCGCGTACAGGGCGATGCTGATTATGAAAAAGCCAAGTCCTTCCTTGATGAGTATGGCAGCCTTGATGATGAAGCCCGGACTGTTCTGAATAATCTGAATAACGTTCCAGTTGATATACGCCCTATTTACCCTCGAAAGATTTAATTACGGGCATAGTTATAGTAAATTATCCCCCTTGTCTTTCGCGATCAAAATAATTTTCCCGCCTGCATTGAAAGCGCTTTCATTTCAGGCCGGTAAACTCTATCACGGAGATCGGTCAGGGGTAAATGACCGAGGGAATGATGAATAGAATAACAATAACAATCCAACCTTCAAAAGTGGGATCCATTGATAGCCGTTTTTCTTGTCTTTCGTGCTGACGGGCGAAGACAATGAAAAGACTGATTATGATTGCTGGTCCACATGGAGCCGGAAAAACAGAGTTTATGCTGGGCGCTCTTGGGCAAGATGTGCTGCGCGGAAAATATATTGACCCTCAACACGCTTATGGAACTCTGCAGGCCCATTACGCTATTGAGACTTACAATGACGATGCGCGACCCGACTTTGTAAAACGCGCAAAGGAAAGGGCTTTCACCGACCGATATGTACGCGTGAAGGAGGGCAAAGACGTAACGGCAATTTGCTCACTGGGGGCCATAGAAGACTTAGACTTCCTAGAAGCCGGGCGGACAAATGAGTATCATATTTCGCTCTATTTTTTTGGTGTCTCGTCATGGAAAATCTGTGAAGCCTATATAAGAGCCCATCAAAATCATTGGCTACACAATCAAGACAGCCGGACAATTTATGGAGACTATCACAGGGCATTAGCGATGTTACCAGGAGCGATACTCCGCGCCGATGACGGCTGTATTTATGATAATACTGATCCTAAAAATCCAACACCATTATTAGGAATAAAAAGCGGCCGCATTAGCATTATCGAGAAAAATCTCCCCGACTGGATATTGGAACCTCTTTCTCGTTGCTTATGAGGTCATGGCGCTTGTGATTTCAACCGCCCTGCGGCATAAGCGGGTCGATTGACGGACGATATTTTAACGCCAACTTCTGGAGGGGCAAATGAGCGACCATGCATCAGACCTGCCCCTGTCGGAAGACGATCATCCCAACCTCCTTGCGAAATTGTCTGAAACCACACAGGCGGCAGAATTAATTGAGGACATTCAAAATCTGCACCCCGCAGACTTCGCAGATCAGTTCGAGCAATTATCTAACGAACAGCGCGACGCCTTTATCGATGCCAATGCCGAATTGATCTCCCCGGACATTCTGGCCGAGCTGGAAGATGAGGTCGTCGAAGATATATTACCACGTCTGCCGTCTGGTCAAATTGTCGAAGCTCTGACCGAGCTCGATAATGACGATGCGACCCAGATTTTTGAGGAAATGGAAGCGGAACAGCGCGAGAAAATTCTCGAGGGTCTGGAACCGGAGGACCGCGCCAACCTGGAAGCCTCGCTGGCTTTTGACGACGAAACGATCGGTCGTCTCATGCAGCGTGAATTTGTAGCTGCACCGCCTTTCTGGACCGTCGGCGATACCATCGACCATATGCGGGCCACAGGTGAGAACCTGCCTGATTTGTTCTTTAATATCTGGGTCGTCGATACGCGATTTCATCCCATAGGCTATATTCCGGTCTCGGTACTAATGCGGAGTCCAAGAGAAACCCAACTATCTGGATTAATGAATGATCAGATCTTTACCATTGATCAAAGCATGGATCAGGAGGAAGCCGCCTATATTTTTGAAAAATATCACCTGATTTCCGCACCTGTTCTAGACTCTGACGGCCGTATCAAAGGGATTATGACCGCAGATGACATCATTGATATTATTCAGGACGAAAACAAAGAAGACATGTTAGCTTTGGCGGGCGTGAGCGACGCCGGTGTGACAGATACGGCG
Organism: Hellea sp.; assembly: GCA_020630275.1. Taxonomy (GTDB): domain Bacteria; phylum Pseudomonadota; class Alphaproteobacteria; order Caulobacterales; family Maricaulaceae; genus JACOMS01. Next base: position 7,740 of record JAHDBU010000068.1, read on the forward strand.
CTGACCACAGTTCGTGCCCGCGCGCCCTGGCTGTTGCTGAACCTGGCGACGGCTATCATGGCCTCTATCGTCATTGCTTTTTTTGACTACACCATTGATAGATTCGTCCAATTGGCCATCTTAATGCCTATTGTCGCCTCCATGGGAGGCAATGCGGGCACACAGGCCCTGGCGGTCGCCGTGCGTTCCCTGGCCGAGCGGGATCTAACGCCGCAGAATGCCTGGCGTGCTATTCGAAGGGAGGTTTTAGCGGGACTAATCAACGGCTTGATTTTCGCCATCGTCCTCGCGTTGATCGCTTACATCTGGTTTGGTAATCGTGATATCGCTATTGTCGCCTTTATCGCCATGATCATAAATCATTTCTTTGCAGGTCTCGCCGGAATTTCTATTCCTTTGCTGTTGAAGCGGGCTGGATTGGACCCAGCCGTCTCTTCGTCTGTATTTGTGACAACTGTCACCGATGTAATCGGTTTTCTCGCCTTTCTTGGGTTTGCAGCCCTGATGCTGGTATAATAGTCAACAGGCTCTCCCCTAACGAGAGCGTTTTAAAATTTTTATCCGTCACCAAGGGAATTCGGCCTGTTATTTGCATCTGTCGCGAGTGAACAGAGGTTTGTCCTGATTTGGAACGCAAAAATGAGCTATCAATATAACATATCAGACATAGGTCTGCGGCTGATCAAAGCCTATGAGGGCTATAGCCAGAATGGTCAGATCCTCAGGGGTGGTAAAAAAATCGTGGGATATGGCCGTGTTACGAATGACCTGAGCGCCAAATTGTCGGAAAAAGACGCGACTGCGCAACTTATGGCCGATTTATCGGACATTGAAAATATCGTGAACACAAATGTTCATGCCGCCATGTCGCAAGGCCAGTTTGATGCTCTATGCTCTCTGGCCTATTCCATTGGCGTCGACGCCTTTTTAAATTCAGAAGTCCTCCACGCCATGAACCGCGGCGAAATCATCACGGCGGCCAACGGATTTGACGGCTGGCGGCTCGGGAAAATTGATGAAAAAGTCTATGTTGTCGACGCGCTGGTCCGCCGACGGACGGCTGAGAAAGCTTTATTTTTGCGCCCACACCGTACAGTTCCGGCCCCCCATCAGGCTCTTCAGGCTATAAAAGACGACACAGTTACACCTGAGCAGATTGCACAAACGTCTGAAACATCAGCGACACCATCTAATATTGTGCCGTTATATCAAGGACACGAGACGGCTTTGGATGATATCGCTACTGAAACAGACGATGCAGAAATTTTTGAGCTAACGAACCGTGTCGAGGAGGATGACGCTGTCACAATCCATCAGTCGCCCATAGCCGAAGCTGCAGCTGAAGTCAGCGATAGGTTAGACGCCCTGATGGAAACGGATGCCACACCAGATGAGAGTTGGCCTGAAAGCTTGGTGGAGGAAGAGGAAGTTTTTGAACCAGCTATGATCTCCAGAGACATGGATGTGGAAACAGATTTGCAAGACTCTCGTTACGACATTGTCCAAGACCCGGTGGATGAAACTGATTATTATGTTGCTAACGGCACCAAGGGCGACGATGGCAAATATGCCAGTGCAGACAAATTTATTGAGCCTGGACATTCAAGCGATGCAAAACAGAATTTTTGGACTTTCGTAACAATGATCATTCTCGGTCTGACCATGGCCGGCGGCGGATTGTGGGCCAGAGTCACTGGAAATCTTTACTTTGGCGACCTGAGCCGACTGACCTGGAGCGCTATTTTTGCCATCGGTTTCCTCATGGCGGTTATGGGCGCCTATTATTTAATCAAGCATCTCTTCGGAAAATCGTAAGAATTTTCTGATAGTTTCAACAACGGTGAATGGAGAAAACGTTGAGTATTTTGACCGAATGGGATGAAACTCATTCCCAAAAATTTCAAAAAGAGATTATGACATTTGGCCATGGCCTGGCGGAAACGGGCCTGTTTACGGATGAAGCTCTGATCAAACTTCTGGAAAAGCATCCTTCGCACCTTTTGGATGTCAATTCCATGGGCGACGCCGATCATCCAGAATATCCCAATAAGTTCCGCACTGGTGATTTTAGAAACATACCAGGCAAAATTCTGTTGGAAGCGGCGAAAGCCGGGCGCGTCTTTATTAATGTGCGCCAAGCAATGAATGTCCACCCGGAATACAAAGCGGTTTTGGACCAAATGTATGGAGGTATTGCCGAGAAGACGGGAAACAAAGCCTATACAGCCAATGGCGGAATTTTGATCTCTTCCCCGATTTCACAGACGCCTTATCACTTTGACAAAACGGAAGTCATTCTTTGGCACATCCGTGGAGCCAAGCGCATAGTGCTCTACCCGAGGACACAAAAATTCATCCCCGACCGAGCCTATGAAAGTGCGGTGACCAACTTAATTGACGACGATCTGCCCTATGACAAATCATTTGATAAAGACGCTACAATTATCGATCTCAAACCTGGACAAGCCTTAACCTGGCCTTTGAATTCGCCCCACCGCGTCGATAACTCTGCCTTTTGCGTTTCCGTCACAACGGAGTATTCAACGCGAGAGTCGGGCATGAAGAACGCCGCAATGGTGACGAACGCCACATTACGAAACAAGTTTGGCATAGATGTCTCATATGAAAATGATGGCAAAGCCAAGCGGCAGATAAAATCAATATTTGGACGCGTTCTTAAAAAGACCGGGATTGCCCATAAAACGGTGACCAAAGATATGGTGACCTTTACGATCGATCCTA
>JAHDBU010000069.1 GCA_020630275.1 Hellea sp.
TCGGCCATAAGGAAAAAGAGCTTTGGGGCGGCGAAGACGAAACCACCAATAACCGCATGGAACTTATGGCCGCTATTCAGGCTCTGCGGGCGATCAAACCCGGTTATAAAGGCAAAATTACGCTTTGGACCGACAGTACTTATGTGCTGAAAGGGATCACGGAGTGGATCCACGGCTGGAAGGCGCGAGGCTGGAAAAAGTCAGATAAAAAGCCTGTCTTAAATCGCGACCTCTGGGAAGAACTCGACGAAGAAAACAACAAGCGCGACATCAACTGGAAATGGGTCAAAGGTCACGCTGGCGAGGAAGGCAATGAAAGGGCCGATGAACTGGCCCGTCGCGGTGTTCCAAAGGACGAGGAAGAGTAGTTAGATCACCGCCCCAAACACGCGTTGCAAAATTTGACTGGTACGTTTGGCCGGGTTTTCGCGGATGGCTTTTTCTTCATCCGCCACATAGGTGAATAGACCTTTCAGACCAAAATCCACACCATGCGCGATCAGGTCGCGTTTGGCATCGCGTCCCAGAGACGGGGCAAACGGAACTGATCTGAGTTGACCTGTCACGTCATCCAGCAGACGCAGCGCACCCGTTTGTCCCAACGCATCTTCCATTATCGGGGAGAAGAGATTGGTCAGACTATTGGTTGTGCGGCCTCGTAAATAAGTCGTCGCCGCGTTATCTGGACCCTTCACGATATTGATGGCGTCTTGAATAGTTAAGGACGTAATAGCATCTACGAAAATATTTTTAGCAACCGGCATGGCTTTTTCGGCACCACGATTTAGCTGCTGATGTAACTCGCTCATAATGCCGCCAGCGCCCACGACATTCATAGCCTTCTGCACATCTCGGAGCACCCCCGGTAATGGTACCTGAATTCGGTTATTGCGCCAGAAGCCGTCCAAGATGCCGATATTACCGATGGCATGATCGATACCATTGTTGAGAGCTGCCTTAATACCCATAGCTGCCTCGCCCTCAGTTAATGGGCCTAAAATACCGAGGCCACCCAAAGCGGCAGGATCAAAGGTTTCACAGGAGGCAATAAACGCCGATGACGGCAAACCGAGTATGACAAAACGACGATCCAATTCCATAACAGGCTCCTTCCGAAAGGTAGTTCCACTCGAGTGTTCCGCAACGGTTTGAAAAAATCAAGTTACGATAACATCAGACTCAAGCCGCGCGAACATAGGGCGCGATCATACGTTCGAGGGTGATGTTTAATTTGACCAGACCGCCCGTCCGCCATTCCATACGTTTGAGTTTGTCACAATTCATCGTACTGACGTCGCCTTCGAATCGCTCAGGTAAGGGATGTTGACATCCGGTGGCCTTTTGGAGTGGCGCCAGTATATCAGCTCGGTCCACGACCAGATCCATGGCGTTAAATATCCCACCAGCTATTCTAACGTGCTCGGCTTTGATCAACTCTAGAACGGCTCGACCCACATCTTCGCCGTGAATTTCACAACTCGCTTTGGGCTCGATAGGACGGCCCATGAGATAGCCTTTGAACATGCCGTCCCATTTCTGCCGTTGTCCTTGGCCGGAAAGTCCATATACATTTGAGAGGCGCAAGGTCCCGACTCCGAATTCGGGCGTCGTCATGGCCTCAAGGATTGTCTCTGTTTCCCGTTTGATCAGTGCATAGAGCCCCTTGGGATCAGCATCATCAGTCTCGTAGAAATGGGACCCGTTGAGAGCATTGCCATAGACGACCATATCAGACAGAAACACGGCTCGCGACACGCCGGATTTTTTGGCCTGTTTAAAAAGCGCGGCTGTGCCCGCGAGGTTTTTAAATGCAAACCCTTTCTTGTCTCGGCCATAACCCCGTTCATAATGTCCTGGAATATGATCCAGCGCGGCATGAACGAAATTGGTCGCCCCGGAAAAAACAGGTCTGAAGTCGAAGTTCTCCGCCAGTCCCATTTGTACAAATCTGACCGGTTGGGAGAAATAACCCTGACTATGGGGGTTGCGACCCAGAACGATAATATCGTGACCTTCGGCCAGTAACGCTTCAACAATATACCGTCCGACAAAGCCGGTCCCCCCGGATATGACGGTCGTTGTGATTAGTAGACCCGCTTCTTGGGTTTGATATAATCTATCTCGTCAGACATGGTGTAATCGTGAACCGGACGGTAATCGATATCGACTTCACCACTGTCCATATTGCAATAAGCCAGCGTGTGCTTCATCCAGTTCTTGTCATCCCGATCAGGATAATCTTCGTGGGCATGAGCACCGCGGCTTTCTTTGCGGTTGTCGGCTGACGCCACAGTCACCAGTGCATTCGCAACGAGGTTTTCAAGCTCCAGTGTTTCAACCAGATCCGTATTCCAGACCATAGTCCGGTCTGAAACTTTCAGATCCTGTAAGGTTTCATGAACCTCTTTTACCTTCTTGACGCCTTCTGCGAGGCTTTCTTCGGTGCGGAAGACAGCGCAGTGTTCTTGCATGGTGCGCTGTAAACGATCCCGGATGACAGCTGTCGGCGTACTGCCTTTCGCGTTACGGGCTTTGTCTAGACGGGCGATGTGAGCCTCACCGGCATTTTTTGGAAGTTCCGGTTGGGTTGCATTCGGCTTAAGTGTCTTGCCCAGCTGGATACCGGCCGCGCGACCAAACACAACAAGGTCAATCAGGGAATTGGAGCCCAGGCGGTTGGAACCATGAACCGACACACATCCTGCCTCACCTACGGCCATCAGACCTTGCACGACTGTATCTGGGTTCTTACCCTTCTTGGTGACGACCTCGCCGTGATAATTAGTCTGGATGCCACCCATATTATAGTGACAGGTCGGAATAACCGGGATCGGTTCCTTGGTTAGGTCAACGCCCGCGAAAATCTTGGCCGTTTCAGAAATACCCGGCAGGCGATCGCCCAGCACTTTCGGATCAATGTGATCCAGATGCAGGAAAATATGATCTTTGTTTTTGCCAACACCGCGGCCTTCACGGATTTCCATGACCATGGCGCGGCTGACCATATCGCGAGGTGCCAGGTCTTTCACACTGGGTGCGTAGCGTTCCATGAAACGCTCACCTTCGGCATTGGTCAGGTAACCGCCTTCGCCTCGCGCACCTTCTGTGATCAAACAGCCTGCGCCGTAAATCCCTGTTGGGTGAAACTGGATAAACTCCATATCCTGAACTGGCAGCCCAGCTCGCAAGACCATGGCATTGCCGTCGCCCGTACAGGTATGCGCGGAGGTACAAGAAAAGAAGACACGTCCATACCCGCCTGTCGCCAGAACAACAGTCTGCGCGCGGAAACGGTGCAAGGTTCCATCGTCTAATTTCCAGGCGGTCACGCCTCGACAGACACCTTCGTCATCCATGATGAGATCGAGCGCGAAATACTCGACAAAGAATTCTGCTTTACGTCGGACGCTTTGACCATAAAGCGTATGCAGCATGGCGTGGCCGGTCCGGTCGGCCGCAGCACAAGTACGCTGAACAGGTGGGCCTTCGCCATATTCGGTCGTGTGGCCTCCAAAAGGTCGCTGGTAAATCTTACCGTCTTCGTTTCTTGAGAAAGGCATGCCCCACTTCTCAAGCTCATAAACGGCGTCAGGGGCGTGGCGGCATAGATACTCAATGGAGTCTTGATCGCCGAGCCAGTCAGACCCTTTGACGGTATCATACATGTGCCAACGCCAATCATCCGGCCCCATATTGCCAAGCGAAGCCGCAATACCACCTTGCGCCGCGACTGTGTGCGAGCGGGTTGGGAAAACTTTGGTGATGCAAGCGGTTTTCAGGCCTTCTTGAGCGGCACCTAAAGTTGCGCGCAGACCGGAGCCGCCAGCGCCCACAACGACAACATCATAAGTGTGGTCAATCCATTCATAGGTCGATGTCATCGGAAGCTCCTAGGCCAGCCAGGTGGTGAAAATTACATACATAGCGGCTGCCCATCCCAGGAAAGCGACTAGACGATTGGCCAATAGGCCGAAACTGCGAAGACCACCATCCGTATAATCCATGATCACTTCGTCAAACTCCAGCTTACAATACCAGAGTCCGGCGGTCATAAAGATGATGGCCGAAATGGCGCCCAGAGGTGAGCTCAACCATTCGGTGATCCCTTCCGGTCTTTTCTTGAGTGCGCAAATGAGGCCCCAGACAAAAAACGGCAAAGATAAAATCGTCAGCGTGCCTGTCCAGCTGCGCAGACGATGGTGAAATGTTCCTTTTCCAGCCGCCATTTTATCCCCCCATCACAAAATAGGTGGAGACAGCTGCCAAAACGACAGCAGCAACAATCATGAGCCATGACATCATATTGTTGGGGCCGGGCTCGAAATATTTACCTTGGTCCCAGATGAGGTGGCGAAGTTGTGCCAAGGCCATAAAAATCAGACCGAAAAAGCCGATGAAAAAGCCAAGGTAGCCTAGAGGTGAGAAGGCCAGACCTTCTAGAGGAATTTTCCCACTCATTTTGAAAATCAGGAGTGCCACTGCAATTTTAAGCAGAAAAGCATAGCTAATAACGGCGCTAATGCGGTGCAAAATGGAAGACAGCATCGCGGGATGCCACTTCCAGACCTGAAGATGGGGCGCCATCGGACGCTCGTCTTTCCACTGACTTGCCATGTTTACTCCCTTGGAATGTGGCGTAAACTACAACTAAGCGAGTCAGAGTCAATGATTTCACCTTGGCTCTTGGCGTACAGATTGTCGCGCAGTATAAGGCCCGCTACCAAATAAGGAATAACAATGAAAAAAGTGACTTTGGGGGTGGGGGCATTTGCCTTATCGATGGCTCTATCCGGTACGGCGACTGCACAGACTGATCCGACAGATTTTTGCGTCAATGGTGAGATCATCATTGTCGACGGTCAGCAGATTTGCGCCAAGAAGGATAATCTCTTTCAATTGATTTCAGATTATCAGGATTACCTGAAGAAATCGAACCCATACACAGCTGGCAATGATGGAGATGAAGAGGCCCTTAGAAAGCTTCCAGACGTGTCGCCAGAAAACGACAAGTCTTTCAATGAGGCCATGAGCGAATTCAAGAACCGGCATGCCGGGATTGATCCGACGTCCCTGGCTCCAGCCGATCGCTTGAATTACGACCTATTTGGTTTTGCTTTAAATCAACATAACCGCCGCGCGCCTTTTGATGAAGCCCGCATACCGTTCACCAACGATTCCGGTTTTTTTAACGAGCTGAGTTATGTATCGCGCCAGACATCCTTCAAGAAGCCGGCCGACTTTGAAGCCTATGCGGCGCGACTAACGTCTGTTCCCAGATATTTTGGCCAACATAAAGCCAATATGCGTCGTGGCATAGAATCCGGCTTTACCGCATCTGCCGAAATTCTCCCGGGAATCATCAACGTTGTAAAAACCCTGTCTGAATATGATGCTGACAATCACCCCTATTTTGCACCATTCAAAAACCTGCCTGAAGACTTTTCGGACGACGAAAAATCGCGATTGAAGGCTCTAGGTCGCGCAGCCTTCGATAATGCGGTGATTCCCGCTTATAAAGACCTTCTGAAATTTCTTGAAAAAGACTATCTTCCTAAAGCCCGCCCACAAGTGGGGGTAGGCTCAACACAAGAAGGGCGCGCCTATTACGCCTCTCTGGTTCGGTATTACACAACATTGGACCTGACACCTGATGAAGTACACGAAACAGGCCTGCGTGAGGTCGCCCGTATCCGTTCTGAAATGGATGACATCATCAAAGAGGTTGGCTTTGAGGGCAGCTTTGCAGAGTTTTTGGAATATTTAAGAACGGATCCCAAATTCTACGCTCAAAGCGAGGAAGAATTATTAAAAGAGGCCGCCTGGCTTGCCAAACAGGTCGACGGCAAAATGCCTGAATTTTTTAAAACAATGCCCCGCTTGCCATATGGGGTCATCAAAGTACCAGACGAAATCGCACCCAATTATACGACCGGACGTTATTGGGGCGGTGATCCGGCAAAAGGCAAGGCCGGCAATTATGTAGTCAACACATATGACTTAACCCAACGCCCGCTTTACAATCTTCCAGCACTGACTCTGCATGAGGGAGTGCCCGGCCACCATCACCAAATCAGCCTTGGACAGGAACTAGAAGGCGTTCCGGAATTTCGAAAAAGCCTATATCCGACGGCCTTTGGCGAAGGTTGGGGCCTATATTCCGAAAAACTTGGCATAGAGATGGGAATATACAAAACACCTTATGACAATTTTGGGCGGTTATCTTATGAAATGTGGCGGGCCTGTCGCCTGGTCGTCGACACAGGCATGCATTGGAAGGGCTGGACGCGAGAACAGGCGGAAGCTTGTTTCCTGGAAAATTCGGCCCTGGCTAAACACAATATAAAGACCGAGGTCGAACGCTATATTAGCTGGCCGGGCCAGGCTTTAGCCTACAAAATCGGCGAGTTAAAAATTATCGAACTTCGGGAGCGAGCCGAACAAGCCTTGGGCGATAAATTTTCAATTCGCGAGTTCCATGATGCTGTTCTATTACAGGGCGGTCTCCCGTTATCTGTGCTGGAAGACCGTATCGACGAGTGGATAACTGATACACTGAGCAAACAATAAAAAAAGCCGCCTCTTAAGAAGGCGGCCTGATTTTAGAAATCTTTGCTGGCTTAGAAGCGATAACGTCCGCGTAGCTGAACTGGAACAGTCCAAGACTCCATGCCGTTATTCGTACCGGCCAGAGGCGCACCAGGTCCCAAATCGCGTGTGTCTGATTCCAGGACACCAGTGTAGCGAATACCTGTTTCCAGAGCCAGTGTAGCACGCTTGAAGACGGGAGCTTCAACGCCAACCATACCGGCAGCGGTCGGGACCCATCCCTTTTCATACATACGAATAGTTCCGCCATTGTACTCGGCGCCAGCGCGCTGAACATTTGTCAGAACGATATCGTCGACATGGGCAGCACCCACTTTACCTTCGACATATGGACGCACAGAACCAAAAACAGGTGCTGGCGTCGGTGTGAAGTACTGACGCAAGCCGACTTCAACGCCGTAGCGCTGGTAATCGCTAAATTGACCTGTAACAGCGTCGCCGTCGATTGAACCTAGAGTGACATTGTCACCGTCGGCTTCCGCATAAGAACCCATTAATGTGACCTTACGGTTAGGGTTTAAAGCGTAAGAACCTCCGAGTTCGTAACGCAAACCTTCGTCGAAAGCGTCGTTGATAGACGTTTCGTTGGCAACCACACCTGGAATGTCATTGACATCGTTAGTGATTGCGTCTCCGCCCAGGAAATATTCTGGGCCGATAGCGCCTTCAATGTTCCAACGGCTCAAGCGCTTACAGCACTTTTCCGGCTTTACGTGTGTTTGTTGATAATAATTATTTTGTTGAGGGTAGTGATACCCCGTGTTGTGGTGATTTGATCCGCCAAACCAGGAACACCCTGAAAGCGCGATCGCGGCAGTACCGATAAGCAGTTTACGCATGTTTACCATCCATCCCTGTTGTTCTATTTTGGCACAATTGCCTTCAACGTCAGATTTCTAAGCCATCTGATGCAAAGACGAGGCCAATTATATTATTGGGCTGAATTTCATAAAAAAAACCCGGCCAGAGCCGGGTCTATTAAACTAAATATGTTAAAAATCTTAGAACGACAGTCTTCCGCGAAGTCTGACCGGTACCGAGATCTTATCGTCAGAGACAAAATTTGTGTCCAGAGCTTCTGTCCAACGCACACCCGTTTCGATACCAATGCCCGATCTTGGACCCAATGCCCATTCTGCGCCGACAACACCGGACGCTGTCGGGGCCCAGCCGCCATCAGCATAAGTCTGGACGAAGACACTTGGATCAACCAGCGTGGCCGATGACTGTGTCAGAGTAACATCATCATATTTGGTAAAACCGGCAGTCGCGCCGATATAAGGTCTCATGCCCTTCGGGTAACCCATATACTGACGGAAGCCGCCTTCGATGGTGTATTGTTCCAAGTCAGAGAATTCTGCGTAAAGGTCTTCTGTAACAACGCCATCAGAAACTGTACCGACATTAATCAGATTACCGTCAGCTTTGCTATATCCAACGCGGCCTAAGAGTGTTGTGCTCGGGCTGACATCATAAGTCGCTGTCAGATCCAGACCCTTGGAATTCTCAAAAGCGTCATCATAGCCGATTGGGGCCAATTCAGATACTGTTAAGAGAGATACTGGGTCCGTTTTCCCTTTTTCGCCAGGGAAGAAATCCCCACCGATATTGAAATCCTGTCCGCCGCCTAGCTCCAGACCAAATGGTAGAGCTCCGCCAAATCCACCCGCGTTGAAGCCGCCGCCAAATCCACCAACGGATCCGGCTGAGTAGTAAGCTGGGTAAGGCTGAGGTACGTAAATCGGCGCACCCTGAATTGTTTGGACCGTTCCGCCGCCTGGCAGAGTCTGAACACCGCCCAGCGCTGCACCATAAGGTGAGGCCCCGTTTAACGTCGTAACGCCGCCAAGGCCAGGGTAAGCGCCGCCTACACCGCCCAGGCCACCGAGGGTCGCCACGCCTGAACCAAGGCCACCAAGACCCGTTCCGACACCGGCTAATCCAGTTCCAAGAGCGCCGCCAACACCGCCGACACCTGTTCCAGCGCCATACAAGCCAGATCCTGCGCCGTACATACCTGCGCCTACGCCGCCTAGTCCGCCGGCTCCTGCGCCATAAAGACCACCAGCAGCTCCGCCCATTCCGGCACCAGCACCGCCATAGCCTGCGCCATACATGCCAGCGCCGGCTCCTGAAAGGCCTGTTCCGTATCCATTAACGCCGTAAGCACCTCTAAGACCCGCTCCGGCACCATACATTCCGCCTCCGGCTCCAGCACCGTACATACCCGCTCCCGCGCCGTACATACCGCCGCCTGCGCCGGCAACATTATAACCTGCACCGCCCGCGCAACCTGCGCCGCCTCCAGCAAATCCATATCCGGAATTTCCATAATAGGCGTTGCCGCCCATGGGAGCACAACCATATGCGCCGCCCTGTCCATAGGAATAAGAGTCGCCATATCCATAGCCGCCCCCAGAGCCCATCCATGAACATCCAGATAATAATACTGTAGAAAGTGCTACAACCGCTAAACGCATTGTGGACTCCTCTTCCCTCTTTTAAATCGGTTTACCTGTCCCGTTAACCATATGATGTTTAAGAAAAGGTTTTTAAAACAAAAACAAATCCTTAACCGGGCAGTTACCTTTCGTTAAAAATTATAGCTTCCGCGCAGCGTCAGCGGCACGACGACGTTCATGTCCCCGGAGTCGCCGGAGACAAATTTTCTTTTTTGATAAGCCTTGAGGCCAGATTCGAATGCAAGCGCTGTCGATGGCGATAACTGCCATTCCAGGCCAGCTGTCAAAGCTCCGTTGACCAGAACATCTGATTCATAAAGTTTAGTGACTGCACCAGCCGTTGGGACCTCGTAGTAATTACTCGTTCCATTGGTAAAGGCATCTTCTAGGAACAATTGATTTTGTTTTGTCTTAAAATTGATTTCATTGACATGAGAAAGGCCAACGGCGGCGCCTATAAATGGTGTGATTGTCCGATATCCCTGCTCTTTATATATAGGATCGAAATAGCGCCTCGCACCAACCTCTAAATCAAACTGCCGATGTTCGCTGAAATCAGCGACAAAATTCGCGACTTCTTTATTGGGAATGAATTCCGTATTCACGATTGGCGCTCCGACGGCTGCGCCTGTCAAAGGATCGAGTGCCTGTTCAGTTACGGTTTTCGTCAATCGAGCAACAACTGTGGCACTAGCATCATTTGCGCCCGTCGCATGGGTATATCCGCCGTTTGCAAACAATGTAAAACGTGGGTTCACAATATATTCGGCTCCGGCCTTTATCGATAATGGCGATTGATGAATGTCATTAAACGAAAGGGACGGAGAGCTGATGCCCTCGACAATGGCGGAATAATCAGTTGTTGTCAGAAGATCAGGCGTACCAACCGTGACACTTTCCGCAAAAGCTGTTGGATCATAGAGATAACCAGCGGCATCCGGAGCGACCAATGTTCCAGCCACACTCTGCTCGGTACCAAAAGACATGGTACCGCGGAGTTTTGGCTTTCGAACACGTCCCTTTGGGCCCGCATAGTCCCCAACGCGATGCGCTGATTGAACGTGACTTCCAAATCCACCTGTCGCCATGGTTGGCTGCCCTGAGCCATTTTGCCCGTTAAGATTAACTTGAGTCGGATGACACCCGGCAGGAATGGGTTGAATTGGTGAAAATATGGTACAGGGATTTTGTCCAGACATCGCCCCCACATGCCCCGAGGCCCCTAAATTATAGGCTTTTCCGGCGTAACGATGCTTTGAATGACTTTTCTGGGCATAGCCACCCTGGCTATACTGATAGGCGTTGCCAGGCCCTGAAATCCCGCCAGGCCAAGAACAACCGGTCATTAAAGCAGCCGATATTGAAAGCGCAACAAGACGCATAATCACTCCATTCCA
>JAHDBU010000070.1 GCA_020630275.1 Hellea sp.
CATGAGCGGGTCGATGCGGGGCCATTGAATGAGATCATGAATCAGCATCAGATGGTCTTCTGGCTTGGCCTGTTGATATGGGCCATTGGGTATATGGCGGCCGGCAAGAAATAGGTGGGATATGTGGGGCAAATTTGAATTTGTGATCATTGGCGTTTTAACCGTCATACTCTCCGGCTGTGCCAGCAATGTGCCTCTGACCTCTCTGCCCAAATTACGGGGGCTGGACCCAGAGACGATGGATATGTCCGAGCTGGAAATGGCTGTGCGCATCCCTCAGGCCCTCGGGATCAGACCGGGGACAGCAACCTTGCGCCTCGAAATGGAGAGCCCTTCTGTGGGGAAGACGCTGAAACGGCAAATGATATTGGCAGCGCCCAATCCCGAGCTGACGGATTACCTCAAACGGCAGGCTGGTGATGATCACCGGGTCCTCCGCTTTAAAATGACCGAAGATCAACTGGCTGGTGCCAATGCTTTTCGTCAAGATATGCTCAACTTGGGTCGGGCGTCCGGGGATGCAAAAAACAATTATAGTTTTTCAGCCTTTGCCGGGATGTGCGCTAAAGACCCAGACGCGACTCACGGGCTGTCTGAGGCCGGCATGACTTTTTATATTCGGACCCGCTCGGACAAGGATTTTTTCAAACTCTTCAAAGAGCGGACCATGACATTTAGCCGACCAGATGGTGAAGGCTACAAATTGAAGGCCTGTGAAACGACGGAATGAATTCAGAATTCATTAACCCTTTTATCGATTTCTTAAGACTAGTTTATATCCCATTTACGACAACTTAAACACCGTCTGGTAGCACAATCAATAATGCCGGGCTACTCCAATGGCTGGGGTGGGGCCTTCATTAAATGGTGACATGTGGGTATGACCCCAAGGGATGCGAAAACGAGCCAGGAGCTCTCCATTGAGGAACTCCGCTTGATGGGAGAGGCTATCGACGCTTCGCCCTCGCCCTTCACGCTGTATGATCAAGACTTCCGACTGATTTACGCCAATCAGACCTCTCGTAAAATTTGGCCAGAACTGCATGCGGCTTTTGCGGCCGGGAAAGGGCTCGAACACGCGGCGCGGGTTGCGGCGGAGGCCTTGTTTCCCGGGGCAGGCGAGGAAACCCTGCATAAGGCTACGCAATATGTGATCCACCAGTTTGATACCGAAGAGCCCCATGACATGATGGGTCCGGACGGGCGTTGGATGAAAGTGACCCATAACAAGCTCCACGAACGAGCGGTCGTTGGCGTTGGGGTGGACATCACGGACCTGAAAAAGCACGAAAAGGAATTAGAGGACGCGCAAAAAGCGCAAGCCGACCTCATCGATGTGCTGGAATACGGATTGCTAGTGATTGATAAGACAGGTGTCGTGACTTTGTTCAATACAGCCTATGCAGACTACTGCCGGACTTTCGGTTTTGAAGTCTATGTCGGCATGACGGCCCGGCAACTGACCAAACAATTTGCGGTCACGACTAAGTTCCCCGTGCCTGAAGAGGCTTTTGATGCCTGGTTCGACGAGTTTTATGCGCTGAGATTTAATGTCGATACATCTCTGGAAGAAGAATTTAGCATCGCCGATGGCCGACATATTCTGCGTCACCAACATTACCGCGAACATGTTGGTAATATTATTACTATCACGGACATAACGGAGATCAAACAAGCACAGCTTTCAGCGGAGGCCGCCGAGCGCAGCAAATCTGAATTCTTGGCGAATATGAGCCATGAAATCCGAACGCCGATGAACGGGGTTCTGGGTATGGCGCACCTACTGAGTAAATGCGATCTCGGTGAAAACGAGCAGCAGTTGGTTAAACTTATTCAGCGGTCCGGCGAAGCTCTTATGACTGTGATTAATGACATATTGGATTTCTCCAGAATTGAGGCTGGTCGCGTTGTTCTAGAGGAGGAAACCTTTAATCTTCGTCATTGCGTAACAGACGTGGCCGCGCTTCTGATGATGGCTGCGGCTGAGAAGGACGTGGAGTTGACCGTCAATGTCGCTCCAGATCTACCGATGTTATTTGTTGGCGATGCCGGGCGCTTGCGACAGGTGATCACAAACATTATGGGCAATGCGGTCAAGTTCACAGAATCGGGTTTTGTACGTGTAGACATCAGCGGATATAGCGATGGGAAAATGCACAAACTATTGATATCGATAAAGGATAGCGGAATCGGAATTCCGGAAAATAAGATCACCGAAATATTTGATAAATTTCAGCAAGCCGACAGTAGTACTACGCGCAAGTTTGAAGGCACGGGTTTGGGGCTTTCTATTGCCAAGAGGTTGTTAGGCCTCATGGGCGGAGACATCATGGTGGAGAGCCAGTTGGGCAAAGGATCCAGATTTGATATCAGACTGCCGTTAATGGCCGCTTGTGAAGTTTTGGACGCTGCTAAAATTCTTATCATGGTTGATGACGAGAAAGAATGTCAGAGTCTCGGGGAGCAATATGCTGATCTTGGCGCGCGCGTAGTCCCTGTCAGCAAGCATCGTCAAGGTCTGTTGGCTTTGGAAGTCGCCCGTGATCGTGGCATTGATTTTGACATGATCCTTTTTGACGTTGAATTGAACAGTTCTGAAGATGCGGACTTTATTGACCGAGTAATGGCGTTGTCGGATTTGGGCCGGACACCGGTTATCTTACTCGATAAGTTTGGTTGTACCAGGCCCAGTAAATGGGCAGCCATGGGACTCAACATTACAGTCACAGAAAGTTTTATGGCTGAGGACGTGATGGGGATAATACACCGTCGGAAAAATTTAGCAAAAGTAGCCTGATTTAGTCGCGTTTTTGCGCATTCTGGATCCGTACCCGATATGCCTTCAAGTCCTTTTTGATTTCGGGTGCCATAATGTAGAGACCCAGAATATTGGGCAAAGCCATAACGAAAATCAGCGCATCAGCGAAGTCCAAAATGGCCTTAAGCTGGACAGATGCGCCAATGACGATAAACACGCAGAATATGAAGCTGAATAACAGCGTCATGGCGCGATTTTCGCCGAATAGATAGGTCCAGCCCTTGGTGCCGTAATAGGCCCAGGCCAGCATGGTCGAAAAGGCAAAAAGAAGCGCCGCGATCGACAGGGGCGCAGGCGACCAAGAAATGTTTTGCTCAAAGGCGGCGGAAGTCAAGGCGATACCGGTCAGGCCGTCACCCATCAGGGTTTCCGTTGGGAATGTGACGACTAGAACCAAACCGGTCAAAGTGCAAATGACGACGGTATCGATGAAAGGTTCGAGGAGGGCGACAAAACCTTCGGTAAGTGGCTCATCGGTCTTAACAGCCGAATGGGCTATCGCTGCAGACCCAAGCCCGGCTTCGTTAGAAAAGGCGGCGCGCTGAAATCCAATAATCATAATTCCGATAAAACCGCCTGCCATTCCGGGAAGAGAAAACGCGCCTTTCACTATGGCACCGAAAGCTGCTGGCAGAGCCGTAATATTCATCAACAGAATGACCAGGGCGCCGAGGATGTAAATACCAACCATAAACGGCACCAGGCGGGCTGTGACGCGAGCGATGGAACGTATTCCGCCAATTACAATCAACCCGACAATTATAGCCATCACCAGACCGACTGCCCATCCATATCCGATCAGCGGACTCGTATCATTGCCGGATACCGCGAGCAGTTGTTCATAGGCTTGATTGGATTGGAACATATTTCCGATCCCCAAACAGCCGATCACAATGGAGGCCGCATAGAACATGCCCAAGCCTTTGCCGAATTTGGGCCACCCGCGATTGGCCAGGCCTTGTTCCAGATAGAACATGGGCCCGCCGGATACAGTTCCATCTGGATTAATCCGTCGGTATTTGACACCCAGCGTACATTCGACGAATTTGGTCGACATACCGACTAGACCTGCCATGGCGACCCAGAAAATTGCTCCGGGCCCACCGATAGATACCGTCACAGCTACCCCCGCAATATTACCGATCCCAACCGTGCCGGAGACGGCCGCGGTTAAGGCTCTGAAATGGCTGATCTCGCCAGTCGAGCCCGGCTTGTCATATTTGCCGCGTAAAATATCGATCGCATGCTTGAATCCAGTAAAATTGATAAAGCCCAGATAAAGCGTGAAAAAAACCGCGCCCAAAATAAGCCAGCAGACGATGAGCGGAACCTTGGCGCCGTTGATTTCAACCGCATAAAATATGAACTGAGAAATAAGATCCGTAACAGGTTGGACTTTTTCATTGATCCAGGCATCAAGCCCTTGATTGGTCGAAGACGACATAGTGATCCCGCTTTTTAATTGTCTACCAATAGTGTTGTAATCTAAACGAAAATCATTCAACCCCAAAAACAAAGATTAGGCCGCTTGAAGTTCAATATTGCGAGAAAACAAATGCCAAGCCACCGTAGTTATCATTTTACGCACGCCGTGTGTCGTGCACCCGCAAGCTCAGTCGTGAATGCACTCCGTTTGGAAGACCTTGGGAATCCGGACTTCGAATTGCTGTGCCGCCAGCATGAGATTTATATTGAGGCGCTGCGAGAGACGGGTGTTACTGTAAATGTGATGCCGGCCTCAGAGGACTATCCGGATAGTGTTTTCGTAGAGGATGCGGCCTTGGTCGTGGACGGTGTGGCAATCCTGCTTAACCCTGGAGCCAGGAGTCGGAACGGCGAACCGGGTGCGCTCCTTCGGGACGGTGCAAGGTATTTTAACCGCGTCATAGATAGGAAACTATCAGGTGCGATAGATGGTGGCGATATTCTCGTTTTTGATGACGTGGTTCTTGTGGGATTATCTGAACGCACGTCCGAGGACGGCGCGAATGACCTCGCGCAGATTGTTGCGCCATTTGGCTATAGTCTACGTAAGGCGAAGACGCCCTCGGATATTTTGCATTTCAAATCTCATTGTAGCCTGCTCGATGAAAAGACGGCTATTTCGACAAAAGCTCTAGCTGTGTCCGGTTGCTTTGAAGGGTTTGATGTCGTCATCGTGCCAGATGACGAACCTCACGGTTCCAATGTCATCCGGGTCAACGACAAGGTGATTATGGCAGAAGAGGCACCGAAAACTGTGGCGTTGTTAAGAGACCAAGGATTCGATGTCTTGCCGGTTCCAACCTCCGAAGTGGCCAAAATCGACGGGGCAGTATCCTGTTGTTCGCTTCGGTATAGCCTTTAAGCTATTCATTATCGTGATTTTCACTATTCACGGCAGGCCATTGCGCCCGCGCCATTTTCCCGTCATACTATGCAAAAATAGGCATATAAAAACGCCATAAACATTAAATGATGGGGAGAATGATGAGCGATCTGAATTCCGTATTTCAAACGCAAAAGCGGGCCTTTGATGCTATGCCTAATTCTGATTGGGCTTATCGCAAGGCCAATCTTAAGAAACTCGGTGCGGCCATCAAAGCCCATGAAGAGGATTTTCAACGGACGATTTCCGAGGATTTTGGCAACCGGTCTTATGTTGAGACAACCCTGGCTGAGGTCATGGTTATTCAGGGTGGTATCTCTCATGCGCTCAAGCATACGCCAAAATGGATGCACACCCGCAAAGCCCCGACGGCCATGCAGTTCAAACCGGGCAGTAATAAAATCGTCCCGCAGCCTTTGGGTGTTGTCGGCATTATCAGCCCGTGGAATTATCCTCTACAATTGGCGGTCATGCCTTTGATCGCGGCCTTGGGTGCTGGAAACCGGGTTATGATCAAGCCCAGCGAATATACGCCGAAGTTCTCTGATATGCTCAAAAAGGTTCTCGGTGAAATTTTTTCAGATGATGAAGTACATGTAGCCGTTGGCGGCGTCGAGGTGGCGCAGGAATTTTCCAGCCTGCCCTTTGATCATTTGCTCTTTACTGGCTCGACCAATGTAGGCCGGATCGTGGCCCAGGCGGCCGCGAAAAACCTCACGCCAGTGACTCTGGAGCTGGGGGGCAAGTCACCGACTATTATCGACGAAAGTGCTGATATGGCGACGACTGTGGCCCGCATTGCCAATGGCAAGCTGTTAAATGCCGGACAGACCTGTGTGGCGCCTGACTACGTACTCATGCCATCTTCGAAAATCGACAGTTTTGCCGATGCCATGATCAAGCAAGCCGAGACATTTTATCCAGAAGTGGCTGGGAATGAACAATATACCTCGATCATAGCCGATAATCATTATGCGCGCCTGCAGGGCCTGTTGGAAGATGCCGAAAATAAGGGCGCCACTTTGCGTACGGCTGGTGATGATGACAAACAACAGCTCGCCAAAGAACGCCGTATTCCGCTGACGGTTGTGACCGATACGACGCCAGATATGAAAATCATGCAGGAAGAAATTTTTGGCCCGCTTTTACCAGTTGTGCCCAGCGAAAGCCTCGATGATGCGCTGGACTATGTCCAAAAGCGTGAGCGGCCTTTGGCGCTCTACTGGTTTGGAAAAAACAAGAAAAAAGAAAATCGGGTCCTCAATGAGAGCATCTCCGGCGGTGTCTCCGTCAATGATGTAGCCTGGCATGTTATCCAGGAAGACATCCCATTTGGTGGTGTAGGCCCATCCGGCATGGGCGCTTATCACGGCGAGGCTGGGTTCAACACTTTTAGCCATCTCAAAGGCGTGTTCACCCAGAGTCGTTTTTCCCAGGGCAAAATGTTACATCCGCCTTATGGCCCAAAGACTGAGAAAATGTTGAACCTCATGAAAAAGATTATGTAATCAGAACATGTCTACTCTCGGCCTCGACAGTATGGGCATGACACAAGCGCTGCGCATCGCAGCGGACGTCACGCCCGGTAAAATCGCGACTCGGCAAGCGGGGCGCGAGCAAAGCTGGGCGCAGGTTCAGGTCAATGTCAAACGGCTGGCCGGGGCTCTCAAAGATCTGGGCGTTCAGACCGGAGACCGTGTCGCTATTCTGGCGCTGAATTCAGATCGATATACGGAGTTCCAATTTGCCGTCTGGTGGGCGGGTGCGGTCGTTGTTCCCATGAATGTGCGCTGGAGCCCAACAGAAAATGCCTATTCACTTAATGACTCTGGCGCGAAAGTGCTCTTTGTGGACAGGACATTTTCAGCCATGCTGCCGGCCATTCGCCCGGAAGTGCCGACGCTGGAGCATATTATCTATCTGGACGAACCAGACGCGCCGGATGGGCTCACGTCTTATGATCAGCTTTTGGAAAATGATCCTATAGAGGATGCCAACCGAACTGGCGAAGATTTGGCCGGGCTTTACTATACCGGTGGGACGACCGGCTTTCCCAAGGGCGTGATGCTGCCGCACCGGGCACTCTGGTACAACAGTATTGTCTGTGTGAATTGTTGTGGCCTTGAGACCGAGCATATCTATTTGCATGCCGCGCCCATGTTCCACTTGGCGGACATTGCCATGAGCTCGGGCGTCAACGCCGTCGGAGCGGAAAATATCTACATGCCCATGTTCAATCCGGCAGGCACGATTGACATGATCGAAAAATATCAAGTCACCCATGCGCTACTGGTGCCGACAATGCTGACCATGGTTTTGCAGGACCCGTCCTTTGAACCCTCTAGGCTCTCTTCCTTGCAATTTATCACCTATGGTGGTTCGGCTATGCCAGAAGGGACCATGAGGGCAGCACTTGAGCAACTGCCAAATGTCAAATTTGCGCAAGGCTATGGCCAGACAGAGCTCGCGCCATTTGCGACCGTATTGCCCGCCTCCCAACATGACCTAAGTTCACCGCGATTAATGTCGGCCGGGCGGGCTGTGCCGGGCTCTGAAATCCGCATTGTTAATGAGGACCTGAACGACGTCACTCCGGGCGATGTCGGCGAGATCATGGTCAAGAGCCCGGGCGTTATGCACGGCTATTGGAATCAGCCGGAGCAAACGGCCGCGACTTTGAAGGATGGCTGGGTTTTAACAGGTGATGGTGGCTACCGCGACGCTGATGGTTTCATCTTTGTTGTTGACCGCATGAAAGATATGATCGTCACCGGAGGCGAAAACGTCTTTTCCGCCGAGGTTGAAAACGCCATATCAACGCACCCAGCTGTGGCCGAAGTGGCCGTGATCGGAATTCCTTCTTATAAGTGGGGTGAGGCCGTCCATGCGGTGATTGTGCCGAGAGCCGGTCAAAAGGCGACGGAAGACGATATTATTGAACATTGTCGGCCTCAGATTGCCAATTACAAGCTGCCGCGCAGTGTCTCTTTTCGAGAAGAAACCTTACCACTTTCCGGTGCCGGAAAAATATTAAAACGCGAACTCCGTAAGCCCTATTGGGACGGTGCCAAGCGCCAAGTAAATTAACAAGAAAATGAATAAGTGAATTAGCCAATTGAGTTCATCAGGGGAAATTATGTCCGAAGAATATGATTATGTGATTGTCGGCGCCGGGAGTGCCGGTTGTGCGCTGGCGGCCCGGTTAAGTGAAGACCCTGAAGTCTCTGTTTGCCTGCTGGAAGCGGGGGGTACTCACAAACATTGGAGCGTCTTAACGCCGGGCCTCACTATTTGGAATATGGTCATGGGCAAACGTAATTGGCGTTTTGATACGGAGCCGCAAAAGGCTTTAAATGGTCGTCAAGGCTACCAGCCGCGCGGCAAAGTATTGGGCGGATCGTCCAGCATTAACGCCATGATTTATATTCGCGGCCACAAGGAAGATTACGATGAGTGGGCGCGCCTCGGCAATGAGGGCTGGTCCTATGATGAGGTCCTGCCTTATTTCAAAAAAAGTGAAAACCGCTCAGCGGGTGCCGACGAGTTTCACGGCCAGGGCGGTCCATTACATGTTCAGCCCGTAAGAGACCCGGGCTCCATCAGCGAGATATTTCTGGAAGCAGGACGGCAAAATCAAATGCCGTTTACAGATGATTTCAATGGTGCCCAGCAAGAAGGCCTTGGCATGTATGAGGTCACTCACAAAGACGGCGAGCGCTGGAATACGGCGCGGGCCTTTCTGGATGATAATATGGACCGACCCAACCTCACGGTTATTACCCACGCCATGGCTGAAAAGGTTCTGGTCGAGGACGGTCGGGCTGTCGGGGTGAAATTCAAAGAAAAGAAAACACCACGAACCGTCAAAGCCAGACAGGAGGTCATTCTTTCGGGCGGCGCCTTTGGCTCACCGCAGCTTTTGCTGCTTTCAGGCATTGGTCCGAAGGACAAGCTCGACCCGCACGGGATTGAGCAGGTTCACGACCTACCGGGAGTGGGCGAAAATCTACAGGATCATATCGACTATGTCATGTCCTATAATGCCAAGGTCAAAGACAATCTGGGTTTTTCCTTTATGGGGACATTCCGGTCTATTGCAGAGCTCTGGAAATACCGCAGCAAACGCGCTGGCATGTTTTCATCCAATCTGGCTGAGGCCGGTGGCTTTATCTATACGGACCGATCAGAGCCGTCGCCGGATGTGTCGCTCGTTATGGTTCGGGCGGCGGTAGATGACCATGGTCGCAAGCTGCATTGGGGGCATGGATATTCGTGTCACGTTTGCGTCCTGCGTCCCAAAAGCCGGGGTGGTCTGTGGCTGAAATCTGCAGACCCATCTGCACCACCGGCCATTGATCCGGCTTTCCTTGAGGATGAGCGGGATATGGATACGCTCGTTCGAGGCGCATTGATGATGACCCAGATCATGGAAGCGCCAGCCTTTGATGAGGTACGCGGCAAGCCGTTTTATGTGGCAGGGACAACCGACAAAGAAGAGATAAAAGCCGATATTCGCGCCCGCGCGGATACGCAATATCACCCGGTTGGCACCTGTAAAATGGGGCATGACGATATGGCCGTTGTGGATGATCGCTTGCGAGTTCATGGTCTGAAAGGATTGCGGGTTGTGGATGCGTCCATCATGCCGAACCTGATTTCTGGGAATACAAATGCGCCGACCATTATGATCGCGGAAAAGGCCGCCGACATGATCAAGCAGGACCGGGCCGCTGCGCCTCTGGCCGAAGCAGCCGAATAATGCGCTCTTTCCTTCTGGTGCTGGCGCTCATTCTGGCAGCTTGTCAAACTGAGACGGAAGCGCCCGCGCCTTTTAAAGCGCCGCCCGCCAATTCCATGGACGCCAGTTCCGCGGTCATTTCAGCAAATAAGGCAGTCGGTAATTATCTGGATTTTTCCGACCGATCAGACTTCGAAGCGGCCGAGCGCGGCTTTATGGCCAGCCTGCCGGACGGCTTGGTTCCTGGACCCACGGAGTTGCCAGCCTTTGACTATGGCGCCTTTGGATTTTTAGAGGGTGAGGCCCCTGATACCGTGAACCCGTCTCTTTGGCGGCAAGGCCAGCTTAATGCCAAGCATGGCCTGTTCGAAGTCGTCCCCGGCATTTATCAGGT
>JAHDBU010000071.1 GCA_020630275.1 Hellea sp.
CCAGAGTGAGCGGCACGCCCCAATGATTATTGAAAGATTTCTGAGATTTATGTGTGCGACCTGCTGATAAACATATGGCCGATATGGCTTCTTTTAAACTAGTTTTGCCGACACTACCCGTCACGGCGATACGTCTGGCTTTGCAGCGTTTGCGCGCTGCGACAGCCAGGGCTCTCATGGCCTGGAGACTATCTTCGACAATCAGAGCGGGTGCTTGCTCGTTGGGGTTTTCTGAAATGACGGCGCTGGCGCCAGCTGCCCGAGCATTGGGAATGAAATCATGCCCATCGCGAATGTCTTTTAAGGGGACAAATAACTCGCCCCACTGCAAGGAGCGCGTATCGATCGACAGACCGGTGACGTTCCAGCTGCCCTTGGCCTCCCCGCCTGTCGCCTTGGCGGCATCACCGGCTGTCCATAACACCGTACTCAAGCTGCCATCTCCCTTAAGGCCAATTGGGCCTGCTCAACATCTGAAAACGGAATAACCTTGTCGCCGACAATCTGTCCCTGCTCGTGGCCTTTGCCCGCAATGATTAGACAATCCTTTGGGCCCAACAACGAAATCCCGTGGCGGATCGCCGATGCGCGGTCTCCGATTTCTTCAGCCTCCGGGCATCCCTTCATGACAGCAGCACGGATGGCCGCGGCATCTTCGGTACGAGGGTTGTCATCAGTCACAATAACATGATCAGCCAGCTTGGCGGCCATTGCACCCATTTTCGGTCGCTTGTCTGGATCGCGATCACCACCACAGCCAAAGACCACAACCATTTTTCCCATTGTATGCGGACGCACACTTCTAAGCAGCTTGTCGAGACCGTCTTCTGTGTGAGCAAAATCAACTAATATCGGTGAACCGTCTTTTGTTCGGCCCGCCATTTCCAGGCGCCCCGCAACGCCTGTTAGCTTCTCAAGGGCAGCAAGAGCGGTCTCCGTATCGACGCCGGTTTCCCGCGCCAGTCCCAAAGCCGCAACCGCATTTAAAACCTGGAACTCACCGACTAGTGGAAGCTCAACCTTATATCTTTTGCCGTTAACGATGAGATCAATAAGCTGACTGGCAGAACGGGGCATAACTTCGTCAATCCGGATATCTTCACCGGCCCATCCCGCACGGACAACCTTTTGGCCAAGAGCCTCACAGTCTTTCGCCAACCTTTGTCCAAATTCATCATTCACATTGATGACAACAGGTGCATTTGCTGGCGTCAACTCAGAGAACAGTCGTGCCTTTGACTCAAAATAATCATCCACATCCGGGTGATAATCGAAATGGTCCTGAGTCAGGTTTGAAAACCCGGACGCGGTAATATCAACACTATCCAAACGATATTGCTTTAGGCCATGGCTGGATGCCTCCATGGCTACGTGGGTGATACCCATATCCGCGAGCTTGGATAAGGTTTGGTGCAGAACGACAGCATCAGGTGTCGTATGGGAAAGCGGTAGATATCCGCCATCATACCGAACGCCCAGAGTGCCGAAACATGCGGCCTTCAAACCCGCATGGCTCCAAATCTGACGCAGAAATTCGACGGTCGAGCTTTTACCGTTTGTCCCGGTCATTGCGACGAGAGTCTTTGGCTGACCTGCATACAACCGACTGGCCAACTGGCTATAAATTAGGCGAGGATTATCCGCTGCCACATAGGGCATATCCAGCGGAAGACCATGTGTTGATAAAATCGCGCTAGCACCATTTTCGATCGCCTGCACAATATAGTCGCGCCCATCAGCGACCGTGCCGGGCAATGCCGCAAATAAGGCGCCCTCTGTAACGGTTCGACCATCACAGGAAATGGACGTAATTTCGACATCTGGACCGCTATGTGTGAGCGGTGCAATCAATTTTGATAACTTCATCGCACGCCCTCTCTTTTAGAAAAGGGGCTTAATGGTGTTTCGCCCGTATATCGCTTTACACCCAACATAGGGCCAATACGTTCGATGATTTTACCGGTTGTTGGCGCCGCATTCCACCCGGCCGTGGCATAGCCGTAAGTACCCTCAACAGCTTTGGGCTCATCCAGTGTTACAAATACCGCATAGGTTGGATCTTCATAAGGAAAAGCCGCGATAAAGGAGGAAACAAGACGTCGCTCATCATATCCGTCAACAGATGGTTTATCCGCCGTCCCGGTCTTTCCCATGATGGCGTAACCCTTAACCCGAGCATTGCGACCGGTTCCGTCTGTCGCCACATAGCGCATCAGATCACGCAAAGTATTTGATGTTTTTTCGGAAATAACCCGACGGCGTTCTGATTTTGTGACGCTGTCTTGCTTGCGCAAAGTCGGGACAACATATTCGCCGCCATTGAGCAGTGCGCCGGTTGCTGCCGTTAATGCAAGCGGTGTTACGGAAATACCGTGACCGTAGGAAACGGTCACGGTCGTGATGTCTTGCCACTCTTTTTGCACTTGCGGCGCAGCACTTTCTTTTAGCTCAATAGGCACACGATCCATCAGGCCGAGTTTTTTCAGGAACGCCCTCTGCTCGCCACCACCCGCTCGCATGGCCATCAACGCGGTTCCCCGATTGGAACTCTCTGCTAATATTTCCGGCATAGCCAATGGATACTTACTGGGATGATCGTCGCGGATGAATTTGTCGCGAACTTTAAGCGGATTTTGAACCGGAAATTTTTCTTTCAAATCTGTCACACCTGCCTCCAATGCCATAGCCATGGTAATCGGCTTGAAAACCGAACCAAGCTCATAGGTCGACATTGAGGCATGATTATAACGATCTTGCGGCGAAGCTGTGTTGGGTGCATTGGGATCAAAATTCGGTAAAGAGGCCATAGCCAGAACCTCACCAGTCTTGATATTCATGACAATTGCTGCGCCAGTGTCGGCACTAAACTTGTCGATGGATGCCTGCAATTCAGTTGCCACAGCACTCTGAACCCGCAAATCAACAGACAGAGCCAATGATGGAGCATTTGACGCTACAAGACTGCTTTCAAAAGCCTTTTCTGCTCCCGCCAACCCCTTCATGTCCACATCAGAAAACCCAACTATGTGAGACGCAAGATGACCATTTGGATAAAACCTGCGAGGCGCAGGCTCAAATACCAGCCCCGGCAAACCCAGATTAAAGACGTCCCTTCTCTGAGCTGGCGTCAACCCTCTTTGCAACAATACTTGCCCACCTTTACGCGTCAGCTTCGCGCGAACTTCGTCAACATCGACACCTGGGAATATTGGTGCCAATTTCTGAGCCGTTTCGTCTGGATTCCAGATAAATTTCTTGCGGGCGTAAAGATCATAATTCACAAGCGTGGTTGCCAATAATTCTCCATTGCGATCCACGATATCAGCACGACTGACACCCCCATCCTGTCCAGACGCATAGAGACCTTTGGGCGCGGTAAATAAAGACACCTCGGCCATACGGATAATCGCAACCAATAAGGTGAAGGCAAAAATGACAACCCCAATTCGAATACGAATCCTCCCCTCGGAAACAGCCTTATATTCATCATCAGCCACATGCTTTTGTCGGCGCACCGGTCCAGCATCTGTATAATTTTGGGGCAATGTCATGGCGCGCCCCCGTCATCTTTCAACGGTAAGCTTTCGTCGAGATCATCAAGGCGAAAAACTTGCTCAACCTTAGTTGCTCTCATTCCTAATACTTCAACGGCCAACCCCTCAACACGCGCAGGACTCTCCAAATGCGCAAGCTCAGATTTCAGCTTTAATATCTCAGCATCCTCGGCCGCCAACTGACGCTCAAGCCCTGCGGCCTCTGATTTGGCCGTCTGAGCGCGCGTTTTGACAAAATACAGACCCAGTGTCAGAATGACCCCCAGGGCAAAAAGGAAGAAGATCGCTCCGCCGCTTTTTCGGCCCGTATAGCTTTCATGATACGTCCTCACGACGCCCACCTGTAATCAGTCACGACGGGTGCACGCGGGCGCAAATCTTCAATCGACGGCAAATCCTGCAAATCCGTTCGAATTCCAACCCGCAACTTAGCCGACCGGGATCGTGGATTTTCGGAAACCTCGCGCTCTGACGGCAAGACCGCCGAACGAGACCTCAACTCAAAAACCGGGGTGAATGCTGCCTCCTGAGTAACCGGCATATATCGAGATCCAGAAGCCGGCCTCTCGGAACGAATACGCAGGAATTTTTTGACAATCCGATCCTCAAGCGAGTGAAACGTCACAACAATCAGGCGTCCGCCGGGATTAAGGATTTTTTCAGCAGCCAGCAGGCCTCGATACAACTCACCCAGTTCATCATTGATGAAAATCCGTAAAGCCTGGAAAACCCGAGTAGCGGGATGAATTTTCCCACGACGACCCACACCTCTTTCGATAATTTCGGCCAACCCGTCCGTCGTCGTAATCGCCGCCTCGTCACGCGCTCGAATTATCAATCGCGCGATGCGCGTCGCCTGTTTTTCTTCGCCATAGACTTTAAAAATCCGGGATAAATCGCCCTCAGATAATATATTGATCGCATCACTTGCCGACGGCCCAGACTGAGACATTCGCATATCCAGCGGCCCGGCACGCATAAACGAAAAACCGCGTTCGCCTTGATCAATCTGCATTGACGAAACCCCAATATCAAGAACAACCGCGTCAACCGTTGCACCGCCC
Source organism: Hellea sp. (assembly GCA_020630275.1). Taxonomy (GTDB): domain Bacteria; phylum Pseudomonadota; class Alphaproteobacteria; order Caulobacterales; family Maricaulaceae; genus JACOMS01. The sequence goes on from JAHDBU010000071.1 coordinate 4,619, forward strand.
AGAACCTGATCCATAGCCGAAAAAGGCGTTTCAATAAAACGGAACCTTGGATTTTGTGATAACTCCTCAACCCTACTTCGCACACCCGGATCCTGATCAAGCGCAATCAAGCGACACTCGGCGGCCTCCAGCATAGCTTGAGAATAACCCCCATTTCCAAACGTACCGTCCAGATAAGTCTCGCCGCGTCTCGGACCAAGCGCCGCCAAAACTTCAGGAAGCATGACGGGATAGTGCTTCATTGCACAACCTCACCATCGAGCCGCTTAACTGAGCGTAGGCGATTTCGATTTTCGCGCGCCAGCTTTCTCACATCCCCAACATGGGCATCGTAAGCCTCCGGATGCCAGATTTCAAAACGACGTCCAAGCCCCACAAAAGTAGCCTGACCATTGAGGCCGGCATATTCGGCCATTTCCTTTGGTAAAGAGACCCGCCCGCCACTATCAAATGCAAGCTTGCGACTTTCCGCAAAGATAGCCCGCTGTAAGGCCATGCGACCTTCGTCATAGTAATCTATGGTTTGCAAGGAGTCCTGATACTCCTCAAGGAGCGCGATGCCGCCGCCTTCCAAATAATCCCCATCAAAGCTGGGCCAGACAACAATACCGTCAAAACCACTATCCATGACCACAGACCGGAAATCAGAGGGCACAGAAACACGGCCCTTTGCATCCAGATTATTTGTGGTCGTCGACAAAAACATATTTCCCCTCAAAGGTTGGGACAAGCCAACCTTAAAATGGGATATCATGGGATTTTATGGGAAACAATGCCAATTTAGCAAAAAATTAAGCATAAAGCGCACTTTTTACACCGATTAACGCCCGCTAACCCTTTACCCCCTGAACATTAAAAGAACATTAGTGCAGATGTGATAGCTATTCGCTCTTGACCACCACGAGAAACCTGTTTGATCTAAGCTCCTATGGAAAGATTTGACGCCAACGTATTACTAGATTGCTATCGACGGGGCGTTTTTCCCATGGCCGAAAGCCGGGAAGACCGCGGGATATTCCTCGTTGATCCGGATGTGCGCGGCATCCTCCCACTCGAAGGGCTTCATATATCGAAATCTCTGCGCAAAGTAATTCGCAAAGAGGAATTTCAGGTTTCATTTGATAAATGTTTTGCCGAGGTCATAGACGAGTGCGCCCGCGAAACAGCAGATCGGCCTGACACTTGGATCAATGGCGGCATCGATTTTCTTTACAACCAGCTCCACGCTATGGGACATGCCCATAGTGTTGAAGTCTGGAAAGACGAAAAGCTGGCCGGCGGTTTATACGGAGTCTCTGTCGGAGGTGCTTTTTTCGGAGAAAGCATGTTCTCACGCGCAACAAACGCTTCAAAGGTCGCACTGTATCATTTAGTCGAACGATTGAAGATGCGGGGCTATACCCTGCTCGACACCCAATTCATGACGGATCACCTGCGCTCATTGGGCGGCGTCGAAATCATCCGCGCGGAATTTCATGATCGCTTAAAAGAAGCTTTAGCCATTCAGACAAGCTTTCACCCAGCCTAATTATCTCAGTCGGCTGGACGCCTTACAGTCTAGCACCCAGACGTCGTAAACCGGGTGCTCCAAGGCAGAGATTGCCGGCCGTTCAGCCAGCATCCAGCCTGAGAACACTTTAGCGCCGCCCTCGACTTCTTCACCACCGCCATCAGTGCGCTTATCAAAAATTTGTATAAAAGCCCAAGTTGCCGGAATTTCTTCCGGGGGCTTTTTCTCACAGCGCTTCACTTCAACACGCAGAGAGCCGTATTCCAGCTTGTCGCCGACCTTTACGGTGAAATCCTCGGTCGTCGCCGTCACTTTATCCAGCGTCCGAAGCACAACCTCGGACCCGACAATATTGGTATTTTCAATTACTTCTTCGGCTGCAAACGAAGTGCCAATGAGCCCCATTGCCAAAACTATGGACAAAAGCCGACGCATATCAGCCTTCCGGACTCCACGCTTCGTAGTCGCCAGAAACCTTGGCGCGCGCGCCGCCGCGGTCTAGGCTGCCCTGTGGCTTATAAGCATACACTGTACCCGTTAGATTGGGGTGGTGCTCCTTGATCCAATCATGATCAACGAGTTCCGCTTCATCCGGAATACTGTCATACATGTGGTGCAGCCAGCCATGCCATTCTGGCGGAACCCGCGAAGCATCGGCATAGCCGTTATATTTTACCCAGCGCCGCTGACGGCCATCATAACCATCGCTGCCGCGCTCCTGATAATATTCATTGCCATAGGCGTCTGTGCCGACTTTTTCACCCTTGCGGCCAATCTGCCAGCTGGTTCCGAATGTATGACCATTCCACCAAGTGAAGATACGTTTGAAAAATCCAGCCATGAAACTTCCTGTCAGTTTGACGGCCTTATGCCGTGACTCATAAAAGGGGTAAAGAGCCTATGTGACGCAATTATGGCTCAATCTGCATTTTATTATGTCAGCTTTTTGCCCAGGCTAGGACACGGCGCGCGGCTTTTATGATGGGAGCCTCGATCATTTTACCATCCAAAAGCGCTACATTCCCACCTGAGGCCTCATAAGCCTGGACAACACGTTGTGCGCGCGCGACCTCATCTTCAGTGGGTGAAAGAGCCTGATGAATCGTCGCGATCTGAGCCGGGTGGATAGCGGCACGGGCAAAAATGCCCAGAGCGCGAGCGCAGCGGGTCGCATTTTCTAACCCGTCCGGATCCTTCACATCAATATAAGGTGTATCAAACAAGGTAACTTCAAAGGCCGCGCTTGCAGCGACCAAGCGGGAGCGCGCATAGACATGGTTGTTCCATTCAGGGCCGCAGCCCACGTCGCCGGCATAATCAATCGCCCCATACATGGCATAGGCCACCCGGTCATGAGATAAAATTTCTTCGCAATTGACCAAGCCTTTTGCGCTCTCGATCAGCGCCAGAATGGGTCCGCATTTTTCAGGTAGGGCTTTATCGAGTTCTTTGATGTCGTCCCGCTCACTGACTTTAGGCATCATCACGAATGGGAGCTCAGGCGCCGCTTTGGCAAGGGATTTGACATCATCTTTATAATAGGCGCTGTCGGCCGCATTGATCCGTAAGGATACGTGATCATGGCTGGTGCCCGATAAAAATTCTATGACCGTCGCCCGGGCTTCGTCTTTATCCTGTGGAGCCACAGCATCTTCCAAATCAATACAAACCAGATCCGCACCAGACGCGCAGGCTTTTTCAAACCGTTCGGGACGATTGCCTGGAACAAACAATAAAGAACGCTTCATATTTCATCCTCCTGCGTCAGCAACCAACTGACATCCTCCCCCTTATATTCATTGATGCAGGTCTAACAACATTCAAAACACAACGGATTCTTAACCACGCGACAAAATGCGCCTTGCATATGTTTCCGAAAATACATATATTTCTGTCATGACAGAAATTACTAAAAATATTAAAACCCTCGCGGAAATGCCCGATGCGGTACAGAGATTTATACTGCATTGGGGTGATATGGGCACGAGCTGGGGCGTCAACCGGACAGTCGCCCAGATCCATGCGCTTCTTTTCATCACCGAGCGCCCTTTAAATGCCGAAGAGATTACAGACATCCTTGGCGTGGCTCGCTCTAATGTCTCTAACAGTATCAAAGAGCTCTTGGTTATCGGCACTATTAGCCGCGTTCCAATTGCAGGCGACCGACGAGATCACTTCACAGCAGATACGGATGTCTGGGAAGTTGCCCGTAAAATCGCAGCCGTGCGCAAAGCCCGGGAAATCGACCCGGCCCTGCAGACCCTGCAGCAATGTTTGAGAGCAGCAGACGACGATCCGGCTGTGACCAAAGAGCAAAAACGACGGCTCACGGATATGCGGGATTTCACGGCCAGCATGGACCGTTGGTACGCGCAAATGGAAAACCTGCCCAGCGGTACGCTTAGCAAACTCATTAAAATGGGAGACAAAGTCGTCGGACTTTTGAATTTCGGAAAAAAGGACAAGTAAAAGGAGGCAATCATGGCAAAGCTTACGCGTTATACCGATACCGGTTTTGAGACGCGGGACTCTGCCGGAACACTCGTCGACATGCGCTTTCGCCGCCTTGTCGGCAAAGATAATTGGCATGCCCTGCCCCTCACCGTACAAAAACGGTTCAGCAAAAAACTGGGCACTGGATATAGCGCCATTTATAAAGGTTATATTCAATATACCCGGATGAACACGGTTGGGCGGTGGTTGGCCAAATTGCTCAAACCCATCGGCGCGCCCTTGCCGCTCGATAACGATAATGAAAATCAGGCAGCCGTCGTGACGGTAACCGAAGACCAACAGGGCGGCGGCCAATTCTGGACCCGCCAATATGGCCGAACCAGCGGATTTCCGCAGGTCATTCACAGTACGAAACGTTTTACTGGACCGACTGGCCTATTCGAATATGTCGGCTATGGCATCGGCATGAGCCTCAAGCTCAAAGTCGAGAATGAGGCGCTTCTATTCTTGAGTGATCAATATTTTCTGGGCCTGGACAAATGGCGGGTTGCTCTGCCGAAATGGCTAACGCCCGGCGAACTGACTGTGGGGCACGCCGATCACGGCGAGGGATGGTTCGAGTTTACCCTTAAACTCGTCCATCCCCTTTTCGGCACACTCGTCGACCAGAGCGGTATGTTTTGTGATGAGGGGTAAAAATGAGACGCATTGAAGACCGCATTAAAGATACACCCAATTCGGACTGCCACAGAGGACAGATTGTTTGGAGCCCGGTGAAATCAATCTGGTGGACATCCATGACCTTGCTTTGGATTGTCCTTGGAACAATTCATTTCAGCTGGGGTGCGGTTTTGGCATTTCTGATCGTAACGGCGACCACCATCATTGGCGGTCATTCTTTGGGCATGCATCGAAAGCTCATTCACGACAGCTTTGACTGCCCCAAATGGTTGGAGCGCCTGGGTGTTTGGCTCGGAACGCTGGTCGGTCTCGGCGGACCATATAGCATGATGTACACCCATGACCTGCGGGATTGGGCGCAGCGCAAAGAGCAATGTCATGTTTACCTGCGGCATGGCTCTCCAATCCTCAGAGATTATTGGCATCAAATTCACTGTCGATTGATCTTGGATAATCCTCCCAATTATGAGTTCCCTCAAAAACTCACTCGAGATCCGGTCCTAAACCTTATTCAAAGAACGGCACTCTTACAGCAAATCCCCATAGCCGCCTTGCTCTTTCTCGCTGGTGGCTGGGGATATGTCGCCTGGGGCATCGGGGCCCGAGTTAGCATCTCAATCTTTGGCCATTGGTTGGTCGGTTGGTTCGCCCATAATCAAGGGCACAAGGAATGGATTGTCGACGGAGCCGCCGTGCAAGGTCATAATGTCAGATTTTGCGGGATCATCACGGCCGGTGAGTGCTGGCACAATAACCACCATGCCTTCCCAGAAAGCGCAAAGATTGGACTAAATCCCGACCAACCGGATCCAGGCTGGTGGGTTTTGAAAACTCTAGAAAAACTGGGTTTGGTATCAAATCTGGTTTTGCCAACTGATTTGCCAGAAAGAGAAATGCTGATCCATCTCAGACAGGAGTATAAATGACCTTCACATGGGAAGAGCGCGCCAGAGCTATATTCTTCGCAAGCTTTGGTTTTTGCG
>JAHDBU010000006.1:0-41468 GCA_020630275.1 Hellea sp.
TGTCCGCTGCCATAAGAAAAATTGAGCGTATAAGTTACGGCCACAGCATTGCCCCATTTATCCATGACGGAATAATGAGTGGTGGCGGGGCTCTCATCCGGGAAAATCGTTGTGGGGGCGATGTCACTGGATCGACTAGCTTTACGCAGGTCAATATCAGACCGGGTCTGGTCCGCGTAATTTTTACCGGTCAGGGCGGCTACGGGCACATCGTAAAAATCCGGATCGCCTAAATGTTTGGACCGGTCCGCATAGGCGCGCCGCATCACCTCAATAAGCTTATGCAAATAGGCGGCGCTGTTATGCCCGTCGGATTTAAGATTATACCCTTCGAGCACACCCAGCATTTGGACAATATGTACGCCTCCTGAAGACGGCGGCGGCATGGAGAACACTTCGTAGCCGCGATAGGTGCCTGAAACGGGCTTTCGAATGACGGAATGATAATTGGCCAAATCCTCATAGGTGATGAGCCCGCCGCCATCCTGCATTTCAGCGACAATCAGATCGGCTGTCTTACCTTTATAAAATCCGTCGCGACCATGTTTCACAATCCGGCGCAAAGTTTCTGCTAAATCTTTTTGCTTCAGGACTTCGCCATTCTGATAGATCTTTCCGCCCGGCTTGAAGAAGTAAGCGACTGTCGATGGATCTTTGAACAAAGACTCTTTGTGCTCTGCAAAAGACGCCGATTGCGAATAAGACACTGGAAATCCCTGTTCCGCCAGACGAATCGCCGGGCCAATGACTTGCCTCGGGCTCATGGTTCCATAGGCCTCCAGCGCATCCAACATGCCCATGACCGTTCCCGGTACGCCGGCAGCCTTATGAGACCACCAGGAAATATCCCGGTCGACTTCGCCGTCAGCCCCAAGGAACATATCTCTTGTCGAACCCGCCGGGGCCATTTCGCGAAAATCAATGGCGACAACCTCGCCGTCTGCCTGGGAGACCATCATGAAGCCGCCACCGCCCAAATTGCCGGCCTGAGGGTGGGTCACTGCCAGAGCAAACCCCGTGGCTACGGCCGCGTCCACCGCATTACCACCGCGACGTAATATCGCCTGCCCCACACCAGCAGCCAAAGCCTCTTGGGCAGAGACCATGCCGTTTTCTGAAATCTGTGGACTGATCCGGCTGTCAAATTGGACGGCTGGAGGTTTTTGCGGCTCTTTGGCAAAAGTGGTGCCAGCTATGAAGGCGGCGGTTAAAAATCCAATTATCAGGCGCATAAAAAATCCCCGGTCAATGCCGGGGATTATTGTGTGTTCTGAATGTTTTTACAAATCTAAAACGGCATTTTCATCCCAGGCGGTAATTCCATACCGCCAAAAGCGGATTTCATGGTCTCGGCCCGCGCTTCATCCAGTTTGACTTTGGCATCCTGAAAAGCGGCCACAATCAAATCCTCAAGAATTTCAGCTTCTTCGCTCATCAGGCTGGGGTCAATTTTTAGACCCTTCATATTGCCCTCACCCGTCATGGTGATTTCGACCATGCCAGCACCTGAGCGGCCCGTGGCCTCAATATCGGCAACCTGGCTTTGCGCCTCCTGCATTTTGGCTTGCATTTCCTTGGCCTGTTTCATTAGACCCATTAAATCTTTCATACGTCATCTTCCTCTGAATTGAATTCCTGCGGTTCAGCACCAAAATCGGCAGCAATGATATTTGTCTCTGATTTAGTCGGGACGTCCCTTATTTCAAGGAGCTTAGCTTTTTTTAACAGTGAGTGTTCAAAGGCCGGATGGGATCGGTCGCGGGCATCCTGCTCGGCAATGGCCGTTTTGCGGGCTTCCGCCAGCGACGGAGCACCCTCATCGTCAACCTGATCAACCAACCATAGGTCGCCCGTCATCTCTCTGAGCACTTCGACCATTCGGCCTACCAACGTGACCGGCGCCCGCTCCATTTTCGCAATCGTAATCGATCCAGGCTTGAAGCGAACAACGCGGACATAGCGCTCTACATCATATTTAAGCTGTATCTGACTATCAGGCAAATGCTCCACGAACTCAGCCAAACTGCTGATTTGCAGTTTGGGTTCCGAAACAGGGACAGGTTGCGGAGCGGTCATGGCGGCGGGACCACCACCTGTATCAGTCATGACCGGATCTGGCTGCCGCCCGTTACCTGATCTGATTGGAGAGATAACGGGCGCTTTAAAATTTCCCGATTTTATTTCCTTTAATATCTCGCCCGCGAGCTCTGGTGGTGGCATCTCTCCCGCAATGGCAATTTTTAGGAGCGCCATTTCTGCCGCGGCCAAAGGCACAGGCGCCGTCCGAACCTCGCTATAAGATTTGAGCAACATCTGCCAGATGCGAGTCAATTGTCCGGTTGTCAGACCCTCGGCCAATTCTTTTAACTGTTTGGCCTGATCGGGAGAGCTGTCAAACTCGGCGTTATCTCCTAATGTCTTAGCCCGGCTCACTTCGTGACAAATATCCAAGAGATCGCGCATAATGACAATCGGGTCTGCCCCATCGTCATATTGCGCGCGCATTTCCGTGAGCGCTGCGGGCGCATCTCCTGTCGCCGCGCTGCCAAACAGATTAACCACTCTACCTCTATCGGCCAGACCCAGCATGGATTGCACTTCATCCAAAGTAACAGCCGACCCGTCGAGGCCGCCTTGAACAATCGCTTGATCCAGGAGTGACAGCGCGTCCCTGACCGACCCTTCGGCGGCCCGGGATAACAGCCCCAATCCGGCCGCGTCCACTTTGACGTTTTCAGATGTGCAAATTCCGCTCAGATGGTCCTTGAGGACTGACGCTTCTACCCGGCGCAGATCAAAACGCTGACAGCGAGAGAGCACGGTTACCGGAACTTTGCGGATTTCCGTTGTGGCAAAAATAAATTTGGCATGATCCGGCGGCTCTTCGAGTGTCTTAAGGAGCGCATTAAATGCACCCGTCGAGAGCATGTGCACCTCGTCGATGATATAGACTTTATAGCGGGCGGAGACAGGCGCATATCGAACGCCGTCGAGGAGCTCACGCATATTTTCTACGCCTGTCCGCGACGCGGCGTCCATTTCCAGAACGTCCATATGGGAGGACGCCATGATCGCTTCACAGTGTATGCCCGGTTTGGCCAGATCGGTTGAGGGCCCGTCGACCTTGTCGCTCTGATAATTCAGTGCACGGGCTAGCAGGCGGGCCGTCGTCGTTTTGCCGATACCCCGTACACCCGTGAGCATGAATGCGTGAGCGATCCGACCGGCCTTGAATGCATTGGTCAAGGTCGTGACCATGGATTCTTGTCCAATCATATCCTCAAAGGTCGTTGGCCGGTATTTCCGGGCCAGAACCTGATAGGTTTGCGTATTGGGAGACTCGCTCATTTCAACCTTATACGGAGTCACCAGGCGAGATTAAAGGGCCAGAAATGAGAAAAGAAAATAATAAAAGGTGGAAGACTGAACCTGACCCGAAAAAGACTCGTTGCGGCTGCTTCGTTCCCGACCTGACCGGATTGGCGAGGATTTCCGTCCAAGCCAGCCTTCCGCGGCGGCTTATGGCGAAAGGGAGCAAAAATATCAATCCTAAAATTTCGGTTGCCCTTGACGGAAAAGCCTTTAGCTAGAGTCTATGACAAAAGACGATTTTATAATGCCGTTCGCAGGCGCACCTTTGGATCATGATGAAGAAGGCCGCACCATGGAAGCCCTAAACGGACATCTACAAAACAAGGACTGCGAAGCGGTTCTCTTTATGGATGGTCGACCTGCTGTGAATGAGCAGGGACAACTTTGGAAAATACATCCCAATGAGCTCAAGGGGACCAATGTGGCCGAACCGGCACCGGTCTTTCTAGGCCTCAACGGTAAAACACCCGTTTTTGCTTTCAGCCTGGCCGATGATCAGGCGGTCATTCCCAAAGAGGCATTTCAGGAAATGCGGATGATTGCCGGTCGGATGCCTGCCGACGATCTGGCAATCGCCGGGCGCGGACGCGCGTTATTTCAGTGGTTTCACCATCACCCATTTTGCTCAGCATGTGGCACGAAAAACACCGTCATGAATGGCGGGCTCTATAGTCATTGTGATAATTGCAATCGGGATCATTTTCCACGAGTCAATCCGGTAGCGATCATGTTGATCCTGCGAGGTGATCATTGCCTGCTGGGGCGCTCGGCTGGGTGGCCCGACGGCGCGTTTTCAGCCCTGGCCGGATTTGTATCACCAGGCGAGAGTATCGAGGAAGCCTGCATTCGGGAGACCCAAGAAGAAGTGGGCATTGACGTTCGAAATGTGAAATATGTCTTTAGCCAGCCCTGGCCATTTCCAAGCCAATTGATGATTGGCCTCACCTGTGAAACCGAGCAGACAGATTTTACCGTCAACACGAATGAGCTGGAAAAGGCACAATGGTTTACCAAGGATGAGGTCAAGGCTGTCTTCGCCAAACAAAGCGAGGTTTTTTTGCGGCCACCGCGATTTACGATTGCTCATCAATTACTAAGACACTGGATCTCAAAATAGCCTATTGCTGGCTCAGCTCGGGCCAGAAAGCATCAGCCTTTTTTATGAAGGCCGGGATATCGCGCACCCATCGCTCTTGAATACGCTCATTAAAATTCAGATAAAGACGCCCGTCCCGCACATGCCAGTGTTCAGGCGATCCCTTGGCCAGTTTGCCATTGGCAACGGCCCAGGCACAATAGCCGCTATATTGCGGGATAAAGGCTTCGGGGTTGGTCTTGAACAAATCCATGTTTGCCTGAGTAGAAAAACTCCAATCGACGCCCATATATTTGATTTGGTGTTGCTCTTTTCCCATCAAAGGTTTGCCGGAATAAAACGTGACGACATCATATCCGCCTAGCGCATCGTCATCCAGCCATGCGGTGTAAACAGACTCACCGACAGGTGTCTCCGAGCAGGCAGAAAGCAGCGTCATTGAATAAAAAGCTGCTACCCATACTCGCATTCTACGACATGCCCCGAACAGCATCGGCGGGATATGTGCCCAGCGTGATGATTTCCTCGGAGAAAAACCCCAGCTCTTCCATGGCGTGTTTCATATTGTCATTGTCCGGATGGGCTTCGACATCCATGTAAAACTGTGCAGCTTGAAAAGACCCGCCAACCATATAACTTTCCAACTTGGTGATGTTGATCCCATTGGTCGCAAAACCACCAAGTGCCTTATATAGCGCAGACGGTACACTGCGAACTCGAAACACAAAACTGGTGACCACTGGCGTATCAGGTGCCGGTAATTCAGAGCCATTCTCCGACAGAACCAGAAACCGAGTCGTATTATGGGCGGCGTCTTCGATATTTTCCGCTAACAAATCGAGCCCGTAGATTTCGCCCGCCAAGGCAGATGAAACAGAGGCAATTGTTTTGTCACCCCTTTCAGCCACACGTCTTGCAGCCCCCGCCGTATCCGTGTCAGTTTTAGGCGTGATGTCCCACCCTGCAAGACGTTTTCGAACCTGACCCAATGCCATTGGATGGGACCGAGCAATTTTAATTTCTGCGAGCTTGGCCCCGGGCACACCCCATAAGTTGTGATGCACCGGCAGATAATGTTCGCCGATGATTTTTAATCCACCCTCTGGCAAGAGATGATAAATATCAGAAACTCGACCCGCCACAGAATTGTCCACCGGGATCATGGCTAAGTCGCCCTTATTGGCGCGTACTGCTGCAAAGGCGGCTGCGAAACTTTGGCACGGCATAGGCTGGTGATCGGGAAAAAATCGTGAACAGGCCAGATGGGAAAAAGCGCCTGGTTCACCTTGATAGTGGATCTGTCCCGTCATGGTGTTTCCCCTAATAATACTCTGGCGCGTTCAAGATCCTCTGGCGTATCGACCCCATCAGGTGCCGTTTCCAATTCCGTCGCGTAAATTGTCATTCCGTTTTCGAGCGCCCGTAATTGCTCCAACCGCTCCCGGATTTCAAGGGGCGATGGATCCAGCTGACAGAATTTTTCAAGGGCTTCCCGACGATAAGCATAAAGCCCCACATGGTGCCAGACACCGCCCTCTCCACTGGGCGCCGAAGCCCGGGTAAAATAAAGAGCGCGACCATCCTTTGCCATAATAGCCTTAACGACATTGGGGTCGGAAATCTCCCGTTTTGAATGAGTATGTACGACCGCCGTTGCAATATCAGCGCCCTCGTTCCGTCCCAGAACATCGACCGTTTGCGTGATAATGTCTGGGTCAATAGCGGGCATGTCACCTTGAACATTGACGATCACGTCGTAATCGCCGTCTTTATCGAAGAGGTCAACGGCGGCTTTTACTCTATCTGTACCCGAAGGTAGGGTCGGATCGGTTAAAACAGCCATGCCGCCGATTTCTTCAATGACTTTAACGATTTCTGCCTCTGCGCAGGCGACTATAACAGGTCCAATATCCGCGGCGATCGCGCGCTCATAGACGTGCACAATCATGGGCTTGCCATGAATATCGGCCAGCGGTTTATCAGGCAATCTTGTGCTCGCCATGCGAGCGGGTATAACAATCAGTGTGCGCATAATCGAACCCGCCTTAAAGCCTTTGCGACCCTTCGCCGCAAGACTGTATTCATAAAAACGCAGAAATTCGGTTGGCTTGATACCTATATTTTAATAGTAAAGCGGCAAATTCGAGCCCGCGAGCTGACAGGATAAGACTATGGCCGGTAACCTGACCTTCAATAAATATGCAGCTGCCATTTTGGCGACAGCCTTGGGCTTTATGATTATCAAGGATATTTCCCACGGCATGATGAACGTGGATGCACCGAAAGGCCTGGCATATTGCGGTGACTGCAAGCCTAAAGACGAAGACAAAGGCAAAGAAAAAGAACTGCCGTTTCCTCAAGCCGACTGGATTGCGGCTATGGATGTTGAAAAGGGCGAGAAATATTTCGCAGCCTGTTCAACTTGTCATACCGTCAACGCAGGGGGCGACAATCTTCAGGGCCCTAACCTCTGGAATGTAGTGGGCCGCAAAGCGGGATCAATCAACTATTCCTACTCATCTGGCATGGCTGGCATGGGCATTGACTGGGGTTATGAGGAATTGGACAAATTCCTGACGCGTCCGGCCAAATACGTGAAGGGTACAAAAATGGGCTATGGCGGCGAGAAAAAGCCTGCCAAACGCGCCGCCTTGATTGCTTACTTGCGGTCTTTATCCGACGCACCCGTTGCATTGCCTGTCGCTGCGGCGGCACCAGGCGCGGTTCCTGCCGATAGTGTCGAAGGTATTTCTGCTCCGGCTGAGGGGGACACCACGACGACAATCGAAGTGATTAAGGACAAAATGGACGGTGCAGCCGACACAATGGCCAGTGGTTCTGAAACCGTCGTCGAAAAAGCGGCAGACGGAGCCGAGGCCGTTATGGACAAGGCTGGTGACGTTGCAACCGATATCAAGGACAGCGCTGGCGCTATGGCCGATAAAGTAGCCGATGGCGCCGGTGATGCCGTTGACGCCGTCAAAGACGGTGCGGAAACAGTCAAAGATGGTGCAGGTAAGCTTCTGGACAAAGCCAAAGACGCCGTAGGCGCTGACGAGTAATTACAATCGCCGGATCGCTGTAATAGGACCGGCCTGTTTCTCAATTCTTTGAACAGCCGTTTTTAAAGGCTCGCTGGCCACGCACATATGCCATGCATTGGCATGAAGCAGGTGGGTCGGAGATGTCATGACGCCAACATGGCCTTTCCAAAAAACAAGATCACCACGTCTTAACCCAGATAATGATGGATTGATCGCCACCGCACTCCCCATTTCCGACTGTTGATCAGAATCCCGCGGCGCATCCGATCCCGACATACGTAAGGCCGATTGAATGAGGCCCGAACAATCTAGCCCAAAGCCACTTATGCCACCCCAGATATAGGGACGCCCTAGAAAACTCTCCGCGATCTCAACCCAGTCCATGATCTCAGGACGTTGATCGATTTCATTGAAATGAGCCTCATGCACAAAACCATCTGCAGTCTCTAAAAATCTGTCTTCACGATCCAACGCTGCAAAGGTCGAACCTATAGATAAGTGGTGAGTCACAGGGCTTTTGATATCGGGCTTCGTAAAGATTGGCGCAGTAAGGGTGGATATTTTGTGCGAAGATGACATTTCCATTTCGCCTAAATCACGGGTTCGGCACCATCCAACATAGCCCGGGTAGCGGGTTCCCGGCAGTCGGCACTCCGACTGCCCCCAAACCCAAGCTCGACCGATTTTATGAATATGAAAAAGCGTTCCGAATAGGAGCTCCGTTTCCGCGCTTGCCGAGGGTTTTGGAGATCGACGCATAAAGGTCGAGGCACAAGCAACTTGCAACGTTTCCCGTTTTGGAAATTTTTGGATATCGATGGAATTTCTGGCGTCAGTCACGGCTTTCAAGCGACCTGTCCGGTACTCTTAAGGTTTTCGCGGATATCATCCGCAAACTGGCTAAGATAATGGGTGCCCTGTGGCGTCCGCTCAATAATAATGGACCGCTTGTCTCTGGGATCTGCACATCGGCGTAAGAATTTGCGCGCTTCTAATTGATCGATGGCCCGGGAGACTGGCGATTTGGTTAGCTCCATTTTGTGGGCCAAAGACCGAACAGTATGGGGACCACTCTCAAGATAGATGCTGGTTAAAATCACCATTTGTCGCGGTGAAAGCGCCTGATCTGAAGCGCGGACACTATTAAGAGTGACATCGTGCCAGAGCGCCAGGGCGTCTTTTCGATTAAACCGAACCGGGACGACTTTTGCCGTCATATTCCCCTCACCTGCTAAAAACAAATCACCTCTTAGGGGAAAGGATTCGCACGGCCAAGATTCTTCGGTCAAGTGCATTATTGGATAGAGGAGTCACGGGACGTTTAACCCTTTAAAAAGACTCATGTTTTTTCCAACAAATTTTAATCATTTTGAGGGATTATCCGCTCTCAACTGGGCTAAAAAGGTGGATATGACGGGGGTAGACACATCCCATAAGCATGATTTCATGCCAAAGCTGAACGCTTTGCGGATCATCATCGTTGTGATGATCTCTATCGGTTATGCCTCCACCATGCCTATTGGCCCTGTCAATGCAGCTGGCGAGCCTAATCCTGAGTGGTTTATACAACTTGGATATGATCCCAGTTGGATCGGAATTGCGCTCTTATTCTTTTTCTCAGGTCTGCTTGCCATGCGAAGCGTTCAGAAAAATATCTCACCTGTAAAATATTTGGAGTCGAGATTTTTACGGAACGGACCATTCTTGTTTTTTGTAACGCTGATTATCATCGGGATAATTTATCCAGTTTATGGCGTCAATAAAGGCACGCCTTGGGAAATATTTAAGACACTCGGGAAATATTTTTTCGGCACGATTACCTGTATTCGGCCAGGCGAACCTCTTCCCGGTTTATTGGATAATGCCAAGTATATGTGCCTTATTCAGGGCAGCATCTGGACCCTCAAATGGGGTATCATCGCCCATATCGCTGTTGCCATTGGGCATCACTTGAAAATCTTTAAGAGTCGTGTCTTAGTCTTGGCCATGGCGGTAGGGTCCATTCTGTTTTATGTGTCTGCTTTACAAATTCACTTAACCGTTAGACCCATCCCCGGCGATATTGTGTTAGCAGCGCAATTGGCCTGGCCTTTTTTGGCGGGTATGGCGGTCCAAGCCTATTGGGAAAAGCTATCAGGAAGCGCCATAACAAATATGGGCATTGGCTTCGGAGCTATAGGGTTTGCCTGTTTAATGTACTTTATTCCCGCTATCCCATGGACGAAAGCCATTGTTGTATCTCTAATTTTAGGGTGGGCATGGCTCGGTATTGCGCTGCTGAAAACGCCGGCAAACAAGATGACTTTTATGAACAATTGGCCCGCGCTCGCATTGGCAATCTATCTGGTAAATTGGCCCGTTGCCCAAATCCTGTTATTGCAATTGCCAGACTCTTCGCCAGGTCAACTCATAGCGTTCTCAATTCCAGTAACGCTTGTTTTATCTTTTATTGGACATAAATTGGTTTCTGAAAGGTCATTTAGCTTCGCCCGCAATCGAATGGTTTCGACCTAGAGCGGTGACGTTTTTAACCAGTTGTAAAGCCCTCTGATCGCAAAGACCTCACCCCCTGCTGGTCGGCCTGCAGATGATGAGGGATTCCAACCATAAACGTCGAAGTGCATCCAACGCGTATCACCAATAAATTGCTTGAGAAAAAGTGCAGCGGTCACGCTCCCCGCAAATCCACCGCCGGCATTCTTCATATCTGCGATGGGTGAACTCAGCATTTTGAAATAGGGATCCCAAAGCGGCATATGCCAGACGGGATCATGGACTTTGGCACAGTGTTCAACAACTGGCGTCACGAAATCATCATGATTGCAGAAAAACGGTGGCAGAGACGGTCCTAGGGCAACGCGCGCAGCACCCGTTAATGTCGCGAAATCAATCATAAGATCCGGATTATCTTCGCTGGCTTTTGTCAATGCATCGCCGAGCACCAAGCGGCCTTCAGCATCAGTATTGTCAATCTCCACGGTTTTCCCGATCCGAGATTGCAGGATATCTCCAGGTCTATAAGCGCCAGCTGACACGGCGTTTTCCGCGATCGCCAATAGGACATGTAAACGATATGGCAGCTGATTGGCCATGATCATATGCGCCAAAGCCAGAGCGTGAGCTGCGCCGCCCATATCCTTTTTCATCAGTCGAGCACTACTGGCAGATTTGATATTCACGCCTCCTGTATCGAAAGTGATACCTTTACCCAGGACAGCAAGGCGCGGGTGACTGGCATCACCCCACTCGATTTCTACCAATCTAGGAGCTTCGTGAGCAGCCCGACCAACCGCATGGATCATCGGATAATTATTTTCCAAAAGATCGACGCCCTTAATAACCTTGACACTCGCGCCATGTTTTTCCGCGAGGTCGCGCCCGGCTTTCTCTAGGGCAACGGGACCCATATCATTGGACGGGATATTGATGAGATCGCGGCCCAGAAATGTTGCATCCACGAGCGAATGAATTTCATCACTATTGCCTAAATTTGATAGATCAAGGCTGGGCGGCCTGTTCTTGTCTTTGAGGTAGTTGTCAAACTTGTAGGTCCCCAAACCCCAGCCAACGGCCATAAGCGAGGAGTCCCAATCCTCGGGCGCCATTTTAATTCTGTATAATCCAGATTTTAACGTGGCAGATAATTGTCCAAGACTGATGGGACCCAGGTCATCTTTTTTATCCGCTCCTGCTCCAAACAGGATCGCGGCTATCTCTCCGTTTTCACCCGGAATTTTAGACACCTGCATACGTTCTGCCTTGAAACCGGTCGCACGGACGAAATTGGCCTGAAATTCACTCAGACTACCATAAACATCGTCGAGCTTATCGGGCCGCATAATATAGACTGGGATCGTCTTATTATCGGCAGTATTTTGCCCATCCGATGTGAAAAAAGAACTCATAATACCTTCCAAAAGTAACTACTCGTTAACCGCAGCTGTTTACGTTTGTTAACCAATTAGGTGCATCGTGCAACCTCTTTGCTGTTCATTCAATTTGGAACTGACTATGAGATATCGAAATTGGCTCATTTTATTGGTTGCGGGAGCCTCAACGGTTGCGCTTTCCGCCTGCTCTATCGCCAAGAACTATTCCGATTCCGAGCAAGAGATGGTCAACACGATGACGCCGTCGAAGTATCAGCCAGCTACTCGACAAATGCGTACAAGTATCGAAACCCAGGATGTCCTAGCTCAAGCCGCATTCTGGTCCAGAGAATATCAACTCAATCCCGCGGATCTCGAAGCTGCCGTAAAACTAGCGGCGGCAGTTCGAAAAATGGGAAATGCAGCCAAAGCAGCCGAGATTACTCAAACAACCCGGGCTATGTATCCCGATGATCCTTATCTGATTGCCGAGCATGCGGCCGCACTTATTGCGCTAGAAAAAGGGCGGGAAGCTCTTAAACCTCTGGATAAAGCTTTGCACGGCGCTCCGGGTTATGCTCGGTTATGGTCGCTTAAAGGTGCGGCTCTTGATCAGACAGGCAATTACGATCTGGCCCGTCAACATTATAGCCGCGCTATGCAGATCACACCCAATGATCCGAATATCATGGCCAATATGGGGTTGAGTTTTGCGCTAGCGGGTGATCCGCGCACGGCAGAACAATGGCTACGGCAGGCAGCCAATCATCCGGAAGCTGGCGATGGCATTCGTCAAAATCTGGACTTGGTGTTGCAGCTCCAAGGCAAGCCAGGCCAGTATGCGCAGATGCAGAAATCAGTGCCTGCTTCTACTCCCCCGTTGCGAAGCGCGCCGCAGACAGCACCTATGCCCCGGCCAACAGCCCAGAATAGAACGGCGCCGTCTCCGGCTATGGCCCAGACATATGCGCGGCCTTATAACTCACCAATGGGCCATCCATCTCATTTAGGACACCGCTCTTCTATGACTGTCGTAGGTCAACAAGCCGGTGCGCCTCGTACAGCGGCAGAAATGGCTCGGGCGGCCGCATCTAAATCATCTCAAAACCGGGTCACTGTTCCCCATCAGCCCAACGTCCAGCCGCAAGGCAATATTTTGGACCGGATTAGTCGGTCCGTAAACTCTCGTCAGGCGCAGGGTTATCCGGCGCCAGAATACCCGCAACAACAGGGCCACCCTGGTCAACAGCAACCAGCCTATTCACCGTATGAAATGGTTCCCCAGAGAAGCCGGCGAGCCTTAAGGCGGCGCTAGAGCGCGTCGTCATTGAATTAAAAAAAGCGGCCCTCAAAACTGGGGCCGCTTTTTTTGTATCTTTTTTTATAAATAATATGGATGAAAATTTTTTGCGAATTATCCAGCGAAGGCGCCGCCAATTCTCATAGCTGCCGGTGTCAAGATAACGATAAAGAGCACTGGTAGGAAGAACAGGATCATAGGTACAGTCAGTTTGGCTGGTAATGCTGCAGCCTTCTTCTCAGCCGCCATAACGCGCATCTGACGATTTTCAGTGGCAAGCGTCCGCAGGGTATCCCCTAAAGGGGTACCATAACGTTCGGATTGCACCAGCGCGGTTGAGACCGATTTAATACCAGGATTGTCATTGCGCCGAGCCAGATTTTCATAGGCCTGACGTCGACTTTGTAGATAGGACAATTCCGCCGTTGTGAGAGAAAATTCCTCCGCCAACTCCACAGAGTTTTCCGCCATTTCCTGCGAGACGCGCGCAAAGGCCAATTCGACTGACATACCGGATTCGACACAAATCAATAGCAGATCAAGCGCATCAGGGAAAACACCTGCAATTTTAGTAGCTCTCTTACCAGCGAGATTTTTTACATAGATCGCCGGCAGATAATAACCTGCGAGGACCAATGATAATGTCGCCAGAACATTCTGTGAAAGGTTCAGGTCAAAGTAGTTCAGGATGATCATGAAAAACACACCCAGAAACCCGAGAAGCAAGGGTGCTACAAAACGGAACATATAGAATATATAAATCGGACGCTGGCCTCTCAATCCGGCTTGAGCCAGTTTGTCTTTCAAGTTTGCAGCTTCCAACAGCTTTTGCAGGCTAAACCGGTCGACGAAATCCTTGATACCGCCTCGATTGTTTCCGCGAAGCGAATTCTGCTGACGATTTAGCTCCTGTAATCTCTGATCGCGCAAAGCATCACGGGCGGATGAAACAGATTTCATCCGTTTCTTTATTTTATCACCTTCGAGTAAAGGCGCGAGTATCTGATAGGCCGTCCAGGTTACCAATAGCGTCAAAGCCAGGTAGCCAATATTTTGGATATATACGTATTCATTGCCCATAGTTTTAGATCTTGAAGTTAATCATTTTACGCATAATCAGTGTTCCAACGACCATCATTCCGGCACCGATTGCCAAGTTTCGATGCCCTGTTGGTGTCGTGTAAAGCTCAGTCATATAATCTGGCGAGATAATCGAAATCAGGACCATAACGACAATCGGCAAGGACCCGATAATCATCGCGGACATTTTGGCTTCTGCGGATAGAGCTTTAATCTTTTCTCTTAAAAGCTTCCGGCCCCTCAGCACATTTGAAAGATTGGCCAGGGACTCACCAAGGTTACCACCAGTGGTTCGCTGGATATTCAAAACAGTCGCAAAGAAATTGACTTCAGCAACCGGCATGCGCTCGAACATTCGTTCAAGACATACCTCCAAAGGAACGCCAACGGCTTCTCCTTCGACAACCCGCAAAAATTCGCCTGAAACTGGTTGCGGGCTTTCATGAGCAATAATTTTCAGACAATCGCCCAATGGAAGACCGGTTCGAACGCCCCGGACGATTATGTCCATGGCGTCAGCGAAGTGTTTCGTGAATTTCTTTTGCCGGCGGTTAATGGCAGAGTTGAGAACAATACGGGGTAACCCAAACCCGAACGCGAATCCGATGCCCGCCGACAACAGAGGGTTTTGTGAAACAAAAAATGTGCCCGCTCCGGAAATCAGGCCTAAAATAACAGAAATAATAGTGAATTTCTGTGCGTTGGTCTTCCAGTCTGCTTGTGTCAGTTTAGCTTTGAGCGACTTTCTTTGCTTCATGCGCGTTTTTTGGTCTGCTTCCAGCTTGGATAATGATTCTTCAATTTGCCGGCGGCGCTTGCTCGTATCTTCAACACGCATAAAGCCCAAACGGCCTTTTTTCTCTGCAGGACGACCTTGTCGACCAATGCTCTTAGCCCTTTGCTCCGCTTTTGAACCGCCGTCTCCAAGAATCAGGAAAAGCAATACGACGATAAAAATCGTCCCTGCCAACGCTCTGAGTGTAGCTGGATCCATAAGCCTTAACCGCCTGCAGCATCCAGAGCTTCAGCCAGCTCTTTTTCTAAGTTAAAGTAACGAGCGCGATCCCAAAACGCTGGACGGGCAATACCTGTCGATTTGTGTTCACCGATGATTTTTCCCTGTGCGTCTTCACCATCCATCTCGTAGACAAGTAAATCCTGGGTGACAATAACATCACCCTCCATACCGATAACTTCGGTAATTCGTGTAATACGACGAGAACCATCCCGTAGTCGAGCCGCCTGGACGATAACATCAACAGAACCGACAATCATTTCACGGATGGTTTTTGCAGGAAGACTAAACCCACCCATGGTAATCATGGATTCAAGTCTGGATAGGGCTTCGCGTGGCGAGTTCGCGTGCAATGTACCCATTGAGCCATCGTGACCTGTGTTCATAGCCTGTAGAAGGTCGAAGGCTTCCGGGCCACGAACCTCACCCACAATGATCCGCTCCGGTCTCATACGCAGACAGTTTTTGACCAAGTCCGCCATGGAAATTTTACCCTTGCCCTCTAAGTTTGGCGGGCGTGTTTCGAGACGAACCACATGCGGCTGTTGCAATTGTAGTTCCGCGGCGTCTTCGCAGGTAATAATCCGTTCGTCGGGATGTATAAAACCAGTCAAACAATTTAAGAGCGTTGTTTTACCGGAACCTGTACCTCCGGAGATCACCACATTACATTGACAGGCACCGATGATTTGCAAAACCTTGGATCCAGCTGGAGAAATTGAACCAAACTTCACCAGGTCATCGAGTTTCAGCTTATCCTTTTTAAACTTACGAATGGTCAATGCTGGCCCGTCAATCGCCAAAGGTGGTGCGATGACGTTAACCCGTGAACCGTCTAACAAACGCGCGTCACAAATGGGGCTGGATTCATCAACCCGGCGGCCAACCTGTGATACAATCCGCTGGCAAATATTCATCAATTGCTGATTGTCGCGAAACCGAATATTGGTTTTCTGCATTTTGCCATTGGCTTCGATGAAAACATGTTTCGCACCGTTGACCATAATATCGGCAATGTCATCGCGGGCCAGAAGCGGCTCTAGCGGTCCATAGCCTAAAATATCGTCACAGATTTCTCCAATGAGCTGATTTTGTTCGGCGACCGAAAGACGGACGTTGCGGATTGCAATAATCTCGTCAACGATAGTCCGGATTTCATTGCGAGCCCGGTCAGGCTGCATGCCTGCAAGTGCCGAAACGTCAATCGTCTCGAACAAAGCGTTAAATATCGTCGCTTTGGTTTCGTAATATTCCTCGGACCGATCAGCAGCAACACTCGCGTTGCCGCTATTGTTTTGAACGGGCGCAGGTTTTGGCTGAACAGGCTGTGGTTTCGGAGCTTCAACCGGCGCCTCAACTTGAGGCGCACTGAGCGCAGCATTATTTGATTGGCGCTTCCCGAACATGGATTACTTATTCCTTTTTAGTACAGAAAATAGAGACGACTTTCCACCATTGTCGCCGCTTCCTGATTTACCTAGGCCCAACTTAAGCCCTTTGCGTTTGCCCGTGGTTTCCATTGACCCCACGAATGAGCCGGACTTAATCCGATTGGCAATATGGGTAAGGCCCGTCACGGTCGACCCTGCAGCTTTGACATCGGTCAGCATTTTCCCATCATTGGCGGCCTCGAAAAAGGAATCAGGATCAAACCCTATTACCAATGCAGGTTCCATGTCGATTGCAGCGCTAAAATCCTTAACCGAGATTTCGTTCTTAGAACGGCCAATTTGATTTAGAATTAAGATCGGAGCTGAGTCATTGGGTCTTTCAGCTTTGAGGAAATCAATCAGATTTTTCGTATTGCGAAGGTTCGCCAAATCGCTGGTCGCGGTTATAATAACATCGTCGACTGATGTCAGAATATTGCGAGTCCAGTCGCACCATATATGGGGCATATCAAGGATAGATATCGGGCTGATCTTCCTAACACCGTTGACAACGGTTTCGAACGCATCGGAATTCATAATCGGATTCATATCCAGCGTACCTGCCGCGGGCAAAATAGAGAGTTTTGCTGTATGACGGAGCATAATTCGGTCAAGCAAGGTATCATCAAGGCGGTCAGGCTGGCTCAAGGCTTCTTCCAATCCCTGAGTTGCATCATAGGCAAAATCCAACCCTGTTGTGCCCCATGAAGAATCTAGATCGACAAGTGCAGTTTCCTGCTGAACGCGTTCGGCCAGACACCAGGCGACATTGTGGGCCAGAGTCGATGATCCCACACCACCCTTGGCGCCGTAAAAGGCCGAAACCCGACCGGTAAATGGCTTTTCGGGGTCTACGAAATGCTCGGAAATAGTCCGGATCAGACTAAGCGGATGGAACGGTGGTACAATGTAATCGCTGACACCCTTATCCAGAAGTTGCCTGTAGAGCTTGATGTCATTTGCCGCGCCGATCATGATCAGGCGCGTGCCTTCGTCACAAACCGAAGCCAATTGCTCAAGCTGCGCGAATAACTCGTTTCCACGCATTCCGGACTCAATCAGAATAAGCGCGGGCGTGCTTTCTTTGTGATAATAATCTAGAGCCGCCGGGAGACCGCCCATGAAAATTTTCAAATTTGTACGCTTCATCCGCCAATCACGAGACATTTCGTGAATCGAGCCCGCGGTTTCAGAGCGCTCACAAAATGCCTGGATTGAGATGTTTGGCAAGGCCAGTTCACCGCCTTCTCCATAGGGTTCCGGACTAGGTGCATGAAATCCTGGCGCCGCACCTGAAGGCATGGTCACGGCTCCCATCTGGGCAGGCGCGCCGTGCTGCGGCATTGGTTGCTGCATTGGTTGCGGATAAGGCTGTTGATGCGGCGGCGATTGCATTGGCGCGTGTGGAGCAGGCGCAGGCGCCATGTGAGCGGGTTGACCATAGGGCGATTGAGCGGGCGGTGCTACTGGCGCGCCAGGCATTGGCGGCGCGGGCATTGCCTGCGGCGCAGGTAAAGGTTGCATGTTAGGCGGTGGTAATTGTGATGGATTTGACATTCTTATATCCGGCCTATTGATCTTCAGTGGCTGTAATGGATTGGTTTGGCGGAAGCTGTGAAGCAGGGCTCTCACCTTTGATATATTTATCGTAAACCGTCATGCGGCGCCGCATATCAGGCGAACCCATTGGATACGGCTCCAGGAATTGTCTATAGTCCTGAACCATTGCCGCCAGATTGGCACTCTGACTACACCCAAATTCTCGCCAAGGCTGATTGTTGTAGGTTCGCGAAAGATTTGACGTCAATCCACAGTTTTTCGGTAGAGCCTTTAGTCTCCGGTAAGAGATAACAACGGGAGCCGGCGCATTTGGCATCGATTGATATTGGCCCTCTTGGATGGGGGCTCCGCCCATGCCAATTTGGCCCATAATGTTTTGTACGACGCTACGTGTTTGCAAAACCCCCGAATTGGTTTGAGCGGGATAATTCATATGCAATGGGCCATCGCCAAATCTGGCATATCCGCTCAGAAATCCCGCGACGGCTTCACTATCACGCGCGGAAAGGCTCATGCCATCAGGACGGGAATATAACTCCAATCGTTCGATAGACTCAGATATCTGAATGGGGTGTTTCATATAGATCGGCGGTTCGCTATCTATTGGAGTTGCGCAACCGGCCATGGCAAGGAGGCCGCCACCTAACAAACTGATTTTCAGAGCTTTTCTTATCATTTGCATTGAATTCCCCTATCAGTCCACTACGTGCCCAAACGGACCATTTAAATTTCCACTCGAAGGCATTTGGTTGCCGTAAACTTGGTTCATACGACCCAGAAGCAGAGCATTTTTGTCATTAGCAGGGACAAATGTATCCAGGGGCGTTTGCAAGTTGTCCGGATGCGTTGGATCCACCAGATATGGCGTAACAATAATGACGAGCTCTGTTTGGGTCGTTAGATCATCCCGGCTTCGAAAGGCGGCACCGATACCGGGGATATCTTTGAGACCAGGCGTTCCGTCTATGCTTTGACGGGACTCTTCACGAATAAGGCCAGCAATAACGAGACTGCCACCAGCGGGTAATTCCACGACCGTATTGGCACGTCGAATTCTGAGGCCCAAAATATCCGATGAAACACCGCCCGTTTCGAAAGACCCTTCGGTTGTTGGTTCTGACACCTCAGTTGAAATATTGAGCGAAATTCTACCCTCACTGAGGACTACCGGGGTAAAGCCGAGCGCGACACCGTAAGGTTTGAATTCGAACTCACGTTGAACTCGGCCATTATCATCCAAAAATACATTGGTTAAAAGCGGGAACTCACCACCGACAAGGAAGTTCGCGGTTTCACCTGAGATGGCCGCCAAAGTCGGCTCAGCGAGGGTTCGAATAAGACCGACACGTTCCAGAGCGTCAAATGCCCCCGTAATCCGGTCCAACGCACCCCCAACATTAATATCAAAAACGCCAGCAAGGCCAGCACCCGTCTGCAGGGCATTATTCGAGAGTAAAGATACCGATGATCCACCGCCCAAATCGCCAATAGCATTCAGATTGATACCCATCTGTTTGGACACACTGCGTTGCATCTCGACCATGCGCACTTTGAGTAAAACCTGGTCCTTGCCGTCAACTGTGAGCATGTTGACTATCTTGCCCTCTACCCCGGATGAGGTATTTTCATCGAGCCACATCTGGGCGATGGCAGAAACCTTGTCAGCTGTAGCCGCATTTGGCACATTGCCCGTAAGCAGAAGATTGTCATTCACCGCCTGAATTTGCACATTAGCGCCTTCGGCATGTTGAGAAATAAGAGAATTCAATCCGCCAATATCGCGTTCTACCCGGATTTCTAGCGATAGAATTTTCTCATTATTTGTCCCATAAAAATAAACATTTGTCTGGCCAGTTTTCTTTCCTATTAGAACTGTTCGGTGCTGCGTATGAACCATAGCCTCAACAATTTCCGGATTAGAAACAATGACATCCATCATTGGAACCGGCAGTTCAATTTCCGTCGATTTACTGTAAGGCAATACGATTGACCGGCTGACCGGGCTTTGCCCTGGTAATTCAATATTCACGCTATTTGCATGGTTGGCTTGCGACTGAATGTAAGCATAGGAGCGATCGCCCGCATTAGCATTAGACGACACAAAAGCTGCGCCGGAGAGGGTCATTGCTGTGCCCAAGACAAGTTCTTTTAGCATGGTTGTCTTCATTTTATTGTCCTCTGATAGCAACCTGGCTAGGCTGACCATCACGATAAATCGTCATGTGGGTCACTTCGTTGGTGCTTCGGGTAACTTTGGCGTGGCTACGGCCTGGGACAGAGCCCCTGCCAAGCGGACGGAGTGTTAAACTAAGGTCACCCTGCGCAACCGATTGATTGAGAAGTTCGGAATCCTCTTGCGTCATTTCGAATGTGGCGGTCGATCCGATAACAGTCGCGTCCCCGTCCGGGTCAAAATTTTGGTCAATCGCCATAACACGAACATTTTCGAAAATAGTCTGCGAGACGTAGCGCTTTGAATTTCCTCCGCCCTGTGAGTTCTGGATGGATTGGGTTAGGATAATATCGACATTATCACCTGGCTTGATGAAGCCACCCGCGGCCGTATCAACAGAAATCCGGGTCGTGACGGCACGCATGCCCGGATTGAGAAGGGCTGCCATGACACTTTTTTCGCCTGGCATGATGATTTTCCGGGAAACAATGGGATCTTCGGCATAAAACTCAGACTTGGCCACGCCATTGGCGAATTCCTCAATCGCCCTTGGTTTCACATCGCGTGTGATGTGATTAGGCGACACAGCATCCGCTGGCCATTGTTTCCAGCTGAAATGGCTTTCATTGAGCCGAGTTCCATAGCTGATGTCGCTCGCAGCAATCAAAACATCTGCGTACTCGACTGCAGGAGCTATTGGTTGAGAAGGAAGTTGTGGCAGTTGCGCCCGCGGTTCAGGTGCCTTCCCCAAGGACTTAAGCCAAGGGAAGAAAAACAGGAATGCGCAGACGACAAGGACTACCATTAATATTTTTTTTCTGTCCATGATCCTGCCCTTTCCCTCCGATTAACCGGTTATGATCAGGCCTATTTAGAACCCGATTTCATAAAGCATGGTTAATTTTTAGGAATCTTCGGCAAAGAAATAGTTAACAGAACCGCCAAAAATCAGCGTTTATTTAAAAAACCATACCAGATGTGGCTGCAGCCTCGAAAATTCGGCTATTTAGCAGGGTAACAATGCCACCAAAAGACAGTGCCAGACCATAAGGCATACGGGTTTCATCTTTGATCAATTTATGCAGCCAGTCGGAGTATAGAACCGATGCCGGGACAAATTTCCGCCCGGAAAGTATAAAAATAGCGATAAAGCCACCTGCCAGTGTCGTCAGGAACACATATTGCAACAGATCGGTCCATTGCCACCAGAAAGCCGTCGCCGCCATCAGTTTGGCGTCGCCTCCACCAAGCCAACCAAATGCAAAAACGGCAAATCCAAAAAGAAAAACGGTGCAACCGACGAGGAGATGGGTGCCAAAGACCTCCCAGCCTTGCCAGACAAAGGGCGTTACGGCAAAAAATGCCAATAAAATCATGAGGCTAACCCAGTTCGGGATAGTCATGGTTGTCGCATCTTTATACGCAGTGTAGAGCATCCCAAAGATAAATACTGCGAACATAACAAACGCAATCGACATTCCCTAACTCCATAAATTTTTTTATTGTTATGAGGTTTTTTAGTTCAACACCGTTAATATCGCGTTGAGAGCACTGTATTTTTGACAAAAAAAAAGCTGCCCAGAGGGCAGCCAAAAACCTATGTTTTTCAAGCTTCGCTTATGGTGTACCAACAGCGTCGGCAACTTCTTGGAAACGTCCGCCAACGTTAGTACCCAGTGCACGAGCACCAGCGATACAAGCAACAGCGATCAGAGCGGCGATAAGGCCGTATTCAATAGCAGTCGCACCAGATTCGTCTTTGATATAACGAGTAACCAATTTTTGCATAACTAACTCCCACGTATGCATTAAGAGGAAAATTCCTCACAGGGCCAGTCCCTGATGTGTTTGTTTATAGGTGACGCGGGTTACGATCCGTTTAAGCGATATAGTAAAGATTCTATTATTTTATGACCAATTTATTTGGCGTTCATTTTTAGCGATTTTCATCTATTCCTCGACTTTTATACGCCCATTATAAAGAAAAGGCTTTAGATCAGCTAAAAAAAGCGTACTGCGGCGTTGTCATCAACGATTTGTAAACGCTTCATTCACTATCTTTGCGCTGAAAACTTGGAAGGATAATGGAATGTCCATCGGAAAAAAACTGGCGTTGTCCACAATTCTTGTCGCGTCGTTATCGTTTACCGGCTCAGCTTTTGCGGGTGATGTCTCTGGTACATACAGCGTCGAGCTGAATAAAACCGAGATCGTGCGACTGAGTGAGCCCGCGTCAGCAGTGATTATTGGTAATCCTAAAATTGCTGACGTGTCTGTGCACTCCTCTGATACAGTTTTCGTTTTGGGCCGTGGATATGGGCAAACCAACCTGATCGTTTTGAATATGGCTGGGCAAACCATTTTTGACTCTGATATCCAGGTGGTTGCACCGGTTTCTGTGGGTAATGTCAGGCTCTATTCCGGTCGCGCCCGGGAAACCTATTCTTGTGCACCCTATTGCCTGCCAGCTCCTGTGCTGGGCGATTCAGTAGAATTCGTTGTGGTCAACACACCTGAAACCCGAGAAATCAATACCCCTGCCATATCATCCAGCATATCTAGACAACCTAGTTTTGTGGGAATGGCGGTTGAAGGCGAACCTGAACTCGCCGAGGATGATCCAAGACGGCCTTACTACCCTTCCGGCGAATAGACCCCTAAACACGATTTGTTAACGCTGTTCCTTTGCGGAACATAAATCATTCTTGCCTATATATTGCCTCGAATTTGTTCGGGGAATGGGATGTTTCGAATTTATAAAAAGTATCTGCGTCGACTCAAAGAAAACCAAGACGGTGCCACAGCACTGGAATTTGCCATTTTGGCTGTTCCATTTTTTGCCTTACTTTTCTCAATTGTAGAATTGGCTATCGTGTTCTTCATGAACTCGTCTTTGACCCATTCCATGAATGAAGCCGCGAGAGATATACGCACAGGCGAGTTTCAAGGCAGTTGTGGCGGTGCGGCCGAATTCAAGACTGTCATCTGCGATCGTATGTCGATCGGTACCTGCGACAATCTTCGGATTGATGTTGTCTCTTCGCCAAGTGGACGCTTTCAGCCCAATTTACTACCGGTGACACCGATTACGCCGGACCCGAGTGATCCTGATAAACCCACACTGACCCCAGACAATTATATGCAAACGGCTGCTCGGTCGGTAGTCGTCGTAAGGGCTCAGTATTTCCATAAACTTGCCTTTCCGGGTGAATTCACCCGTCTATCAAACCAACCTGGTAACCACCGGGTAATTACGGCGTCAACGGCCTTTAGAAACGAGCCCTTTCCTGCTGGAGGATGCGCACCATGACTTTTCGTAGAAAGCTATTGAACAGTGTAACCTCAAAATTTCCCACACTTGGGAAATTGCGCCGGAATAGCGAAGGCGTTGCCGCCATCGAATTTGCTCTGGTAGCACCCATTATGATCGCCTTTTATTTCGGGATGTCGGAACTCGCCATGGGTATTATGGCTGATAGAAACGTCTCCCATGCCACGGCCGTGACAGCTGATTTGGCCACTCAATTACCTTTGTTAAACTCCGTCGAACTCTCTGATGTTATGACGGCTACCGTTGCGGTTTTGGATATTGATGCAAACGAGCTAAATAATGTGACCATCGAAGTCAGCAGCTTTCAGATGATGACTGATGGGACCGTCAACGAAATTGGATACGCCCGGCTCGGACCTCAGATTTCAACAGGTGGGCCTGCGAATTACGATCCTTCTGTAATAAACAGCCAAATGTTTAATGCTCAGTCTGGTGTTGTCGTAGCTCGGCTGAACTATAGTTATACGCCCGTAACACTGTTTTTCTTAAATGCGTTTACGATGTCCGAGACGCTAGTCATGAAACCGCGAAAATCGATCAACGTCCCTTTTGACGAAGCGGGTGCAAACCGCTTTACGTGTTCCGTCGGCACGGACAAAGTCGTCAACTGTACGGCATCAGCTTAGATAGTTTCGGCGTATGGCGTCTTTTGTTTCAGAAGACACGCCAAGAACGTTCTCCACGTAATTATCGAAGTCCCCCATGGTTTCCAGGGCAGCGTGCAAATAGGCGGGTTCGACCCCGAACATGGGTCGGAGCGCGTCTGGATTAATGATACGATCAAACCTTTCGCTCATGAATTTGGCCGCAGGCTCCAGAAAGCTTTCCACATCAACGGCTTTCATGGTGAGCATGTAATCATCGAGAACATCCTGATCGCTCACACCAAGGATTTTTTGGATAATCGCCACCAAAGTTCCGGTTCGGTCTTTACCCGCTGTACAATGCACAACCAGAGGCGCCCCCTCGCTCGCCATAAACCTTAATGTGTCAGCAAATATTTTTTGAAAAGCCGGGTTATCCGGGCGGGACGCATAGGACCCGATCATATAGTTCCGAGCATCGTTCGCAGTTTCCAACTTCTCTTTCAGGAACATCTCATGAGGGGCGAACTCTGGCGCCTTACCCGGTTCTGCCATAAAAAATGTCTGAATATCGTCCACGGACGGAAACGTATTAGGTTGTCTTTTGCGTTCGGGTGCATGCCGTAAATCAACAACAAGCCCAAGTCCAAGACTCGTTAAATGTGCGCGGTCTTCTGAGCTGGTTTCGTTGAAATGAGCCGCTCGGAATAATTTACCCGATACTAATTCTTCGCCGTCTTTAGCTTGATAATTACCGAAATCACGAAAATTGCGAACGCTCTTTAAGGGATGAATTCTGGGCACTTGGCCAACTATTCTGAAACTGCAAGTTTTTTCGACTGCAGCTGTTCAAATTGAGACCACACCCCGTCATCACCGTGCCAGGCACCGGTTGTGGCGCCCTTGGAATATTCCGTCGCACGCGCTTCAAAGAAATTGGCATGCTCGACGCCGTTTAGGATCTCTGTGAGCCACGGGAGCGGGTGATGTTTGATCCCATATACCTTAGGAAGACCCAACTGCCCCAAACGCCAGTCGGCGATATAGCGGATATAACGCTTGATATCTTCACTGGTCATGCCTTCAACCGGACCCAACTCAAACGCCAGATCGATAAACTTATCCTCGAGCCCGACAACAGTCTTACAACAGTCAACAATATCATCAGCAACAGCCGGCGTGACACAGCCTGTTTCCTTGGCGAATGTATGATAAAGTTTGATCATCCCCTCGCAATGCAAACTCTCGTCCCGGATTGACCAGGTTACAATCTGGCCCATGCCTTTCATCTTGTTTAGACGTGGGAAGTTCATCAACATGGCGAAAGAAGCGAAAAGCTGTAGGCCTTCGGTGAACGCACCGAACATGGCAACCGTTCGGGCGATATCCGCTTCCGTCTCGACGCCGAAATCCTGCATATAGGTGTGCTTATCGGCCATAGCCTGATAATCCATGAAGGCAGAGAATTCTGTGTCCGGCATGCCGATTGTCTCGAGCAATAGCGCATAGGCGGCAATATGGATAGTTTCCATATTGGAAAAAGCCGAAAGCATCATCTTGACTTCTGTCGGCTTAAACACACGGGCATAACGTTCCATGTAATTATCATTCACTTCCACATCACTCTGGGTGAAAAAGCGGAAGATCTGCGTCAGAAGGTTTTTCTCGTTATCGGTCAGATTAGTCGCCCAATCTTTGCAGTCCTCACCTAAAGGGACCTCTTCCGGCATCCAGTGAACCTGCTGTTGTTTTTTCCAAAACTCATAGGCCCAGGGATATCGAAACGGCTTATAGCTGTGGGATGGGATCAGTAGTCCAGATTTTCCTGTCGCGATAGGCCCCTGTTGTCCCATGATTTTACCCTCTTAAATGAATCAGTCCAGTAGCTACCACTATATATTGTTAAAGGAATTGCCAAGACCTCAATATGTAGACTTTATAAAAATTTGAGAGTTTTATGCGTCGGTTTGTTAATAACCGTGCCGGACGCGAAATGATGAGCCAGCTATACTAGCGTCGCCAAGTGAAGGAAATCGCAGCAGCGTCTTCTGTGAAGTTTGTGCTCTGCAGGTCCGTTTCATTGCCAAACGATGTCACCTCGCGGCGGAAATAACCTAGAGAAATATCCGTTGAGTCGTTTAAACGGTAGCCGACACCCGCTTGAGCGTCGCCGACAATCACGCGCTCCTGTAAATTAAAGTCACCCATGGTGACTCGGTTCAGGTCATTGGGAGCATAAGACAACGCTTCGGCATCTGCTCCGGCAAATACGTACCAAGTATTAGACTTGAACGCGTCCCCGGCTTTGAGGTCATCGCCAATTTTTACAAGAGCACCGACCACCGCACTAGAAGATCCGTCATTAAAACTAACAGAAGCGCGCGGGGTCACCTCGATATCAATACCGCGTTTATCCAAAATAGATGTGGTCAAAGACTTGGAATAAAGCATATCAAGGCTTTCATCACGTTTCAGGCAATTATCATCGCCGGAAATACAATTCACATCCCGCAAATCCAGATCGAAAATCTGCGATCCAAGGGCTTCAGGGCCAATTTCTAGCTGTGAACCAAGGGCTGTTAGATCCGTACTATCAGAAAAAGGTGTCTCTACATCCAGCTTAAAGCTACTCGGAGCGCTTTTTTCATTGTCGTCTTGACCCATCGCAGAACCAGTCGCTAACAAAGCAGATAAAGACGTACAGACCAACGCTTTTGCAAACTGAGCTTGCAATCCTTGCTTTTGATATGTCTTTTTCCGGGTCGTCATTTTCACAACATGTAACTGCTATAACGCAACAATACCTTCATAATACCACATCTTCCGACCTTTGGGTCGAAAAACATCACATTGATTCCCTAAATAGGATCCTTGGTTAATACAAGATTAAGGCCATTATATGACTGTTTTTATTCAGTTACTGTGACTTAAATCACACGATTTAAGCCAAAAAACTCTATTGGCAGGCAAGACACTCGTCGTAATCCGTCGGCGCTGCTTCGCGCATGGCTTTTTCCATTTCATTGGCCGGTTTGTCGTCCGCACCGGCAAAAGCGGCCCTTTGGACTGACTTTGAACGGCAGTAATATAGCGACTTTACGCCCTTTTCCCAAGCCGACCAGTGCAGCATGTGCAAGTCCCACTTATCAACATCGCCAGGGATGAAAATATTGACACTTTGGGCCTGACAAATATGCGGTGAACGATCTGCGGCATGCTCGATGATCCATCTCTGGTCAATTTCGAACGCCGTACGGAAGACAGCCTTTTCGTTTTCGTCAAGTTCTTCCATATGCTGAACGGAACCCTCATTTTCCAGAATAGTCGCCCAGACCTCTTTGGTATTCAGGCCTTTGCTATCCAAAAGCTGCTCCAAGAACTTGTTTTTCACGGTGAAAGAGCCGGACAGGGTCTTGTGCGTGTAGATATTCGCCGGAATGGGCTCAATCCCTGCAGATGTCCCGCCACAAATAATAGAGATAGACGCCGTTGGCGCGACAGCCAATTTGTGAGAAAATCTCGCATTCGTACCGACATCTGCCGCATCTGGACAGGCGCCACGCTCTTCCGCCAGCTTAACAGAAGCCGCATCTGCTTGACGGCGAATATGCAAAAACATTTTGTTATTAAACGATTTGGCCATTGCACTTTCAAAGGCGATATTTTTGCTTTGGAGTAAGCTATGGAAACCCATAAGACCAAGCCCGACAGACCGTTCGCGCATTGCAGAATATTTAGCATCATTCATTTCGTCGGGTGCACGCTGGATAAAATCCTCAAGCACATTGTCCAAGAAGCGCATAATATCTTCGATGAACCCATCGACATCTTTCCACTCATCCCAACGCTCTGCGTTGACTGATGAAAGGCAACAAACAGCCGTCCGCTCTTTGCCGAAACGGTCCTTTCCAGTTGCCAGCATAATTTCAGAGCAAAGGTTAGATTGCTTAACCCGCAAGCCTTGATCTTTTTGATGCTTGGCCAAAGCTTCGTTTACAGTATCTGAGAACACCAGATATGGCTCACCTGTTTGTAGGCGCATTTCCAGAATTTTCTGCCAGAGATAACGCGCATCAATTGTCTTGATAACCTCGTCTGTTTTTGGCGAACGCAAACCGAATTCTTTGCCATCACGCACAGCCATCATGAATTCGTCAGATACATTCAACCCATGGTGCAAGTTCAGCGACTTACGGTTGAAATCGCCAGAAGGCTTTCTAATCTCCAAAAACTCTTCGATCTCAGGATGGTGAATATCCAAATAAACAGCCGCCGAACCCCGGCGTAATGAACCTTGAGAAATAGCGAGCGTCAGCGAGTCCATAACCCGGATAAACGGGATAATGCCGGATGTTTTACCGGCTTTGCCGATTTTCTCTCCGATGGAACGCACATTGCCCCAATAAGTTCCGATCCCTCCGCCATTTGACGCCAACCAAACATTTTCATTCCAAATATCAACAATAGATCCCAAGCTGTCATCTACCGAATTTAAGAAACAGGAAATAGGTAAACCCCGCTCAGCGCCACCGTTCGACAAAACGGGTGTAGCTGGCATGAACCAGAGCTGAGACATATAATCATAAATCCGCTGGGCATGTTCTTGATCATCGCCATAGGCTTCGGCGACACGGGCGAACATATCCTGGTAAGTCTCTCCTGGGAGCAAATAGCGATCGACGAGTGTTTTCTTACCAAAATCTGTCAATAGTGCGTCGCGAGACCGATCCTGACGCACTGTGATGGAGTCTACGATTTTAATATGTTTGGGTTTACCTGCTTTTTGCTTACCTGCCTCTGATTGGACCGGTTCGGATTTTGGATTTTGAATAATTTGCTCTTCTTCTACCTCTGGCATGATCTCTGTTGCCACATTTTCAAACCCGTTTTCTGACATGTTTCCCCTCACAGATCGGCGCGTTCGCTTTCTCGCACCATTTAAACCCAAAAAATCCCCGGCCACGCCCTAAGGCATGAGACCCCTGCTAGATGTTTGAAAGAGACGCCCAAATGGACAATCGGACTATATATAGTGTTGATTTGCTCTCCTTCGTCAACACCTTGTGTGCCAAAAATGGAAATTTTTTGTTAACGAGACGTTAAATCCCCTGATTACTTAAGAATTTTTTTATGTTGGGATATTTTCAACGCGGTTTTTCTTGTAGCGCTGCTCTGGACGAATAACAGATTCCCCCCATTTAATAAGGGAAAACAATATTTTGAGAGACGAATCTTGAAAATCCTACTCGTTACCGACGCGTGGAAGCCACAAATGAACGGCGTCGTGCGGACATTAACACGTACGGTTGAGGAATTGACTAGAGCAGGACATAGAGTTGAAGTTATCGCCCCATCGGACGGCTATTGGACCATGCCATTGCCGACTTATCCAGATATTCGACTGGCACCATTTGCAAAATATGATGTAGAACGCCGGATTGTGCGCTTTGGTCCCGAAGCCATCCATATCGCAACAGAGGGTCCATTGGGACAGACAGCCCGCAACTTATGCTTGAAATGGGGCATGCCATTCACAACAAGCTATCACACAAAGTTCCCAGAGTACATTAAGGCCCGCTTCCCCTTCGTCCCTCTATCACTGCCCTATGGCTTTGTTCGCAAATTCCACAATAGTGGCGGGCAAGTCATGGTCACGACGCCTTCTATGGTGGAATTTCTAAAGAAACGCGGATTTAATAACCTTGCCGCCTGGGCGCGTGGTGTGGATTTAGAACAGTTCAATCCGGAGAAACGTAATTCGCCCGAGGATGTCTACGCAGGTTTAGCTAGACCTGTCTTCGTCAATGTCGGGCGTATTGCCGTTGAAAAAAACATAGAAGCGTTTTTGGATCTGGACTTGCCGGGCTCTAAAGTTGTGGTCGGCAAGGGCCCGCAAGAAAAAGGGCTCAAAGAACAGTATCCCAATGTACATTTTGTTGGTGCTAAATTTGGTGATGAACTGGCCCGTTATTATGCAGACGCGGATGTTTTCGTATTCCCATCTCTAACCGATACCTTTGGTTTGGTGATCATCGAAGCTATGGCGTCAGGAACTCCCGTTGCCGGATATCCCGTTTCAGGCCCGATCGACATCATTCCTGGCAGTAACGCCGGAATTATATCAGAGGACCTACGTCAAGCTTGTTTGGATTGCCTTAATATCGACCGTGACATTCCGGCCGATTATGCTCGAAACTATAGCTGGGAGGCTGTATCTCAACGGTTCTTCGATTTACTGACGCCCGAATATGAACCTGTCGCAAGGAAACGTTGGCGTCGCCTCCGGCGTTTGGCGAAAATCGGCGCGGCGCCTTTCCGGATATTTAAAAAAATAGCGCGGAAATTTTCCCGCGCTATCAAAGCTATTTTTGTGAATCGATAACTAGCGGCGCAAATAGGCGATGGCGTAGCCGCCAGCATCATTTACAGTAACGAGCTCCCATCCAATTTTACCCAATTGGTTGAGTTGTTGTTCGTATTTCGATACATTTTTGTCCACATTGAGACCCATGCCTTCAGGTTCAAGCTTAACCACTTTGTATTCCCAATTGTTTTGTCTCATTATTCTACTCCTGCTGGTCGGCTTTGATGGGTTTTGCCGGGCGTTCCTTGAGCCGCCCTTGTTGACGTAGCGCATCCCTCAACACGTATTCAATCTGAGCATTGAGAGATCTAAGCTCGTCATCGGACCAACGCCTCATAGCCTTGAGCACATCAGCATTGATCCTGAGTGGATATGATTTTTTATCCGGCAAGTCAGATCGCCTAGTATAGCGATCCGGTATTGACGACAGGTTGCGTCGCTCGATCAGAGCACAAAACAACTAATAAGTTCGACACCATGGTCGCTTTGCGCTCTTCGTCCAATTCCACAACGCCTTTTCCAGCCAATTCCTCCA
The DNA here is from genome assembly GCA_020630275.1 of Hellea sp. GTDB lineage: Bacteria > Pseudomonadota > Alphaproteobacteria > Caulobacterales > Maricaulaceae > JACOMS01. The sequence goes on from JAHDBU010000006.1 coordinate 30,754, forward strand.
ATGCGTGTTCGACCATTCCAACCGCACCTTCGACAATCTTCTGACGCGCAGCGATGATGGCACCAGCCTGCTGACGCTGGAGCATAGCTTGGGCGATTTCCGGCGAGTAAGCCAAATGTGAAATTCGGGCTTCGATCACATTTATTCCTGCTTGCGCCAATCGGTCTTGAATTTCCGCCTTCAGCCGATCTGAAATTTCTGTCGGATGAGACCTCAAAGAAATCTGACCTTCCTCGTGCTGGTCATAAGGATAGCTCGTCGCCATAGCGCGGATCGCTGCTTCTGACTGAATTTGGACAAAACTCTCATAGCTGTCCACATTAAAGACAGCTTCGGCTGAGTCTGACACTTCCCAGACAACAATAGCTGCGATTTCGATGGGCGAGCCATCTAACTCGTTGACCTTGAGACGTCCACTTTCAAAATTTCGCACGCGTAAAGATACCTTTTTCTTGGAATAAAAAGGATTGTTAAATCTGAGACCTGGTGTTCTCACGGTCCCGATATATTTACCAAATAAAGACAAAACAGCCGACTGGTTAGGCTCAACCTTATAGAGCCCTGAAAAACAGAATATACTTGCGATGAATAGGCCCAGGCCGCCCAAAATACGGGGCGTCATATCTGTCCTAACACCCGTCACAAACAAAAACGCAGCACAGGCCAGTAGGGCTAACAAAAGGATCAGAAACGGAATTCCGCTTATGGATCCAACATTTTTTTCTCTAATTTCACTCATACTACTCTCTCCTCTTAGCAATATCGTGATATCATTTTGATATCTAATTGTCCATATAGTGGTTGAAAAGTCGAATTCAATATGTACCGGCCAATTTTTCTCTGCTAATGATGTCCGGATATTTTGGAGGACCCTATGACAAGAGTAGCAAAACATTTATCTATACTGGCAACGTCAGTTGCTTTGATTGCTTTTACGGGGTGCAAACAGGCTTCAGATAAAGCCACGGAGTCGGCAAAAGAGGCAGCCAAGGCTGCGGACTCTGCGGCGACTAAAGCCAAAGATGCGGTTGCCGAAGTCACAAACCGCAGCCTTGCCGACATTTTAGCCGCTCAACCTGCGGCTCATAAAACCCGTTATCAGTATCGCAATCCAGCCAAAACCCTCAACTATTTTGGCATAAAACCCGGTATGACGGTCGCTGAAGTCCTACCTGGAGGCGGCTGGTACTCAAAAATACTCCTACCCTATTTGGGTGATGAAGGACATTTGGTCGGCATCGACTACAGTGTTGACATGTGGGGTAATTTCGGCGGCTTTGCGGGACCCGAATTTCTGGAAAAGAGAAAGAACTGGGCATCAACTTGGTCAGAACAGGCCAATGCATGGCGGGACGGCAGTAAAGCTGACATCTCAGCATTCGCATTCGGCAGCGCCCCATCTAAATTAAAAGATAAAGTCGATGTCGTGTTCCTACCGAGAGCGATCCATCACTTACATCGATTTGACCAAGCCTTTCTCGGACAAGCAATGAACGATATGAAAATGATCCTGAAGCCTGATGGAATTGTTGCTATCGTAGCTCACCGAGCAGCCGAAGATCAGCCCGATGACTGGGCCAATGGCGATAATGGCTATATGAAACAAAGTACGGTCATTGCGATCATGGAAGATGCCGGTTTTGAACTGGCGGGGGAACCGAGCGAGATTAATGCCAACCCAAAGGATCAAGCAAAAGCAGCCAATAATGACGCCGTCTGGCGTTTGGGCCCCAGCTTTCGCGGCGCTAAAGAAGGAACAGAGGAACGAGCCGAGATCGAGGCCATTGGCGAGACCGACCGCATGACCTTGAAATTTCGGATGAAGAAATAATGATACAGAACTATTCTATGCACAATGCCAGTGTGCCGGTCCTGCTCCGGCTGCTGGATAATCTGGAACATATCCTCAAAACCGGTGAAGCCAATGCAAAAGAGCGGGATATCGATCCTGCCATTTTCTTGAATGCCAGGCTCGCCCCGGATATGGCGACGCTGACTAAACAGGTCCAGTTTACAGCGTCTCTGATCAAAAACTGCGCACACCGGATTTCTGGGACGGAGCCCCCTGTCTTTGAAGAAACCGAACAAACGTTTGGCGAACTTTATGCGACTATTGAACGGGCACGTGGCGAGGTGCGTAAATGTTCAGAGGAAAATGTGAACTCGAGGGAAAACAGCACGTTTTCTGTTAAGCTCGGACCAATGGAGCGGGAGTTCACATCGTTGTCTTATCTAAGCGGTTTCACTCTGCCCAATGTCTATTTCCATATCACCACCACCTATAACATTCTGCGCCATAATGGCGTGCCTTTGGGCAAAATGGATTTCTTCGGCGGAAAGATGGATTAACGAGAGCCCGATCCGGAGCCAACGGGCTCACGGGCAAAGCGGTTAAATCTTGGGCCCAGGCGCATCCAGTCGCGCTTGGGATTACCAAAGGCTTGATCAAACACTTCGAGTGCCAATCCCGAAGGACGGTAATGAGAACTGTTCCAAAGAACCGCCACACCGGTTTTCTCCGCCGGGTCAAAGAGCACATGTGCACGGTATCCCTGAACGGCACCGCGATGGCCTATCAGTGTGTGCCCCTCCATATTATAGACACGCCAACCTAAACCATAACGGGCATCCGTGAGTGCTCCGTAGAAGCGGCGCATTTTTCGGTCTTCGTAAGGGGTAGCAATACGGGGGGTCTGCGTAGCGTGCAGCACGTAATCTGTAAGGGGTGAATCTTCGGAAAATTGCGCCTGCATCCATTTAGCCAGATCAGTGATTGACGAGTTTACGCCCGCTGCGGCCGGCAAGCGGTAATAAGTGGGCTTCACACTGGAAATTGGATTGCCCCGACTATTATGGGGCTTGGCCCAATCCTCCGATTGCTCGAGGCCCGACAAAGTCGTGGTCGCCGTCTGCATGCCCAATGGTTTAAATATATTCGCCGCGACTACAGCCTTGTATGGCATGCCGGTTACCGTCTCGATAGCTTCAGCCGCCCCGTCAAAGGCTACATTTTGATAGCTGTGGCACATACCAGGTTCACAAAGTCGGTCTACGTCGTGCAGTGCGCCGCGCACTTTCTTGGCGGCCTGTCCGTCCTCAATGCGCCTATCATAGGCATTATGTTCGATACCTGTGCGCTGTGATAGAACATCTTCGAGCGTTACCTCAAAGCGGGATTCCGGCAAATCAATAGACGGCGCGTAATCCACGATAGGCTTTTGAAGTTCCAGTTGGCCATCTTCAACCAGCTGCATGACGGCCGTCGCCGCAACGGCTTTGGAAAGAGACGCCCAGCGAAACACTGTGTTCTCAGTGACTTTGTCGGATTGACCTCTTTGTTTCTGACCAAACCCTTTGGCGTAAATGATCTCACCGTTTTCGACAATGGCCACGGCGAGCCCGGTCATCTCTGGTCGTTCCATCAACTTATTGACACGCTTGTCGACCTCGGCTGTGTCAATATCACCAGCCAGAGCCGTAGCACTTATCAATAGAGCAGACGATATGGCCAATAATAAACGCATTAGAAGACAAGGAAAACCAAAATTAAGACACCAAGTAAAACCCGATATACCATGAAGGGAAACATTCCAATGCGACTCACCAGCTTCATGAAAAAGGCGATGGCAATATAGGCAGAAACAAAGGAGAGCAATGCAACGATAAGACCGGATTGGAGTGTCGCGCCGCCAGTCTCTTCCCCTTTTGCTAATTTCAGAAGTGCAAATAAACCGCCTGCTCCAATGAGCGGTAGACTCATCAGCATAGAAAACCGGGCGGCCTCGACCCGGGTAAAGTGCATCATACGGGCAGCAGTCATCGTAATACCCGACCGCGAGGTACCTGGGATAAAAGCAATAGCCTGCGCCATGCCCATAGTCAGTGCGCCGCGCCACGTCAGATCTTCCGTGGATTTTTCTCGCGGATATTTTACATCGGCCCACCACAGCACAATCCCAAAGAAAATAGATGCAGCTGCAATGATCCAAGCCTTTCGGAGAAGCTCATCGTGACCTGTGAAAGCCAGCGCGCCTCCCAGCAATAAAGCCGGCGGAGTCGCGACAATCAGATTTAAGGCCAGAACAGAATCCTTATTGAGCTGACGACCCATAAGATCGAAAAAGCCCTTCAGCATCGAACCCACGTCACGGCGAAAATATATCAAAACCGCAAACAAAGAGCCGAAATGCGCCATAACATCGATCATAGCCCCTTGTTTGCCCAATCCCATTTTCTCGGGAAGGATCAAATGTGCGGAACTGGACACTGGCAAAAACTCGGTAATCCCCTGAATAATCGCCAGGAGAATCAGATAAAGAATAGACATGATCCAGCTTTAACGGTTTGAGGTTTAGATAGGGTTAGCGACGCCTTACGAAACCGCTGCCTTGATGTCAGGTGACAATCACAGCACATACTCGAAATTTCACGTATTTTTTATTTAGCGCTGACAGATTGTCGCATATTATATTTGTCAGTATTTTTATTTTTATTAAATACTTTCAATTACTTAAACCTACTTCAAATGACCTTATATAAGTATGATTGACAATTTGTCACACACAATGAATCTTCTGGGCGAAAAATTTTAGGGCAAACTCGCAAAAATCGGCTCATATTAACCATCCCTTAAAAGGTTTATAGGTGATTTTAGCAAAATTTGTTCAATTTTACGCATATTATTAGAATATTTTGATCTTTTGACCCTCTAATTGCCTGTCTGCTATATGGCTGTCTGGGCGCTCCCGCGCTCATTCCTTGGTAATATACGGAGACAACCATGCCCCAGCGCATGCTTAAATTTGTGGATGTAGACCGGCAAATGCCAGACAAGCGCGATGCCGACGTGCGCGCCGAGGATTTTTCCGAGATCTATGGTGATTACATTCTGGAAAAAGCAGAAGAGCAGGCCTCTCGCTGCTCTCAATGCGGTGTCCCCTTTTGCCAGAACCACTGCCCTCTTCAAAACAATATTCCGGATTGGCTGCGCCTTACGGCGGAAGGGCGCCTGAAAGAAGCCTATGCGATTTCTGCGGCGACCAATGCCATGCCTGAAATCTGTGGCCGCATCTGTCCCCAAGACCGTTTGTGTGAAGGTAATTGCGTCATAGAACAGTCTGGCCATGGCACAGTTACGATTGGTTCTGTGGAGCGTTTCCTGACAGATAATGCCTGGAAGGAAGGTTGGGTCGCGCCGATCAAACCCCGTGTCGAGCGGGAACTCTCTGTGGGCATTATCGGCTCGGGTCCAGCCGGGCTGGCCGCTGCCGAGGCTTTGCGCGAACAGGGCTGGCAAGTCACCATCTATGAACGAGCTGACCGGCCTGGCGGCTTGCTGATTTACGGAATTCCCAATTTCAAACTGGAAAAGTCTATCGTCGAGCGACGCACGCAACGCCTTGAAGAGGGCGGCGTAACATTCGAACTGGGTGTCGATGTGGGTGCCGATATCAGCTTCGACAAGTTGCGCGAAAAACACAGCGCAGTACTCATCGCCACGGGCGTTTACAAAGCGCGCGATCTGGAATGCCCCGGCGCAGGTTTGGAAGATGTTCGCCCTGCCCTCAACTTCCTGATCGACAGTAATAAGCGCGGTTTGGGAGATGAGATCGAAAGCGAAACAGCCGAAGGCAAAGATGTTGTTGTTATTGGGGGCGGCGATACGGCCATGGATTGCGTGCGCACAGCCGTCCGGCAAGGGGCAAAATCCGTTACCTGTCTCTATCGTCGTGACGAAGCCAATATGCCAGGCTCTGCCCGCGAAACTTATAACGCCAAGGAAGAAGGCGTGGATTTCCGCTGGCTAGCAGCGCCGAAAGCTATCTTGGATAAAGACGGCAAAATCTCAGCAGTTAAAGCGGATAAAATGCGCCTCGGCATCAAAGACGCTTCGGGTCGTCAGCGTCCCGAAGCCATCCAAGGCGCGGACTTCGATGTTAAAGCGGATCTAGTCATCAAGGCGCTCGGCTTTTTACCTGAAAATATGGAAAACTTGAAACCGGAACTGGCAACGACGCGCTGGGGCACGATCAAAGTCAATCCGGTGACCTTTGAAACCAATCTCGACGGCGTCTACGCAGCAGGAGATATCGTCCGAGGTGCGTCGCTCGTGGTCTGGGCTATCCGCGAGGGCCGCGACGCCGCCGATCACATGCACAAATATCTTCTGGCCCAACAGGCAGAGCTTTTGGAGGCTGCAGAATGAGCAGTTGGAAAGATACATACGAGAAAAACCGCGATCTGTTGATCGAAGCCGGTGCCTATGATCCGGCTGATGAGCATGATGCCTGTGGCGTCGGTCTCGTCGCCTCGATTGATGGCACACCTCGTCGCGACGTTGTGGAAATGTCTATTCAAGCTCTTAAAAATGTCTGGCACCGGGGCGCCGTTGATGCGGACGGCAAGACAGGCGACGGTGCCGGTATTCGGCTCGATATTGCTCAGGAGTTTTTCAAGGCACAAGTGGAGCGCACGGGCCACAAGGCGGGCAACTCTAAAATCGCCGTCGGTATGATTTTCCTGCCACGCACGGATTTTGGTGCACAGGAAGAAGCCCGAACCATTGTCGAGTCCGAACTTCTGCGCGAAGGCTTTTACATTTACGGTTGGCGACAAGTGCCGATCAATATTGATGTTATCGGCGAAAAAGCTCAGGCCACACGGCCCGCCATTGAGCAAGTTATGTTCCGGGATAGCCGAGGCCGCAAGGGTGATAAGCTTGAACGTGAGCTTTACATCATCCGCCGCCGCATCGAAAAACGTGTGATCGCGGCTGCCATCCCGAGCTTTTACATCTGCTCGCTTTCCGTTCAGACCATCATTTATAAAGGCATGTTCCTGGCGGAAGATATCGACGCCTTTTACCCGGATCTGAAAGACGATCGCTTTGTCTCGCGCGCCGCGATTTACCATCAGCGTTATTCCACCAATACCTTCCCGCAATGGTGGCTGGCACAGCCTTTTCGTATGCTGGCCCATAACGGCGAAATCAATACGGTGAAGGCCAATACCAATTTCATGAAAAACCATGAGATTAAAATGGCGAGCTCAGCCTTTGGTGACCGGGCCGGTGACGTGAAACCTATTATCCAAAAAGGATCATCCGACTCTGCGGCTCTTGATGCTGTTTTCGAACTCTTGGTGCGCGCTGGACGGATCGCCCCCTTGGCCAAGACACTTTTGATCCCGGAAGCCTATTCCAAGCGCGGTGATCTCATGCCTGATAGCTGGCGCAAGCTTTACGAATATTGCAACGGCGTGATGGAACCTTGGGACGGACCCGCCGCGCTCGCAGCTTATGATGGCCGCTGGTGTATGGCGGGCCTGGATCGCAATGGCTTGCGGCCCATGCGCTATGCCATCACTGAAGACGGCATTCTGGCTGTCGGTTCCGAGACCGGCATGTGCCCAATTTCTGAGGCCGTTATCCAAAAGAAAGGCTTTATCAAGCCTGGACGGATCATTGCTGTCGATCTGGAAGAAGGTAAGTTTTATCATTCATCCGAAATTCTCGATAAAATGGCGTCGGAACGCCCCTATGCCAAATGGCTCGAAAAGGTCGTCAACCTAGATGAGAAATTGGATGGACCCGAGCCAGCTCCTGAGTTGTCGGGTGAAGATTTGATCCGTCGGCAATTTGCCTGCGGTCAAACATTGGAGGACATGGAACTAATTCTGACGCCTATGGCAGAAAACGGCAAAGAGTCCGTTGGGTCCATGGGGGATGATACGCCTCTGGCTGTGTTGTCGGATATGTATCGTCCGCTCTCCCATTACTTCCGTCAGAAGTTCTCTCAGGTGACCAATCCACCGATTGATCCTTTACGCGAGACCCGGGTCATGGGTCTAAAAACCCGTTTCCGGAACCTACGCAATATACTCTCAGACGGCGAAGCTCAAACCAAGGAAATGCTAGTCCTCGACAGCCCCGTCATGACGAACGGCATGTATGCCCGTTTCATGGACATGTTTGGCAAAAATTCTCATGTGGTCGACTGCACCTTTGAGAAACCGGTTGAGGATATACGGGCCGGTCGCACGTTAAAGCTGGCTCTGGACCGTATCCGCTCCGACGCTGAACAGGCTGTGCGCGACGGCAATGAAAATATTATCATCACTGACAAGTCCGTATGCGAGGACAAGCCGGCTATGCCAATCATTCTCTGTGTCGGCGCGATACATTCGCACTTGGTCAATAAGGGGCTGCGGTCGTCCTGCTCGATCATTGTGCAATCCGCCGAGTGTCTGGATACGCATTATTACGCAGTCCTTATCGGGGCCGGCGCCACAGCCATCAACGCTTATATGGCGCAAGACAGCCTGACCGATCGTGTTAATCGCGGCCTCTTGGACATGGACGCTGACACAGCCGCCAAGCAATATAAAAAGGCCATCGAAGCAGGGCTTCTCAAAATTATTTCCAAGCTCGGTATTTCTGTCATATCGTCCTATCGTGGCGGCAATAATTTCGAAGCCTTAGGGCTATCGCGTTCACTCGTGGGAGAATGCTTTCCCGGTATGACCAGCCGTATTTCCGGTATTGGATTGGCTGGCCTTGAAAAGAAGCTGCTAGAGATTCACGAAAAGGCCTATGATCCATCTGTCATCACCTTGCCGGTGGGTGGCCTCTACCGTGTTCGCGCAAAATCCGAGCGTCACGCTTATACCGCAGACATGATCCATATGCTGCAGGAAGCCGTCACGCGCGGTGATTACGAACTTTACAAACGTTACGCTGAAGTGGTGAATAATCAGTCGCCCATTCAAATACGCGACCTGATGGATATTCTGCCTTTGGATAAGCCTGTGCCTCTGCGCAATGTTCAAAGCGTCAATGAAATCCGTCGACGGTTCTGTACGCCAGGCATGTCGTTAGGGGCATTGTCTCCCGAGGCGCATGGCACGCTCAACATCGCCATGAACCGGATCGGAGCAAAATCAGTGTCCGGTGAAGGCGGTGAAGACCGCTCCCGCTACAAGCCTTTGCCGAATGGCGATAATCCAAACTCGGCCGTGAAACAGATCGCGTCCGGTCGCTTTGGTGTTACGGCGGAATATCTCAACCAATGCCGCGAAATCGAGATCAAAGTGGCCCAGGGCGCCAAGCCCGGTGAGGGCGGACAATTGCCCGGCTTCAAAGTTACAGAGATGATTGCCCGCTTCCGGAACGCCACGCCCGGCGTAACACTCATCTCCCCGCCGCCACACCACGACATCTACTCCATCGAAGATTTGGCGCAGCTCATCTATGATCTCAAACAGATCAACCCAACGGCGCGCGTCTGCGTGAAGCTTGTGGCCTCATCCGGTGTCGGTACGATTGCTGCTGGCGTTGCCAAAGCGAAGGCCGACACTATTCTCATTGCTGGCCACAATGGAGGCACAGGCGCGTCGCCCAACACATCGCTGAAATATGCGGGCATGCCTTGGGAACTCGGCCTCTCCGAAGCCCATCAAATATTGACCCTGAACAATCTGCGTGATCAAGTCACTTTGCGGACCGATGGTGGCCTCAAGACCGGTCGCGACATTGTCATCGCCGCCATGCTCGGCGCCGAAGAATACGGCATTGGAACCCTTAGCCTTGTGGCTATGGGCTGTATCATGGTGCGTCAGTGCCACTCAAATACTTGCCCGGTCGGCGTCTGTGTTCAGGACCCGCGCCTGCGCGAGAAATTTACCGGCACGCCAGACAAAGTCATCAACCTCATGAGTTTCATCGCTGAGGAAGTGCGCGAAATTCTGGCTGAGCTCGGGGCGGAACGCCTTGAGGACATCATCGGACGCACAGACCTACTGACACAGGTTTCACGGGGGGCTGTGCACCTAGACGATCTGGACCTCAACCCAATCCTGGCGCGCGTCGATAACCGCCCTGTTGTTGACACCCGCCACCAACGCATCGAAGTGCCAGACGGGCTCGACCCATTGATTATACAAGACGCGGCGCAATTCTTTGAACGAAATGAAAAAACAGCCCTAACCTATACGGTCCAAAATGTGCATCGTGCTGTGGGGACGCGCACTTCCTCCAAGATTTACCAGACTTACGGGGACGCCCATTTGCCACCAGGCCACCTGACTATCCGCCTGCGCGGTTCGGCTGGACAAAGCCTTGGCGCGTTTGGTGTCAAAGGCCTGCGTTTAGTCGTGGACGGCGACGCCAATGACTATGTCGGAAAAGGCCTGTCCGGCGCAGAGATTATCGTTGCGCCGCAAGGTCGCTCACCTATTAACGCACATCTTTCGGCTATCGTTGGGAATACCTGTCTCTACGGAGCCACGGCTGGCACGCTGCTAGCGGCCGGACGCGCCGGTGAACGCTTTGCAGTACGTAATTCAGGCGCACGGGCCGTTGTCGAAGGCTGCGGCACGAATGGCTGTGAATATATGACCGGCGGGACGGTCGTTATTCTCGGCGCGGTCGGCGATAATTTCGGGGCCGGTATGTCCGGCGGCATGGCCTATGTTTATGATCCGGAAAACCGTTTCGAAACGGCGGTCAATCCAGACATGGTCGTATGGCAGCGTTTTGGCACGGAATACTGGGAACAAGACTGCAGAGTCCTCATTGAGCAACATGCCCGCATGACGGGTTCCGAGTTCTCACAAAAGCTCTTATTGGAGTGGGAACTGGAACGCGGACATTTCTGGCAGATCATTCCGAAAGAAATGCTGAGCCGATTGGAACAGCCTCTATCCGAGGCGGCGGAGTA
>JAHDBU010000006.1:41568-45370 GCA_020630275.1 Hellea sp.
AAGGTTTGCCGAATGACGGGTATGGCTTTACTCAAATCGGTGAGTGCTAAGAATATGTAGGAATATCTTATTCCAGTTCCGCCACCGACCATGGCACCTACACCAACCTTAGACAAGGCTTTGGTTAAGGCATCTTCTATCCCACCGCGGTCTTCAAAGATTTCCATATCTAAGTCATCCGCTGCGCCGTCTAATTTTACAAATACAAAGGTTTCGGATTGTGAAGAGAATCGCTCGGAGGAAAATCGTTTTTGTCCTGAGTACAAAGACACTGATGGTCCGTCAGTCAAAGCGACCATCGTAATAATGTCATCCATACGCGGATAATCGTCCGCCTCCGTCGGATTCATTTCGACCAAGGACCAGTTTTCTTCTTCACCAAACTGAAAAAACGGTTTCTGAGGTAGCCCATTTTTTATTTTTGCAATCTCGGAAGCTACGGCCTGTCGAAGATTTGAAACGGGTTGGGAAGAATCTGGGAATTTGGGTTTACCACGTCCAAACAGCCCCTTCGCCTTTGACTCTTCTACATCGACATAGCCAATCCAATCCTGCACAACTTGTTCGCCTAGCAGACTTTCCATCATGATGTAGCAATTATCAAAGGTTCGATGGTCTTGGTGCTCTGGTTTCGTAAAAAACACCAAGTCGATGAGATTATGCTCGCCGGGCTGAGCTGTGAAATAGATGCCTTTAGGGGACTCCCAACTCAAACGTCCATCTTTAAATCCGACATATGAGTCCCAGACCATCATCGGGCGATGCAATCGGATGTCGAAATGTTTCAAATCCGGTGGCGCCAAATCCACAATCATGCGAGCCAAAGGGTCAAGGTCGCGCCGCCATTCGGGGGCAATCGCCAAGAGATGAGATTTTGAAGTACCGGGGCCAAATTCCCAAGACATTTCGGGATGAACCTGATCGAACTGGCTCATAAATTTATGAACATTGTCCATCCCGTCTTCAGATTTCCCGGAAAAACTTGAGTCGAGTTTGTCCTCATTTGCCCGAAATAGAGTCCACCAATTGCGGATCGCTTGCTCCGTATCCGATGTCTTGAGAGGAAAATTTATTTCAAATGTCATGCTAACTAATCGGGAACATGAAGAATGCTGCCGCTGCGGATGCCAGCGCAATTGTTGTGACAATCTTGCGGACCCGGTCGTCCTGACGGAGAAGGTAAAACGCGACCGGCAACAGCAAGAGATTGGCACAGATCACAAAGGTCAGGAAACTATTTGTTATTGGTGTCACCGTTTCTCCAGTCAGGGCCTGGGACAGGCGCGGCAGGCCTACGGCCATATTGATGGAAATCACCAGGCCAATATAGGCTTTGGATAAATCAGACAGGGACAGACGCCAGGCCTTATCGACCGACAGGTCCTTGCGCATGAGCGAAAAGCCAAATTCCCGACCCGCGATCAATCCCAGAAAGACGAACGTCGTGGACATGGGAATAGCTGAGACTTCCTTGAAGAAGAAAAGCAGGCTGGCATAGATGAAGTCGATCAGGGTAGCCGAACGAATATCGGTGACCGCCGTCTTGGCGCGCAGGATTTTCTGTACCGGGCCACCTTTATTCCAGAAAGTATATCCTAGCAGAACCAGAATGATACCCATGGCCGTGAAACATTCTAGCGCGGACAATTCTCGCGGTAGGAAAACAAAGATATTGGCGAAATCCTGGATGAGCCAAACACCCCAGAGATAGGCCGTCGTCACCCATTGCAGGATCACCCAATAGGAGGCGTTGCCAAACTTGCGGGAGACTAGAAAGATGATCCCTTCGATGAACACACCACTGGCGATGATATAAGGGGCGTAGGCTTTATATTTGGCCACGATGCCCAGAGACTTGTTGCAAGACTTGATTTCCTTGGCCTCTTTTAATGCAGTCGGGTCGCAATTGATCAACAGGTCCGGGATGAAATACACCACGGCCGCAATGACCAACCCCATAATACTGGCCAGCCCCCAAGGGGCTTTGGCCGAGACATCGTGTTCTTCGAAGAACTTTTCGACGGTCCGGGTTGCCACCAGAAACACCAGCAAACCTACGAGGAAAGCCAGTCCATAACCTGTGAGAGATTTGCCCAGCATGGAGGTAAAGCCGTCCACAGCGGCAAACACGGTCAACACCATGAACGAGGTCGAAACCGGCACCCCAAAACGGGTGATGATCAAAAGCGCGAGCGGCGGTAGTGTGTGGTACCATTGTATGTCTACTGGCGGGTATTTTTTGACATTAGAAAGTCTCTGCCAGGACGGATCCCCGTCATAAATGATCCACCCATAGGTGAAGGTCACAACCAGGACGGACCCCGCAAAAAGGAACAGCCAGCCCCAGTGGAGCTTGGAATTGGAATTGATAAATGTTCCGAGGGTCTGCAGAGCGTCATTCCCAACGACCGCATAGGCCGCAAAGACAAAGCCCAACATCGCAAACAAGGATATATCAAACATTCACCAACCCTTTTTTCGAGTCCTTTGACGAGATTCGGAAGCCGCGCCTATCTGTTTTTTAGCGCTTCGGACAATTCTTTGATCTTAGCGTCTTTGAGCGCGGCGCAAAGTTCGATGGACTCTAGCGTTTGAGCCAAACGACGTTCATAGCCGGGAATTTGATCGGCCTTACTCTCGATGAGAGATTCAAGCTCTCGGGCTTTTTCCGTCGCGCAAAACCCGCCGCCAAATGCTGCGATGCCGGGCTTGCGGACATCCGGCACACGTTTCCCAACGTAGCTGTCAAAATTGGTTTTGAACCAATTCCAAGTCATGTCTGCATGATCGGGTTTGCCCATGAGTCCAAAAATGATGCTCGCCGCATCGTTCTGATTCATTTGACTGCTTTCATCCAGTGCCATGTCTAACAGCCGCTGCGCCCGCTCTGGGGACTTAACTTCAACCAAGGCAGAGAGCGCACTGTTCTTTTCTCTTCGGCTTCCATTTTCGTGCAGCGAGAGCAGCGAGTCGAAAGCCTCTACTTCTCGTTCGAGCATAGCCGCATCCAGCGCGTAGCTTAGAAGATTGGACGGGACGGCTGATGTATCAGCGTCTCCATCTAGACCCAGATAGGCGGCGCCTTTGAGCGCATATTCGGATACGAGCGCCTTATCGTTCGCTCTGTAAATCAGATTACCCAGCAGAGTTGGCGCCAGTAATTGGCCTTCGATAGTGTCCGTTCCGACGACGGATTTATATTTGGCCTCATAAATGTCCCGAACAAACCTTTCATAATCCGACCGCGCCGAGTCCGGCAGGTGGTTATCCATAAAGCCTAAGAGATCCCCGGCTTTGTTGACCACATCATATTCGGGATGATTGGCAAATTTTTCAACGCCCCGAAGGTAAACGACACTATCCACCTCACCCGCTCGGTACGCGGCCAGAAGACTGTCTTGTGTGGCGAGGACCTCACGGGTGTTCAGCTTGTCGATCTTGTCCAGCAACGCCGCCCAGCTTGTACTCGGCATGGTGAACCTATAATAGCCGGCCCCATCTGCATTGGGCATGACAACAGGGCAAGAACCATCCAACGGTCCTACAACTGCAAAATCCGTCTGGATATTCTCTTCTAATAAAACACAGGATTTATTGTTCCCGGTTTCATAAATTTCTTTGACGCAAACAGGAATTTCCCACCTTTGGCCTTGTTTCGTGGTGGCCCCTAAAGGCGCGTATCTCGTCTGTACTAAAGGTAGGTTTGTTTCCGCCTTTTTATCCACACGACAATCATACCCAATTTTCACCAATGGCACACCCGGCTGATCGACAAATGATTTGAGCGCGTCCACTACGTCCG
>JAHDBU010000006.1:45470-49815 GCA_020630275.1 Hellea sp.
ACCAATGGCACACCCGGCTGATCGACAAATGATTTGAGCGCGTCCACTACGTCCGGCTTGCCGGAGCCGTCGGCCAGGCTCTGGAAGAAATCATCGGCGCTGGCAACACCGTGCTCAAAGCGCTCCATATGGAGCTGAACGCCTTTGCGAAAGTTTTCTTCGCCTAGATAGCTTTCAATCATGGACAGGACTCCGCCCCCCTTGCGGTAGGTGATACTATCAAATTGTTGCATGACATTTTCAGAGCGCTCTAGGGGCGTTCGAATACTTCGGGTCGAGGCGAGGCTATCCAGGTTCATGGCGCCCAAAGCTGAGCGTTGATTGTTTCGTTCAAAATTTCCGTCCGGCTTCCAAAGGGTGATACCTTTATTGCCCATCCAGGTGGCGAAAGCTTCGTTGAGCCAGATATCTTCCCACCAATAAGGCGTGACTAGATTGCCAAACCATTGGTGCGCGATTTCATGAGAATGGACAGAGGCATAAGCTCGTTTTTGCGACAATGGCGCATTGTCATCCAGGAGCAGCAAATATTCGCGGTAAACAATAGCGCCCGGATTTTCCATAGCCCCAAAGGCATAGTCCGGCGCCGCGATCAGATCGAGTTTTTCATAAGGGTAAGGAATCGCGAAATAATTTTCGATCGCTTCCATGATCCCGGCCGTATTCTTGAGGGCGTATTCCAGCTGTTCGCCTTTGCCTTTGGCGGCAATACCGCGAAGTTTAATGGGACGGTTGCGCACCTCGGTAACAGGGAGATCAGCATATTCCACGACATCATAAGGGCCTACGCCAAAGGCGATCAGATAGGTCGGTAACGGCAAGGTTTGGGCAAATTGGTGCTTGACCCAGCCATTGTCTAATTCTGTTGCAGAAACCTCGGGCGTATTGGAAAATACAAAATCTTCCTCGGGTGATGTGATCGATAGCGTGAACGGCACTTTGAAGCGAGGTTCGTCAAAACTTGGGAAGGCTTCCCGGGCCCCCAAGGGTTCGAACTGCGTGACAACATAGGCGTCCTCGCCTTTGACAACTTTATAGGCGGAATTAAGGTTGAGGTTGTAAGGCGTTTCATAGGGCAGACGCAGCGTCAGTTTACCGGTTGGGATAATATCTTCTGACGTGATGCGGGCAATGCCAGATGGGGCGTCGCTGGCGGGGAGCTCTTCAAATGTCAGCGGGATCGTCGTTGTGCCGTCCGTCGCCACAGCACCCCGAACTGTCATATTCTTGCCGTGTAACCATATTTGTTGTGTCGCCTGCTTGATCTCCACATCAATCTCAACCACGCCAGTATAGCTTGGGTCATCTGGGTTCATGACCATATCAATCCGGTAGGCTTGTGGGACCACATTATCCCCCAGCAAAGCATGAGGAATATCTGTTTCAAAAAACAGCGCGTCAGAACTGGACTTGGCACCCATTTTTACGGGATCTGAATTTTGTTTACACCCGGCCAAGATCAAAGCCGCTACCAGTATAGTAGCGAAACAGTAGATCATACGCGTCATATGTTTTCTCCGTCTTACGTCAGCAAATTATCGACCTTAAGTATCCGGGTAAAGCCCTTGAGATGCGAAAGAGTACTGAACGAGATAACATTTCCTCTATCCAGTTGTTATGGTTATGCTATAACGGTCGCTGGCGAGATCAGCATTTATGACCGAAGAAGCATTGAAATCCGCAGAGGAGTATGAGGCCCCCCGCATGCGCGGGCGTCCCGGCCGCATGCCGCCTGAAGAATCGGCGGCCATAACCCGTAAAGTGACGCTGTTTTCAATGGCTGTCGGAATTTTCTTTGTGGTCGCCAAGTTTTTCCTGCTCGAAGAAACCCACTCTGTTGGTATCTTAGCTTCGCTGATCCATTCCAGTCTTGATCTATTCGCGGCTTTTACAACGTTTGTAGCTGTTCGGTATGGCGTGCGCCGGCCAGACGGCGAATACCGTTATGGCCACGGCAAGGTGGAAAGCTTTGCTGCCGTATTGCAGGTGTGCCTGATCGTCGTTGTTGCGTTTCACCTGCTGGAACACTCTATCGAGTCTTTCAATGAGCCAGAGGTTGTCGAGCGCTCGGCTCTTGCGATTGTGGCATTGATCGTCTTCATCGTTGTGAGCACATTCCTCCTCTTGGCTCAGGGCTGGGCCATTCGGGAGACAGGGTCTATCGCCGTACGCGGGGACCGCGCCCATTATTTCGCGGATTTGGTGGCGAACCTGTTTGTCATCGCCGGGATTCTCTTTGTCACTTATACACCGTTTAAACGCGCAGATGTAATTGTCGGCATTATCATGGCCATCTGGCTATTGCTGACAGCCATTCGGATTACGCGGATTGCCTGGGCGCAACTTATGGATAAAGAGCTGTCATCCAAAGAAAGAGACCTGATCATTAAACTCGCCATGGAAAACCCGGCTGTCAAAGCTGTGCACGATCTTCGGACCCGCGCCTCCGGGCCCCATGTCCACATACAGATGCGATTGGATCTGGATAGTCATCTCTCACTCTCCGATGCCCATGACACGATTTTAGCTGCTGAAAAGCGCATGATGCAGGTTTACAAAGCCGCGGATATTCTTATTCACCCCCATCCGACCGGATGTCAGGACGAACATGGAAATGAGCGTTTTCGCCCGGATGATTAACAACTCGTTACCGCTTAGGGGCTAACAACGCATTATGCGCACGCTTTATCACTGGCCGCTTGATCCGCAGTCCAGACAGGCCCGGCTGTCGTTGGAGGAAAAACGCCTGCGTTTTAAAATGGTTCAAGTTAATCCGTGGGAAATCGATGATGATTTTTTGGCTTTATCACCGGAGGGCCGTCCTCCGGTTCTGGTGGAAAATGTGCCCGGCGGACAGGTTGTAATCAGCGGAGCCCGCGCCATTTGTGAATATGCCGAAGACAGCGCGGGGCGTGTAGCCTTGCTGCCCGGCTCGGCCCCGGAACGCGCAGAAGCGCGTCGGATTTGTCAATGGTTTGACGTTAAGTTCGCCGACGAAGTTAATGCGTTTATTCTAGCCGAGCGGCTGGAGAAAACCTTGACCGGTGGCGGGGCGCCTGATCCGCAAACATTGCGCGAGGGCCGAAAGAACCTCGCCTTTCACCTCGACTATCTGGAATTTCTTTTGCAGAAACGTAGCTGGCTTGCCGGCCATGATTTCTCACTAGGCGATATCGCAGCGGGTGCGCATTTATCTTGCTTGGATTTCATTGGGGAGATCAGCTGGAAAGAAAGGTCGGTCATTAAAGAGTGGTATCAGAAGCTGAAATCCCGCCCCAGTTTTCGGCCCCTGCTCGCGGATAACCTACCGGGATTGATCCCGCCGCGACATTACACGGATCTGGATTTTTAAGCTCGTGGCCCGAGCTTTACCCAAACGCTTTCTGTCCCGGTGTGATAAACTCGGCTTCTCGTTACCTCATGTGGCAGACCTTTCTCTTTGGGATGCCAAGACACCCCATCGCCTCAATCATTTCGTCGATCAAAACTACCACGGTGAAATGAGCTGGATGGCCGAGACCCAACGTCGACGCAGCGATCCGAGACATATGTGGGCGAATGCCCGTTCCGCCGTCATAGTCGGTATGAATTACGGCCCTGACAGCGATCCGCTTGTGACTTTGGAACACAACGAAAAGGCCACCATATCAGTTTATGCCCGCAACCGGGACTATCACGACATCATGAAGGGACGACTCAAGGAACTCGCCGGTTTGCTCGCCCGAGATCTGGACTGTGAGGTCAAAGTTTTTGTCGATACGGCCCCTTTAATGGAGAAGCCACTCGCGCAGATCTCCGGTCTGGGATGGCAAGGCAAACACACAAATCTGGTCAGCCGGGACTATGGGAGTTGGCTATTTATCGGCAGCATCCTGACGGATACTGATTTGACCCCAACCGTACCCGAAACTGATCATTGCGGCACTTGTACGGCCTGTCTCGACATATGTCCGACGGACGCCTTCCCCGAGCCATATCAACTCGATGCCCGCAAATGTATTTCCTATTTAACTATAGAGTTTGACGGCAAGGTGGACCTAGACTTACGGGAGAAAATGGGCAACAGGATTTACGGCTGCGATGATTGTCTGGCCGTGTGCCCGTGGAACAAATACGCAAAAGCCGCCAGCGAAGCCAAGCTTAAGGCACGGGATGATCTCAATGCACCTAACCTGCACGATCTACTGCAATTGGATGAGCAGGGATTCCGGCGGAAATTCGCCGGATCACCCATCAAGCGTATCGGCCGCAACCGGTTTATCCGGAATGTGCTCTACGCGATTGGGAATAGTGGGCAACAATCCCTGACGGAGGCTGCCACAAGTTTTTGTGACGACCGAGACCC
>JAHDBU010000072.1 GCA_020630275.1 Hellea sp.
GCAACACATATGAATAGTGGCGTTGAAATGAGCATGACTTCAATCGGCCCAAGACCGGGTATTAAGAACAGGACGGCTTGGATGAGTGGGTAATGCCAGATGTAAATCCCGTAGGAATAATCCGGGAGCCTGAGCAATGGTTTAAATGTTCGTTCTGTCAGACCCAACCGCAACATTAACCCAGTTAAGCTTAGTGTCGCGAGCAACTCTCCAATGGGTCCGGCTCCGAAAACTAGGAATAGTCCGAAGACAACTGCCACCAACCCCCAATGTGGTCGTCGTGCAGCGGGCCAATGCCATAAAACCATACCCAATAAGAAACATGAGGATAGTCGGAAGAGTGGGAGTATCGAGGCCGGAAGCGCAGATGTGTCTATGACATGCGGAAGCACAAGATAGACCGTGGTAACCAAAATCCACAAAATAAGGGTAATTGACAGGCGTTTGGCCAGCCCCATTGCGAATGCAATAGCCGCAAGAATATAGGCCGCCATTTCAAAACGAATGGTCCAAAGCGGGCCGTTGAAATCTTCTTCGAGGTTCCCCGCAAATATACCGCCGGGAGCCCCTTGAGGATCTCCCATGACAAAAACTCTGAAGACATAGCTCCAGGTCTCGGTGGATATTAGGTTTTGGAGGCCGCCGGGTTTTGAAAATAGCGGAGAAAATATAAGTCCGAATGCCAACATGATCACAATAAGAGCCGGAAAAATACGGAGTAGCCGCGAGGCTGCATAGGATTTAAGATCGTTCCGTGTGGCCAGACTTTTCATAATCAGAAGGCCGGAGAGAACGAAAAATCCGTTCACGGCCATATAGCCGCCCGTCCACTGATGGATGCGGAAAGGTTCATAGCCTGTCGTTGTCAGCCAGAAATGACCAAGCGCAACAAAACCGGCAAGCACCCATCTTATCGGTGTGAAATGGTTTTCCCCAAATAGGGGGTCGGATTGATTGCCGGGAATTCCCTTACTTGTGTTATGGGTGCTCATTTTCTTTTTGCTCTGGAGGATGAATGGGTGTGAACGACCTTCCATTCACCGTCGATCTTTCTAAAAAGCCAGGTTTGCTTGCCGGTACGGTCCAGAACTGTCCCAGACTTAACGAGTGTTCCCTGAACCGTTGTGCTGGCCACTGCCCAGGCAAAATCGCCTTCATAGTAAATCGCCAGATCAGACAGGCCGAGCGTCAGGTCCGGTATTGCGTCTTTCTCCGGTTCGACATGGTTTTCGACGAGATCACTCAAACCTGAATTTTGACCGCCTGACTCGAAATAGCGCGCACCTTCAAAGTCAAGGAAGTGATCCCAAAAGGGGGTTCCGTCACCGTCTTCCCAGCCTTTTAAAATGGCGGAAATAATCGCCTTAATCGCTTTGTCATCATCGCTATCCATTTCATGATCATGGTGGCCATCACTATTATCATGACCTTCCGGGACCATGGTTTGTGACGGTGTGACCTCTGACGAATTTCCTGCCTGGAGATCCGTATCGTCTGCGCCGTCATGATGACCGTCACTATGGTCATGCCCGCCGGATGTTGATCCAGCTTTGCCATGATCATGATCATGGCCGTCACCGGTTGCTGTCGGGAGACTTTTAACACCGAGGCCGTAATTATAGACGATATGTCCGCCCCACCAGGCCGTCACGCTAAGGCTAATAGCTGCCAAGGTTAAAAGAGATTTGAAGAGAACATTAACGCGCTTGGTTCGTTTGAGCCATCGCCAAAGAGCAATGAGCAAAATAGCAGTGCCTGATAGTACAGCCCAGTTTCGATGCGTTGTCATGGCCGCATGCGAGGGCCCGTCATGAGCGACCGTGTAATAAGCCTGAAACCCTGCGGCTATCGTTGCAATGATCGCAAGGCTCGCAAATGCCAGCATCCAGTCGGCAGCCGCACGAAGGCTTGCCTTTCGATCCTCACTATTGCCTAGGCCGGACAGCCAATAGCTGATCATTGAGGTTATCGCGAGCGCATAAGCAAAATGCACTAAAATTGGATGTATGTTAGGTTCGATGAGTTCAGTCATGATTTAGTTTCCCCTGTTTGATTTGTTGATTTTTGCGGCGGCGGTTTAACGCGGAGCGAAGACGTAATATGATGAGGCATAGCCCGGAGAGAAAAAAGATAACGGCGATTACGGCCGTTGATTTGATCCACCAGCTATTAAAATTTTCACGGGACTTCCAATCCATGATGTGAAGGCCCCACATGAAATCAAATGTCCGCCAGAGCCCGGTTCTGACGGCTTTGACGTCTCCGGTCTTGGCATCCACATAGAAACTGGCTCGGTCGGGTTTATCGAAGTCAACCTTCCAGACGGGTCCAGGGCGGCCATATTCACGGGGCGGATCAGACGCAAACAATGTTGAATTGGCAATCTGACCGCCGCCAGCATAACGGGTCTGTGCGATACGCCTGGCCTGCTCTTGCGTAAGGTGGCCAAACGGATCACCTGTCATCGCATCGAAGATTTTGGTCCCGTCTTCTACTTTGACAATGTAGACAAGTTGATCATCCACCCTTTGAAGGGTCAAGGCTTCAGCATTCGGCGCTCGCTCCAGAATAGAATCCGGCGTAAGGACTGAATTTTCAATGTGAAGCGGAGCAGGTTTGATCTCCGCTCGTAAATGGGTGCCGCGCACCGTATCGATTGGAAACCAGGTCATAAACAGACCGGATATCAACCAAAGTCCGAGCTGGACACCGATGGCGATCCCCAGCCAGAGATGCAGTTTTCGTACAAATCTATTTAACAATGCCGAAGTCATCCAACCCTCCCTGGATGTGCCGCGCGCTTACCCTTAACGTGTGGGTAGCGCATTAGGCTTTAGTGACCATCATGATCCATTTTTGATGTCAGGCAGTCAGCACCGTCCGTATCCGTATTGCAAATGGCTGTGATGCGGTAGCTTCCGTCGCGGCCTTTTTTGACCATGAAGCTGACATTGTCACCTTTTTCATAGCCTGACAGATCAACGCTTGAGAGAATACCAAAACCCATTGTCATAGCGCCCATGCCAACTCCCGCGATTTCCTGATGGTCAATCGTCGCTTGCTGACCATCTTCACTAATTGAGACAATTACGCCGGTCGTATGCCCAGTATCCCCTGTCATTTTCTTATCGCCCATCTGGGAATGGTCCTTAGTGCCGTGGTTCATTGTAGAATGATTCATGGTTGAATTGTCTGCCGATTTGGTCTCGGCGCTGTCTTGGCCGCCGCTACAGGCGACGAGTGACAGTGCGAAAATTGCGCTGGCAGCTAATTGAGTGATATGTTTCATGCGAGTTCTCCTTCAGGTTTTGCATGTGGTAATTTTAAGGTTTTGGGCAGGCCGCGACCAACCCAGATGAAATAAATGGCGGGGATCACGATCAATGTGAGTATCGTTGTCGATACCATCCCGCCAAGCATTGGCAGCGCGATCCGGCGCATGACGTCTGAGCCCAGGCCTTCGGTGATAAAAATGGGCGCAAGTCCCGCCATGACTGTTATGACTGTCATAAGCTTGGGACGTACCCGCAGGGCGGCACCCTTCATCACGCTATTTAACAAATCCTGTCGCGAGCCTGGCGTGTCCTGTCTGACCTGTTGGTCCATATAAAGAAGCATGACGACGGCCGTCTCAACCGCTATTCCGCCTAGCGCGATAAAACCAACGGCCACCGCGACGGACAGATTATATCCGGCCAGATAGACGGCCCAAAGCCCGCCAATCAGGCCAAAGGGCAATGACAGCATGATAATGAGCGTGCGGTCCAAGCGCCCAAAATGCAGCATGAGCAATAGGAAAATGAGGCCAATGGCGGCAGGGATAGCAATGTTCAGGCGCTCCCGGGCGGCAGCGAGCTGTTCATATTGTCCCGACCATTCAATCGCATATCCGGGCGGAAGCTGAACGGAGTTGGTCACGATATCGCGCGCCTCAGTCACATAACCGCCCAGATCACGTCCACTAATATCCACAAATACCCATCCCGTGAGACGGGCATTTTCGGAGCGTATCATAGGCGGACCCTCGACAAAGGAAATATCAGCGACTTCACCCAGCGGAATGTGCGCGCCATTGGCCGTAGGGATAAGTATGGCCTCAAGATCGTCTACATTTTCCCGGAACGCCCGTTCATATCGGAGCATGATGTCATAGCGTTCACGCCCCTGAACGGACTCGACCAGGCTCATGCCGCCAAGGGCGGTTTGAATAACAGATTGAAAGGCCCCCATATCGATTTCCCGGCGCGCAAGTTCGGAGCGATTGGGAGTGATCTGAAGATATTTACCGCCGAGCACGCGGTCGGCAAAAGCTGAGCGGGTTCCAGGTATATCCGCGACAACGCCCTCGACCTGACCCGCAATCGTTTCGATTTCGTTCAGATCGTCGCCGGTGATTTTAATGCCAATAGGGGTACGAATGCCAGTCGACACCATGTCCATGCGAATCTTGATGGGATAGCCCCAGCTATTGACCAGCCCCGGCATCTGTAAGCGCGCATTAAGGTCATCAATAATTCCGTCCGCCGTCATGCCGGGACGCCACTCCGATTTTGGCTTTAATCGGATCCAGCTTTCAATCATGGTCAGCGGTGCGGGGTCTGTGGCTGTGTCGGCACGTCCCGCCTTGCCAAAGACGGATTCAACCTCGGGCACCGTTTTGATCACGCGATTAGTCTGACCCAGAATTTCGCGCATCTTTGTTGATGACACGCTGGGCAGTGTCGTTGGCATATAAAGGAGCTCACCCTCATAAAGCGCGGGCATGAATTCGGTGCCGAGCTTTTGTGCCGGAAGCGCGACGCTACCCGTAATCAGCAGAGCCAGAAATACTGTCAGCCATTTTAAACGAAGTGCTATGCTAAGAATGGGCTTGTAAAGCCAGACGAAGAACCGGTTTATGGGGTTGGCCCGCTCCGAACGCATTTTTCCTCGCAAAAGCCATATCATTAAAACCGGGATCAGCGTGACAGCCAGAATGGCACCAAATGTCATGGCATAGGTTTTGGTAAAAGCGAGAGGCGAAAAAAGACGGTAGCTTTCACCTGTCAGCGCAAAGACTGGCAGGAAGGACACAACGATAATCAAAAGCGAGAAGAATAGTCCGGGACCGACTTCCTGACAGGCTTCGATCAAAACACGTCGACGGGTCTTGGCATCGGGTTGGCCCTCAATATCCGAGAGTTTTCTGACCCCATTTTCAACCATGACAATGGACGCATCCACCATGGCCCCAATGGCAATTGCGATGCCGCCCAGTGACATAATATTGGCGGTCACGCCCTGGGCCGACATAATAATGAACGCCCCTAAGACACCCAGCGGCAAGGTGATAACGGCGACGAAAGCGGCTCTGAAATGCAGCAGGAAAATGAAAATAACGAGGGCAACGACAAGGCCTTCCTCAATCAATTTATCTTCTAGATAGGACACCGCCCCTTCAATTAGTGGGGCTCGGTCATAGACTGTCACGATCTCTACGCCATCGGGCAGACTGCGTTGCAAATCGGAGAGCTTGCTTTTCACGCGATCAATGACCTCCAGGGCGTTTTCACCGTCCCGCATGACCACAATACCCGCAACGGTTTCACCTTCGCCGTTTAGCTCGACAATACCGCGTCTGAGCGCCGGTCCTTCTATAATACGTGCAATGTCAGAGAGAAGAACGGGCGTGCCATTTTGTGCCTTGAGGACGATTTTTTCCAAATCCTTTCGGGATGTGACATAGCCAGATGAGCGGATCACATATTCGGTTTCGCCTTGTTCGAGGACACGGCCTCCGACTTCACTGCTGGAGGCGCGGATCATCTGGCTGACATGCGGGATGGTCAGATCAAAGGAGCGGAGCTTATTCGGGTCAATCAGGATTTGATATTCGCGCACGAACCCGCCAACGGACGCCACTTCGGCCACGCCTTCCACGCCCGCGAGCTCAAGTTTTAAAAACCAGTCTTGTACGCTTCTAAGCTCGGCAAGGTCTGTCTTTCCTGTTTTATCCACTAAGGCGTATTGATAGACCCACCCCACGCCCGTCGCGTCAGGTCCGATTTGCGGAACCGCAGTCTCCGGCAAGTCCGCCCCCAGGCGTGATAATGCTTCCACCACGCGGGAACGCGCCCAGTAAAGATCGACATCATCTTCAAAAATGACATAGACAAAACTCGTCCCGAACATGGACGACCCCCGCACATCCTTTGTCTTGGGAAGGCCCAAAAGGTTAGTCGATAAAGGGTAAGTGACGAGGTCTTCCACAATTTCAGGCGCCTGGCCGGGAAACTCAGTTCGAATAATGACCTGCGTATCGGTCAAATCCGGTACTGCATCCAAAGGTGTTTGCTTCAGTGACATCCAACCGCCCACGGCGAGGGCGATCGCCAGCACGAGGATGATAAGCTGATTGGCAACGGACCAAGCGATCACTTTCGCGATTGCGGATTGCCGTGGATCTTTGCCAGCCAGATTGTGTGAGGTGTCGCTCATGGCGTATCACTCATATTGGCCATGGGATCAGGCCAGTCGATTTGGCGGGCGTCGCCATTGCTATAAGGATTGGCTGCTTGTCCACCTTTTTGCAGCCAGAGTCGTCCTGTTTCACGGTCGGCGTAAAACATCAGCCCCTGCGCGTCATAGTGGGACGGCGCACCAAGTACGAGCCATGGGTCCAAAGCGGTCATCAATTCAGATAAGGATGTTGCGACGCCTTCGCCGGCAGTATTGTCTTTTGCGCGCTCAATAGCGATTTTTGCGTCATTTAAAATAGGCGACAGTTTTGATCCTTGGAAGCGCGCTTCCAGATCAGATATCAGGGTAAGCGTTGGGTCGAGGAAATAAGGGTCGATATGGTAGCCATCGATCAGGGCTTCATGGAAATATAAAACCGTATCGACCATATGGTCGATCTGCGCCAAGGTTGCTGCATTGATGGGGAGTTCTGACAGCGGTGTTGTCTCGTCGAAGACGGGCAAAGCCGTCTCAGAACGTGCAAAGCCGCTACGCAGGCTGGCTTCGGAGTCCAGCATGAATTGACCGCTGGATACGATCTCATCGCCTAATGACAGACCGCTTAGAATTTCAGTGCGTCCATTCGCCGTTTGCCCAATGCGCACAGCGCGGGGTTCAAACCGGCCTCCGCCCAAAGCGAGAATGACATGTGCGCCGAGTGAATCCCGTAATATGGCTTGACTTGGAACCGCAAGGCCTTGCGTGGTTTCATTCATGTCCGGTAACTCAAACCGAATATCAGCGTAAGCGCCCGGTTTCAGTTTTCCCTCCCGGTTTTCCAGAGTTACCCGGACACGCGCCGTTCGGGTGTCACTATCAATCGTTGGGTAGATATAGTCGACAGTTCCTTTGATCTCTTCATTGGGCAGGCTCTCAAAATTGAGTGTGACAGCCTGGCCCTTTGAGACCTTTGACAGGTCGGACTCTGGTACGGCAGCAATAACCCAGACCTGATCATAGCGCTGTAGTCTGACAATTGGCGTGCCGGGTTTTATATAGTCCCCGTCCAAAACCATGAGCTCTGTGACGATCCCGGAGCTTTCTGAGTAAACCGGGATGGTTTCAATTAATTCTTGCGATTTGGCGAGTTTATCGATCAAATTATCCGGGAAGCCTTTTGACTTCAGGCGTTGCCGAACAGATGCGATTCTCTTTTCATTGCCGATCCGAATAGAGGCGAGATAGTCTTTTTGAGCCGCAATCAGATCAGGGGCGTAGATCGAGTAGAGGCGCTGTCCGCGTCTGACGACATCACCCTCCGCTCGAACGGTCAGGCCGCTTATCCAACCCTCCAGACGGGAGGCGGACATGGATTCAAGCCGGGTATTGGGCTCAACCGTGCCATAGCTGCGCAGGCGCGTACTAAAATCAAATGTCATGACAGGCGTTGTTCGAATGCCCATGGTCTGGATCATTTCTGGCGAAACGGCGACGCTGTTATCCTCCTCACTGTTTTGAGCCACCGGGACAAGGTCCATCCCGCAAATGGGACAAACGCCGTCCGGATCCGTTGAAATATAATGAGGATGCATCGGACATGTGTAGTTTGATGCTGTTTGCTGAGCGTCTGACATAGACCGCTCAGATGATCCGCTGCCATGCGCTGAGGCGTGATCATGTGTAGAGGCGCTTTTGGGTTCCCCTTGACAGGCCGTAAGGATTACAGCGCTAAATATTAAAATGAGTATTGTTTTTAAAGTCATGACTTCACCACAAGGCTGTTCATCGTCACGACCATCTGGTCCCGAAGGGATTGTTCTTTTAATATCTGTGCTTCCAGGATGAGGATGGCGACTTCGGCGTCCAGAATGGGCGAATAATCGCCACTACCCGATTCATATTGGATGAGCTGCGCGTCCGACTGCTCTTGGATGGCGGAGATTTTACTCTCTAATGTTTTTATATTTGCGATCGCGGCCTCGCGCTTGGCCTCAAACTGCATCCATTGCGACCGCAGCTCCCGCGCAATCGCTGTCCGATGGGATAGAGCAGCCTGATAGTCTGATTGTGCGGCTTCCAAATTTGGCGTTTGGCGTTTGCCAGACCAGAGCGGTACCGTAAAACTGACCCCACCGGACACCCAGTCATCGCCGTCAAAATTGGATCTTTGGCCGCGACCAGACTCTCTTTGCTGATAGGTCAGGTTCACACCCCAATCGGGCTTGAAATCTGATTTGGCTTTCTGAATGTCAGCCTCTTTAATTTCCACATTGGCATCCGCCACGCGGGCACCGTGAAATTGCATAGCGTTGCCGGTTAATGGCGTTTTTTGAAATATGGGCAATGTGATATCCGGGATGACGCCGACCCAGTTGGTAAGCTCGGCATCGATAACACTTATATCCTGCTCAATATTCGTCAGTTCGCGCTCGGCATCGGCCCGCTCAATATCAATTTGGGCAATACGATAAAGCAAGGGTCGTCCGGAAGAGATTTCAATATCAATGATGTCTTTGAGCTCTTCATATTTTTCCAGGCGGCGATGAATAACGCCTTGCTGCTTTATGAGGTAAGATCTTGAAATCAATAGTGCCAAAACTCGGCCTTCAATCCGCGCATATGTCTCTTCCGCGCCAAGATCCGATTGTTGGGCCTGTCTTAATGATTTGAGCGAGTCAGCTTCGCGTCCGGATCGGTTCGGTAGGGATTGACGTATACCGACGGCCTTATTTGTCGGAAGAAATTCCGTAAATGAAGGATCGAAAATAGGGAAATTATTGAGCTGCAATGAGACTACAGGGTCAGGCAGGGCCAAGGCGCTCTGCGCTCTTAAGCGGTCAGCTTCAGCCGAAAATGCGTAGACGTCCAATGAGGGATGCTGTCGTAATCGCGCTTTAAGCTCATCAAGGCTCATCTGAACCGTTGAACTATCCAGCCCGTTTGAATTTGGGCTCCAATCAGCGGTGTCGGCTGAATTTTCGCCTGAATATCCGAGTTGAATAATATCCATACTGTCATTGAGGTCAGCATCCGTCTGCGCGGCAGCAGACATCGTGCTCCCAAAAAGGATGGCAGATGATGTAAAGGCGGCCTTAGAAAACTGGCGTATTGAAAAAACCGATTTGTGACGGATAAACATCCGTGAATCTCCATAAAACATAGGAAAAAGGTCGGAACACTATGGTTCCGGTTGAAAACTATGTTCGGAGTTTAAATGAGCAGGCGGTCTGTGGTAAAAAGCGGCCCATCGACAGGGGGCGTTCGTCGTCGCGGCGGGGCCGTACTATCGGGCAATCGGATGTCAGCAGCGATGAGCGGCGCTGATGTCTGTAACAAAGCCATATATTCGGAATCCGCTCCGACCGTAACGGCATATTGTGTATCGCCGTGATCTGTCGGGGATACAAAACAATCATCACAAGACGGACAGAATTTCTCTGGCGTTTGATCTGTGTCTGTTTTTGTTGCGGGCCCGGGTTCTGTCTCATGACAAGGCGGCGCTGATATTTCTTGAGCCATAGACATCGACGTAGCCATGTCCGTATGGCCCGTCACACAACAGGCCATGACCGGCGTGGCGATTAAAAGCCAGGCCGCAAACAAAGATATGATGGTCGAAATGAC
>JAHDBU010000073.1 GCA_020630275.1 Hellea sp.
CATAAAAAAGTGCAGGGCCCGTTCATAGCGCTGGCATATGACCGGACCCCGCGGGTCGATTCCAGGACACCTAGTTACCCCCACAGGAGAAATCCCGAATCACGCTTCTATTAACCTGTAGAAAAACAGCTGTCAAAATGTTTCTACACATTTGACGAATATACAATTTTGAGTCATAAGAGCGGCTATGAAAAGGCTTTATAAGTCCATAATCCCTGTTTTTGGGCTTTCGCTGGCGGTTCTGGCTGGGCCAGATGCCTATGGTCAGACGACACCGGAATATACGGTGCGGTCCGATAATCCGGTGCAGATCAATACGTTTGACGGCATTAGCGCACCTGAATACGCCTCGCTTTTTATTGCTTTGTCTCAAGGCGAAACCGGTATTCCGATCAAGGATTATCAATATGATCCGGAAAATATAGAAAGCCTGCGGCTTTATATCTGGACGCGATTGGAAGACAAGACTGTGGACCTCTCGGGTGTGGTCGACCGCTTTGATCGCATCGCCAATGAAGTCGAGGACGCCCGCAATATTAAAATCGCCGCCATGGTGCAGGGCTATCTGAAAATCCGTGACGACGGCACATTATCGGATACGGATTTCGACAGCCGCATGTCAGAGCTGACCCGACCCTTTGCCAATGACAATGACTGGTTTGTGGTCTTCTTTGCCAATAGTCTAAACTATGAAGCGGCGACAAGCCGGGGTCTGGGCGTCTATGACCCGCTCAACACTCAATTTGCTGAATGGGCCTTACGAGGTCATGAGTCCGATCTCGACTACGACGAAGCCAAGCTCATCCATTTACGGATGATGGCGATCGAATATATCCGGCGCTGGGACATTAGCGGATATTTCCGGACCCTTGAGGCGCGCAACAAAATCAAGGTGAAGCTTGGCTTGCCCGATTCTAATTTTGCTGATCTGATCAATGCGGCGCAACTTCATCATCAGATTTTTTATGATCCATCTTCTATCCGCATCGCAGAGGAAGCCTTTTTGAATGACCCGGTCTCGAGTGATGATCAGGGTAAATATGTTCTGGCGCAGGTCTACACGGCCCATGGGTTTGCCGACAAGGCGCTGGAGGTTTACAAGAATATCAATATCGCCGCGCTGGGTGGAGACGGCGCGCTGGAAGATTCCATACAGGTGGACAAAGCTTTCAACTATCTTCTGCTCGGTGATTTTGACGAAGCCGAGCGCCTGCTGGCGTCTGTTTCAGAAACAGATGTAGGCGATCACAGCACGGCCAAGCTGGATTTTGACCTGTTGACCCTGACCCTGCATCAGCGGGTGATGACGCCGGAGAAAAAGGCTGATCTTTTGACGGCCCGCAAAAGCATTCACAATGTGCTGACCCAAATGCGTTTGGAGGGCCTGCCCGAAGAAACGACTCATTTGTTCGAGACCGGCGGAACAATCGTATCCGTGGATACCAATCCAGCGCATATCTGGGGCAATCCGAAAAACCTCTTGCCTGTCTCCGAAGTCGACCAGGCGCGTATCGACAGTTTTATCAGCCTGGCGGCCAATGGTCTGAACGGCTCCTCGGCGGTCAAACCAGCCGACAAAATGACTCTGACCGCCCTGCGGGCTTATTCCGGTGGCCGGGATCAGGCGCTGACCGAAATCCTGCGAGACCTGAGTGATGAGCCCGGCGGCGGGGCCATTGCAGAGCTGGTCAATCATTACGGCGGCCCACAGGCCCATGAAAAAGTCCAAGACAATATCCGCTCGACAGAGCCGGAACTGGCCACGCTGGAATATATTATTCGCGCCCGCGCCTGTCTCAAGGTCGGTGATTTCGCCGGTAGCTGGGCGCAATATTATCAGGCCCGCAATCAGGTTCGCTCTGTCGCCAAGGCCGGCCTGTCAGATTTCCTGTTGGCTGACCTGGAATTATTACTGCTGTCTTATGAAAATGACGCCGAACGCGTTCTGGCCGGGGCCAGCCAGCTATTTGAAAAATTCGGTCAATATATTCCCGATGCTGAAACAGGATATGACATCGTCAACCGGACGGCGATTGTGTTTGAGCGCACAGGTCGGGCGGGCATGGCCCACCGTATCATTACGCTCGACGGCAAGGCCGGCATGGCCCAGCCTTATGCCAATCACATGACCGAAGCCCGGCTCATGCTCGCTATGGCTAAATATCGTGAAGCTAAGGATCGTCTCTCGACGCTTTTGTTGGAAGAGGGCACGCCTTTGCGTCAGACTTTGAACGAGAAAGCGCTCTCTTATGCAGCCCATGCGGCACTAGGGGAAACGACAGAAGCCTTGAGTTTGGCACAAAACGTCCGCACAGGCTTGCGCGGTCTCAATGACGGCGAACTGGCTGCGCTCGTAAAACCCTATCTCTATCTCGGCGATTACCACGTCTATACCTATTACCGCCCCTTTGAAGCCGAGCAATACCGGGCGCGCTATCTGAATCTGCGCCGCCAGATGGACATCGCCCAGACCGACCAGTCCCGGCAAATGGCCGAGGCCCGCGTCAGAGCCGTCAACGCCACGGAAATGCGGTCACTGGAACGGGCCGAAACCGAATTGGGATCACTGCGCAGCCGTTTGGGGGCCATGTCGTCTACATTCTGGCTGATGCTGGCGGGGCTGTTGGGCGGCGCTTATGGTCTCTTCCGCCTGTTCCGTCAGAACCGGGCGCTTACTGCGGAGAATGCGCAGCTCGATCACGCCCGCCGCACTCATGAATATTTCATGGACGAGATGGAGCGTCAGACCGCGCTTGAGACCACGGCGCTGAATTCCGCGATGGACACCATGGCCCGCAGCAGTGGCACTGATCCGGCCTTGATGAGTGAAAAACTCTCCGGCCATGTAACGTCGCTTAAGGAAACCATAGCTCGCCTTGCTTTTCAGGACCGCGTCTTCACACGCGGTTCAAGCACGCCGACCAAGATCAACCTTGAGATTTTGCGCAAAGAATTGATCGAGAGCTGGCAACCGGCAGCATCCAAAAAAGATATCTCCATCATGTTTGATGTGGATGAGCGTGTGCGCAGCGTCCATTCTTACAAATCCCTCCTCGCTGAGAGCCTGCGCCTCTTTGTCGGTCACGCCATTGATCACACTTCCATAGATGTGATCACGGTCAAGATGACACCTTTCCGGATCAAGGATCAGGATTTCGTCCGCGCTACGATTTCGGATGAGGGTGATGGTCTGGCCAGCTTTGATGCGCGCCTCTCCCCTGGTGATGTCTCGCCCAATCTACATGTGGCGTTTGACGACAGCGAGAAACGCGCGTTCGCGGCCTCTACGGCCATTATGGCGATTAACGGCGCAGGCGGGCGGTTCGAGAGCCAGGCGACACCGGGCTTCGGTCATGTGCTGACATTTGATTTGCCGGCGACGCTGCTGGCCGGGGCTGATGAGCCAACGACACCGAGTAATATTATTGAGTTTAAAAAAGGAACAGCCAATGACGGTTAAACAACATGTTGATATCAATGTGCCGATGGATGAGTTCACGATTGCCGCCATTGATGCCTTGCGCGGTACCAAAACCCGGCAGGAGTTTTTGGTGCTGGAACTCACTAAAATTCATAAAACTCAGGGCTTCGCCGTGGCGTTAGGGGCCGGACAGGTCTATCCCAATCTGGCCATTCCGCCGCTGAAATCGCCCCGTATTTCCTTGCGGTTTTATGATGCGGGTATTCGCAAGGCCATCAAGAAAACCTGTCACGACTTTGCGCAGAGCTCTTCGATCATCACTTATTCGCTGGTGCGGCAAGTGGTGGAAAACGCCGCAGAGTTCGGGGCTCTGAAAGAGCAGTTCAAACATTTGCGGGCCGGGTAGGCGATGATTAAATCCCGCCGCCGGTTTCTGCGAAACAGCTCCGCTGCGGCCGCTATGGGCATTATCGGATGTCGTCAGCCTAGCGCGGCGAGCCCGCCCATATTTGAAACCCCGACCGTCAAAGACAGCGTTTCAGAGACCTGTATTCAGACCACGCGGGACTTATTCGGCGAAGGACCGTTTTACACGCAAAACCCGCCGGCCATAAAAAATGCGGTTTTGGCCGCCGCCCAGGAACCGGGTGAGCGCATGATCATCAGGGGCCGTCTGTTTAATCTCGATTGTTCGCGCATCCTGCCTAATACAGTGATTGATGTCTGGCACGCTAATGCAGCAGGACAATATGATAATGCGGGTTATAATCTGCGTGGCCAGACTTTGACAGATGATCAGGGCTATTACAGTTTTGAGACCATCAAGCCGGGCAAATATCTCAACGGTATCCGGTTTCGTCCAGCCCATATTCATTTTAAAATCACCCCGCCGGACTCACAAACGCTCACGACCCAGCTTTATTTCGAAGGCGATTCAGACCTGCCCACCGACATGGCGACGACGACAACCCGCCCTGGCTTTGAGGCGAGCGAGCGGATTATCGCTGTTGCGCCGGATCTGGACGGCCGGCTCGCAGGCGAGTTCGATATTGTCATCAATGGTACCGGGATTGCGAAAGGCTAGATTTATTGCCTTTGGCTATCCATCCTAAAAACGTCACACAATAACCCTATTGTAACCAGATTGCTCCATAAAAGACTTGGTTTTCCGCGGGGCAATGATGGAAGTTTTGGGCGTACTTTTTCTTTTACTTGCAGGTTTAATCTTTATCCCGATTCTATTGGCTCCAAGCCTGATTCTGATTTGGGGTGTCAATTCGATTGCAAAAATCCAATGGCCTGAACTCAATAACTGGGTCCGGCGTGGGGCTTTACTGGGTGTTTTATTGGCATTGCCGGTTGCCCTAAACGCCCATATTGACCGGCGCGTTGATCGTTATGTTGCTGAAAGCCAAGGTGCAATTCCTTCCGGTCTTTCTGGCTTGAAGGTGGCCGTGGAAAGACGGCCTGCTCGCGGGTCGCGGTATTCGGCTTGTGGGGACGATTGTGTACGAGGTTTGATCTCGGGAAAAATCCAGCGTTATCTGGTGGTCGAAGAACACCGGGTTAACGGGTTTAATTTTGAAAACCGCGAATCTTGTCCAGATGTCGACGATCAAATAGCGCGTCGTCTTTCATCTAAAATGAAGAACATTCTTCGAGAGCGCAGCCTGCAGGGCGAGTGCCTTATTGAAAGCCCGGCCAGTTTGAGCGAAGCCGATATTTGGGTCAAATTTAGAAACGCAAAAAAGCCTTCTATATTCTTGAGTAGAGTTGAAGGTTATGACGTCACGGTATCCAGAAAGGGCCCTGACCGGAAATGGCAAGAAATCTACCGCGATATTGGGTTTAGTTATGGTCGGGTTTTCCCAATATTTCTACCAGCCCTCACACTGGACAAACGCGGACGGCCTGTCGACCTTATCCGAAGATTTCATTATCGTAGCCCAGCCAAAAAAACTCGGTGTAAAACCGATATATTGTCGGAATATGGCCCGTGTTTTCGCTACCGACAACGTCAAACCATATCCGGTCTATTGAAGCTCAATATATCTGAGCGCGAATTAGAGAAAACCGGTATGATTTCCTCCCAGAGAGAACGGTTGAACTTCGTCTCTAACCGTGTTGCTCAGATCATTTCGGATGGCCGTGCTCCGACACTCAATGAGTGGGCTATGATCGAGGGTGTCATCTCCTCAGAGTATTCCGAGAGCGAAGATTATACAAACCTGGTGAAAAAGGTTTTACATTATCCGGAATTTCCCACGCCTTCATTTGGGCACAGAATGCAATATTTCTCCGGCGAAGAACAATTCGCAATAGGGGACTTGGTTGTCGAGCGCATCATCCTGAAACACCCCGGTCCCGTTATAGGTTCGTCATCAGAGGAGCAACAATGGTACAATCTCTATCATGCTCTTAATCAGCTACCCGAGACGGCCCTGGCTGTTCATTATAATGACCTCGTTGACACTATTATGAAGCGGCCCAATCAGACGCGCTATGTTACTTTTCTGAAGAAGTTCGGACCGCGTAGCCAACAGACAATTTTGGATATTGTGCAGACGGATCCGAGACGGTTGAGGTCTCTGGCGCCGGTCATGTGCGAAATGGGCGATCAGCTTTCTGGCATCGAAACTTCCATAATGGAAATGGCCAAGAAACGTAAGATCTCCCTCACCGGTCATTATGGGAAATTGGTTTATTTTTTAATGGCCCGGGGCGTGCCC
Source organism: Hellea sp. (assembly GCA_020630275.1). Taxonomy (GTDB): domain Bacteria; phylum Pseudomonadota; class Alphaproteobacteria; order Caulobacterales; family Maricaulaceae; genus JACOMS01. The sequence continues at coordinate 6,151 of JAHDBU010000073.1, forward strand.
GAAGACCAAATATTAAACGTGCCGGATAAAACCAGCCCTAAATATGAAAGTGAACACAGGCGTCTTAAAGGACTTATTGAGCGCTACAATCAAGGTCAGGGTCGCTGTTAAGAGGTTGCAGGTCTGTTCGCCAATGAGCGGGCAAACGGGGAACAAATGGACCTCGCACACCATTTATTTCTTAACAAAAACTGAGTCATTTCTAAAGAAAGCCCTACTTTCGGTTTAACGGATAAATCACCAATTCCTGTTAGCAACCATCCCAATAACTAACAGGTTTGGGGTAAATCCATGCGAATTCTTTTGATTGCGGCGTCGGCCGTTGCACTGTCCGGATGTTCCTGGTTGGGTCATATGTCCGACTCTGACTATCACCAATATGCACAGGGCGCCTATATGGGTAGCGGGTCTTGCTCCCATCAGGTTCAAGAACCGGCACCGGCGGGATGTTGGTCGCAGACCATGTCGCATCAGACTTATCAAGCTCCGGTTCAACAGCAGAGTTACAGCTACCCGCAGGCTCCGGTCCAATCTTATGAGATGCCAAGTTATCAAGCGCCGACACAGTCTTATCCGGCCCCTGTTCAATCTTACGAGGTGCCGACCTATCAAGCGCCTCAAACCTCCTACCAGGTGCCAGCACAGACCTATGAACAGCCAGCCTATACCACGGGCGGTTACGGCTCTCATGCTGGGACGGTTTATCATCAGGGGGCCTCTCATCCGCCGCTACGCGGCTATTACGGTGCGCCGCAACCGCACAAGCCTTCCAAGTTTTATGTTGCCGGTTATGGCGGTATAAACCTCCAGGGCGACGGCGAAGTTGAAGGTGTGACCACAGGCTTCACGACTGGTAATATCGGTGATGGCACAACCATTGTTGTGGCTGACGGTACCGAATATGGTTGGGACACAGATTTTGATAATGGTACAGCCTTTGGTGCCGAGCTCGGTTACCGGGCCACCAAAAACTGGCGTTTTGGTCTGGAAGGTTCTCGCACGACAGCAGACGTCAACGGCCATGACGGCATTTTCCTGGGTGCTGACGATATTAGCGGACTGGACGGTGCCGCGCTTGTCGGGTTAGCAACACCCCTTGGTGCCACCGTTGGAGAATTTCTGGCCGATGGCCAAGGCGATATCGAGCAGAAAGGCGTTTTCCTGAATGCTTATTATGACTTTAACGAAGGCAGCCGCTTCCGCCCTTATCTGGGTGCAGGTGTCGGCCTGGTTGATACAGCCATCAATTACAGCCCGTCTGGATCACCGATCATTGACGACAGCGCCACCGCCTTTGCCTATCAGGGCCGGGCCGGTGCGTCATACAATGTCAACGGTCCGTTGGATGTATTCGCCGAATATACTTACCGCGCCACAGAAGGTGTTGACTCAGACAATCAGATCTTCGCTGGGACCCTCGAAGCGGAATCCAGCCAAAGTCTTGTCACGGCCGGTGCGCGATACAACTTCTAAAATCCCCGCAAACGTATGTGGAAGAAACCCCGGTCCTTCAAAGACCGGGGTTTTTTTATGTGTCCAGATTTTTGCGCACTTTGCGAGCGTTGAGCACCATAGCTCCGTAGATAAGCGTAAATATGGGCAGCAGAAATAATGAAAGCGTGCTCAATATGAAAATGCTGGCATAAACCGCGTCATGGATTTGCTGTTGGTCACTGCGTTCATCGCCGATCCCAGCCATAATCTCAAAAACAGCCTGTTCGAGATTGAGCATGGATAATGCGAACATGATGAGAATGAGTGGCAAAGCCGAAATTAAGAATACGGCACCAGTTGTAAAGCGCCCATAGGTTTTCAAAAAATGCACCAAAAGGCCTACGCGCCAAAGGGCGACAACCGCTAGGAAGGCAACGTTCAATGAAACGGCCAGATCCAGCTCCATGAACCGCTCAACGGGCACGGCATAAAGCCAGGCGAGCGGAGAGGTCAGGGCAACAAAGGTCAGCACGGATTTATAGGTCCATGGGCCCTGTCGGATAGGATAAACCAGTACCCATAAAATTAGAGCGAGAACAAAAATATAGATGACCGAACCCAGGCCGAGATATTGCCAGAGCTCTGCCGAAGGGTGATCCCAATACCGCCCGACCCCAGCAATCCAGGCAAAGACAATCCCCGCGATCATAAAAATATTCAGGTCTTTGGGGCTGTCGATTTGCAGTCCACGAAAAGTCAGAAACCGCCATATGCGGGATATGAACGTTCCGGGGCTCAATTACCGCCGCTTTTCCGCAAACCCGGCTAGGGTCAGCAATATGCGGCCAACTATAGCCTCACCCGGAGCGCCAGCAGATTTAAGCTGCTGCTCGGCCTTGAGGGTTTCCGACAAGGCGTTGTTGAGCGCGCGGCCCGGCCAGATGCGCAGATGATTTTTGAAATGCTGTTGTTGCGAGAAAAACACGGGCGGGCGTAAAGATTTCATGGCGCCCTCCGCCCGTTCTCCCGATTGCATATGGGCGGAGGCCTCGAGCAGACGCGAGATATGACGCTGCAAGGATAATAGGATCACCGCAATATTCACTTTGCCGGCAATGGCGCGTTTAAAGGCGTCATCGGCTTTGGCCGTTTGGCCGCTCATGGCGCTCATAATGATGTCATCGATAGAGGCCGCCTGCGCGCCCGCCGCCAGTTCCTTGATATCGCTAATGGTGACTTTCGCGCCGGCCACTTCGCCGAAGCCTTTATAGAGGATCATTTTTTCGATCTCGCCCCGGGCCATGATGCGGTCCCCCATCAAAAGTGGCACCCACATATCCAGCGCATCGCGCTCAATGTCGATAGCGCTCTCGGTGAGTGTGCGCCGGATCATATTGGCCAGATCGGCGGCACTGTCGGCATAGCAGCCCACAGCCGCAAAGCGTCCGGCAGCCTCGAAGGCTTTGCGCACAGTGGAACGCGGGGTCATATCTCCGGCCTCAATCACCAGCTTGGCGGCGGCTTTGTCCGGATTGACGTCCAGCTCTTTGATGATCTTGGAAATAGCCGCGCCGTTGCGCTCATGGTCCAGACGCAGTCGCACCAGGCGTTGATCGCCAAACATGGACAAGGCTGACATTTCGTCAGCCAGACGCGCCGGATCGCCGGAGAGATCATCCGCCGTTAGAATGGTCGATGAAAACGCATCATCCGGATTGTCGGAAAACTTCTTGATCAGGCCCTCGGCCCGCTCCTTGACCAGGCCTCTGTCAGGGCCGAAAAATAAAACACCAATCAAATCCCCAGGCGGATTATTGAGAAAGGCGCTGACCCGACTGCCCGTAATCTTCATGAAGCTAAGGTGTCGGGTTGGTATTGTAATAAGAGGCCAAGCGCACCAGGATACGGTCGGCGGCGTCGCGGGCCACTTGTTCGGAAGCATTTTGTTGAGCGGCTATGCGTCCGTAAACATCCCTTGAAGCGCCGAAAGTCGTAATCGCGCGTATTTCACCCTTATCCAGTGTCTTACCATCCGCGGAATTAATCAGCTCATATTTCACACGAAGGCTCATATCATATCGGCTGGCAACATCATTCGAAGTGAGACCATAGGGGCGCCGTCCGACTGTCGGGTCAATCCGTAAAATGTGAGGACCTGAGTTTTGCCCTAACCTGTTAAACAGATGTTGCTGTAGATGATAACCCGCCTCTTTTTGCGCCACACGATCCGGATCCACCAGTTCCACCTTGATGGATCTGAATGCCGGTGCGTCGGCTAGTTTTGCAGATGTGTGCATGGGTTTGAACCCACATGAGGCCAGCAAAAGTGATGTTCCAATGATCAGGGTCTTTTTCATGAGGCCACTATATTGATAATCCGGCCCGGAACAACAATGACTTTCCTTACAGTTAATCCATCAATGGCGCG
>JAHDBU010000074.1 GCA_020630275.1 Hellea sp.
GCCGCTTTAGACTTGGCGGCCGCCACGTAGGCATTGCCCGGGCCGAATATTTTATCGCATTTTGGGATAGTTTCCGTGCCATATGTGAGCGCCGCTATGGCCTGCGCCCCACCGCAGGCGAAAACATCTGTCACGTCACACAACCAGGCGGCCGCGAGTATTGCTGAATTGATGGTCCCGTCCTTGCCAGGCGGTGTAACCATAACCCGGCGCGAACATCCTGCGACCTTGGCCGGGACGGCTAGCATAATGGTTGTGGATACCAATGGTGCCGTTCCGCCGGGGATGTAAAGGCCTACCGTTTTCAAAGCCCTTGGGACGCGTTTACAGAAAACACCCGGCATGGTCTCTGTCTGGATCACCTCTGGTATTTGCGCAGCGTGAAAGGTCTCCACATTTGCTTTCGCGACTTTAAGCGCGTCCTGTTCAATCTTGGGCAGCGCATTCCACGCCGCTTTGCAATCAGCCAAAGAAATATTGAGGACTTCAAAGTTCGGCGCATCAAATTTTCGCGTGTAATTCAAGACGGCTTTATCACCATTGGCTTGCACATCGGCCATGATTGTCTCAACCGCGTCGAGTACAGACCCATCCGTCAGACCATTGGGACGAGATAGGGCGATCTGCTTTTCCGCGCGCGAGAGCTTATCCCAGATAAAAGTATTCATCAGGCCATCATTTTCTCAATTGGAAGAACTAGAATAGCGCGCGCCCCTAATGCCTTTAGCTCTTCGAGGGTTTCCCAGAAAATATTTTCCGTGCACACGGCTTGCAGGGCGACCAAGTTATCTTTTCCAGCAAGCGGCATAACTGTCGGCGCATCGGCACCAGGTAAGAGCGCGGTGATCGCGTCCACTTTATCCGTGGGCGCGTTCATCATGATATATTTGGTTTCGGCGGATTTGATCACACCATCGATACGACTGGTGAGCTTGTCCAAAATATCCTGCTTTTCCGGTGAAAGTGCGCGGGATGATTTAATCAGCACCGCTTCAGAGTTCAGGATTGTTTCAAAGGCGGTGAGGCCATTGGCTTCTAATGTGGCGCCTGACGAGACCAGATCGCAAATGCTCTCAGCAATGTTAATAGACGGCGCCAGCTCGACAGCCCCTTTCATCTCGACGGATTTGGCGTCAATGCCCTGTTCTTTCAGAAAGCGTCCCAATACTCCTGGGTAGGTCGTGGCGATACGCGTACCATTAAGGTCGGAAGTTTTCTGAATAGATCCATTTTCCGGCGCGGCCAAACAGAGACGACATCGTGAAAAACCCAGACGCATATCAATCTCGGCATCCAAACCGGTTTTCGCCGTGAGCTGTTCTTCCACCAGTACATTCTCACCAACTATCCCAATATCTGCCGCGTCATTGGCGACAAATGACGGAATGTCGTCATCACGCACGAGAAGCAAGTCTACTGGCATGTTCTTGACACGCGCTAGCAGTCCACCGCCCCGAATGGCGAAGCGCAAGCCGCACTTTTTGAGAAGAGCGTAACTATCATCCGCTAGTCGCCCTTTTTTCTGAAGAGCGATTCTTAGTCTTAGTTCGGTCATTTTAGTGCTCTTTAATGTGGCCTTGGCCAATTCTATCCAGAACGATGCGATAGCCTTGATGCGGCTCATCCTTTAGAAATCTCGCAACACGTCCAATGGTCGTCGTTGAAACACCCGTCTGTGCAGAAATATCGCGGTAGGACATATTGGTGCCATCCAATAACTGAGCGACTTGCCAGCGTTCAGTCAGAGCCCTAATTTCCGCTGGCGTACAGAGATCGACGAGAAATCGCTTAATCTCGTCAGCCGTTTCCAGTTTTGCCAAGGCCTCGTTCAGGTCTATAGAGTTATCAGAAATATTTGTCATAGTGTGTTAGTGTGTTAATACAGTGAGGCGATCTAACAGGAATTCAAGCAGAGTCAACTGTTTTATACCAAGTCCGCTTTTATGTGGTGGGTCGCACCTACATTATGAGATAACATTAATTTTATCGACGTTTGAGGCAAACGACGCGAATCCTGTATAAGATGTAATTATTCTGACATTTAGCGCTCAGGAGTCGTTCATAATATGATAGGTAGTGAAATTCTGTTAGTAATTTGGAAAGGGGCCATTCGTGACATCACGCCTTTTTAAAGTTCTTTTACTGGGCACAACCTTATTGGCCACGGCCTGTGCATCGACGGCTTCCGGGTCAAAACAGTCAGCCTTTGTTAAATCGAGCAATAAATCTTCTGTTAACAAACAGAAACTTACCGCTGAGGTGCCTGAAGGCGGAATTCTTGCCGTCGTGCGCTATCCGGCTGTTGTCGAAGAAAATGCCCGCGACAAATTCCGCGAGGCGTATATAAATTCGCCTATCGGTGGTACCATCAAATCTCAGATCAAGGACAAAACCCAGGTCCACAACGTCATCGACTCGACGATTGTTAAATCTAATTATTTCGCATTATCTCTTTATAAGGAACTTGTGGCGCGCCTTCCGGAACATTCCGTTTTGCTCTCGCCCCATGAAGTTAAATTGGGACCAGACGGCAAATTGACATCTGAGCCCATTACCCAGGCCGAAACCCTGCCAAGTGTTGTCGCAGTGGACTTTGCCACTTATTCTTTCCCGGATCCGGCAAAGATGATGGGGAAAAACCCATTGACTTTCGGAGACTTGATCTCACCAATCGTTACGGTCAAAACTGATCACCGGGCCGCTGTACCGACCCATGGCGTTCTATTGTCAAGCCAACCCTTGACCGAAGCTGCCGTGGGGAATGGCTATGAAACCGTTCAAGCGGACTTGGCGGAATTACAATCCGGTCGCTTTAAATCCACAGTGCCGGAGCTGGATTTTATTTCATTGCTGGCCAATGACCCGACCAAATCAACATCGACACAATCTTTGTCCACATCCACTGAGAAAAATGGCGTCCAGGTGTCGCCACTCGAGAAAATTCGCATGGACGGCAAAACAATCCTGGCCTTGGATAAGACAAAAAATCAGGGTGAAATCGACCCACTGCAACCTGTATTCTCTGAAGCTTTCGCTAATCGTGTCATTGATATCATCAATGATAACGCGGATGATAAAGCGGCTATGGCCAAGCGCGCATCAGCGATCGCTTCTTACGATCCGTCTTTAGCGGCTCTGACATTTGTTGGATCTGATTCACCAGAATATCAGGCCCGATATAATTACGTCTCCCGCATGCTGGACGCAGAACGCAAATATTTGTCTGTCCAGTCTTTGCGTTTGTTTGACGGCGTCCATAACGGAGAAATGGGTGCGCAAGTCCGCGATATGCTCAAGGCCGAATATGGCATTTTGCAAAAACGCCGGGACTTGGCACGTAAACAAAATCAGGCCACCGCTTTGGCTATTATCGGAGCCGCCGCGACGGCAGCAACCATGGGTGGCGGCAGCCCGCTGGCCCTTGGAGGCGGTGGCGCTGACGGTGGAGCCAATGACCCTTGCGGACATGTTCGCCGCCGACCTTTTTCATCGCCAACGCAACAAAGAACTGCTTTGCGACAGTGTTATGCAACTTATGAGCGTCGATTACAGGATACTTGCCGCGGAGCTGTTCGCGATGGACGGTTTAGAACAGTGCAGGAATGCGTGAACCAGAATCATTACCGCAATCAACGTGGATCTGGTCGGATCGGGACGCCGGGTATCGGCGGCGGTAACATCTTTTTGACAGGTGCCATTTACGCGGCCACGCAGATTTTCGCTTACAAGGATCAATCTGCAGCGGTTGGTGAAAACTACCTCTCATCAATTGTTCCAGCTCTCGAGCAGCAAACGGCCATTCAAGTCAGTCTGATTGACTCCAATGAGACGATCACCGCCATTCGCTTTGACGACCTCAAGGACAAACTCAAGACAATTTACTTGGAGAAGCAGCGCTCTCTTGATGTTGTCGCATCCAATTGCGCTTTCAATGGCGATGGTTCAGCCTCAGGCACATGGATGGGTGTTTGCGACGGCGGTTCTGCTAACGGTTCCGGCGTTGGTGTCATCAAAAAAGCTGATGGTACAGCCATTGAATATTTCGGTTATGCCACAAATGGTATTCCTAACGGCGCTGGTTATATGATCGTTCACGAGCCTAACGGTTCCTATTCCTTAGAAGGGAATTTTTCTGCCGGTAAGGCCGAGGGCATTATGCGGGTCTCAAAGGCTGGAGAAGTGGATAAATTACGGACCTATAGCGGCGGACAGGATGTCGGCAGCGCATCGTCAAAAAGCGTCATCAATTCGCCGTTCAATGGTGCCGGTACGGGAGCATAAGTCATGTTTCGAACCAGTACACTCGCCATTATCATTAGCTTTTTTGGTGCGTCCCAGGTTGCGGCTCAGGACGCTTCACCAGCTGATGCCTCGGCAGTCACCGAAACTGCAAAAGAGATCATCGTAGATCAGGCCACACAGGCTGTGACAGATATGGCGACTGAAAAAGCTACGGATGCCGTCGCTGACGCCGCGCCTGTCATCGCAGAACCGGTTGTTTCTTCAACACCTGCCTTCACCTTGCAGGATGCTCTTGCCAGCGGTGAGCGTGCGCGCTCCGCCGAGCCGGTGCAGGAAAAATGTATTACCGTCATGAACGGCTTCCCGAATAATGGACATGAAAGCCGATATCAATTTTTCAAACTCACCAAGAAACTGGCGGACGACATCGACCCTATGATGCGCTCAGCTATTGATTTTTACGGCGACAGTAATGTCACCTATCAAACGCCGGTTGTGGAGGTTATCGAAAATATTGCCAATCCAGTTTATCGTCAAGCCGCGCCAGAGATTACAGTCGGCAATATGGGATATCTGATCGATTTCGCCTTGGATTGCGACAGCTATCTGACCGGTCAAATCGATAGCCTGGAAGCCTTTGACAACAACTTGACCCAGGCTGATTTCGAGGTCGTTATCGGTGAAGATGCCCTATTCATGAAACAAATTCTATCAGACTCGCTTTTCCGGCTCGGCGCGCAAGATCATGATGTCTATGGTCCCTATGTTCAAGCTTATGCCGATAATCTGGTCCGTGCGCGGAACAATGTTGAGTTTGCCAGCTTTGAAGCCCAGCTCGCCAATTTAGAAGCTGTTTATATGAACGACCTGGATGGCCGTCTGGCCCGCTCCAACGATGTCATCAATAATGAGATGGACCGCGAGGCTTTGGCCAACGCGCTTGAGATCACAAATGATTTGAATGATCAGTCCAAGTTGCAAACTCGGCAAAAGGCTATGCGGACCTTATCGCGGATATTGAACGGCGGGTGGTAGTCATAGCGTCTTTTGTGATTTAATCTGAAGTTATGAGATCCAAACGGCGCAATATTTCAGTCTTTTCAATGTCCGCTTTGGACTTGTTCGCGGCTGCTTTGGCGGCTTTCCTACTGATCGTTGTCGTGCTTTTTGAATACTATAATAAAGGCGGCACAGACGAAACATCCATTGAAGAGCTGGAAGAAATGGTGCGTCAGCGCCGCTTTGTGGCCGAATCTGAGAAAAGCGATCAATCTGTTATTCGCGCTTTGCAAAGTGAAATTCGACTACTCGACAAAGAATACAGAACCTCAGCTGAAAACATGTCGGAGATAGAGAAAAAGCTACAGGAAGTTTTAAAAGCTATAACCGATGTCGTTATCCCGGACCCCGTCCCCGTCAAGCCCGTAGAAGAACCCATTCCCGAGCCTGATCCTGAACCTATTCCGGAGCCGCCGCGCAGTGTAAATACCGGGCAGGAGTTTTCGATCCTGGGATTAGGCACCGATAAGAAAGACGTTGTCATAGTGGTGGATATGTCCGGTTCTATGCAGGCTCATCGCAGCAAAGTGGTCGATGCGCTCAATGAAATCCTGGATCAAATGACGCCGGAGCATAAGTTTGCCATTATCGGCTATCGCGGCGGACCGTCCTACTCGACCTTTCCGTTTGATGGCCGCCAGATCACTGCGGACAGCGCCGCCGTATCCAACGCCAAACGCTTTGTGCGGAATTTGCCAAGCCAGTTTGGCGGTGGCACACCCACACAGACCGCTATGGTCAAAGCCCTAGCCTTACGCCCGGAAGCCATCATCCTCATGAGTGACGGGGCGCCGGATGACGGCTCACCTCGACAGATTGTGGTCAATGTTACCAAGCAAAATCGTTCAAAGGCCGAGATACATACGGTTGCCATTGGCGACTACACCAAAGACCAACGGCTAACACTGTTCCTGCAGGAAATGGCCCGTAATAATGATGGTGATTTCGTTGGGAGGGCCCGATGAAACGACGCGCCCGAAACATCGAAATTTTCTCTCTGTCGTCAATTGACCTGTTTGCAGCGGCCATGGGCGCGTTCGCCCTTCTGACCATTGTTTTGATGCCGTATTATCAGAATGTCGTGGTCGAGCGCACGCCGGACAATAATATTTCCGATATGGCCGCCGCCGCTGAACTCTCGGCTGTTGAAACCAAAGAAAAGAAGAAGGCATTAGAGCGCAAGCGCGACGCGCAGAAGCGCAATGTATCCGACATCAAATCCCAGGAGCAAAAACTCTTGGATGATCTGCGCGCCGCCGAAGCCACATTGATGGAAAAACAGGCCCGCGCCGAAGCCGCGCGCGCGATCCCGATCCCGGAACCTCCTGAACCTATTCCAGAGCCCAAACCGGCTCCGGTCGAGGCCGAACCTGTCATCTCGTTTCGTTTCCTGGGTATGAAAACAAAAAAGGATGACATCGTCGTCGCCGTGGATTTGAACAAATGTATGGGTGGGCACGAGGACTCGGTAAATCGTTCTGTGGAGCGAATTGTCGAGAGCTTGCAGGATAATCACGCTTTACGGATTGTCGGCTTTCAACAAACGGACGCCGGCCCTCGGACAACGTCTTGGCCAAATTCTGGTTTGCGACGCATTAACCCGACAAATCGGCGTGACGCTAAATCATTTTCAAGCCGTCTGACCCGACAATTCGGTGGCTCCGCCTCCATGCTCGACGCGTTCAAAGATCTTATCAACGGGCCTGGCGACGCGATCTTTTTAATCAGTGACGGCCTGCCAAATCCGAGCGCCAATAACGGATTGCGGCCAACAGCTTTGGCGCGGGAAATCACCCGGATGAATAATGGGCGCAAGGAAATCCACACAGTGGTTGTGGGAAATTACTTTGACTATAAGGGCACTGTCGAATTTATGGAGACCTTGTCAGAGCGAAACAATGGACAATTCATGGCACTGGCGTCTGGACGCAATGGTGTTTGTGACTAGAAAGGGAATGGGGACAAAAAATGAAACAAGCTAAATTATTCCGACGCGTATTTGTATATCTGGTGGCGTTCATTGCTGCGGTCGTCTTTATCGGCATAATCAAAGTCGCCTTTGGTCCAGGGCTTCGCGAAATCCTGCTGGATGATGATGCAAGCTTTTGGCCCTTTACCATTCAAAACATTATGTGGGTCGCGCTCTTCTTTGGCTTCGGGGAATTATTCCTGCGTTGGAGTGCTGCCACAGACGAAGAAAGCCAGCTAGCACGGAAATATCTCCCAACCGACGGTCGTAAACTTGACTCCGATACTATCGAAAAAATCCGCTACGGGATTGTGAACCGCAAATACGGTAAAGAAGCCTTCCTGCCCCGCATGATACAGCGGACGCTCGACCAATTCACAGTATCCCGCAAAACCGATCAGGCCATATCCGTTCTCAATTCGACGTTAGAGCTCTACATGCACGAGATTGATCTGCGTTATTCCATGCTGCGTTACCTGACCTGGTTGATCCCGTCTCTCGGATTTATCGGAACGGTTATGGGGATCATGTTTGCGCTGAACTATGCCGGTCAGCCGGGCAACGCCGAGTCCGATACCTTCCTTTACGAGGTGACGTCTCGTTTAGGCGTGGCCTTTACCACCACTTTGCTCGCCCTGATTATGTCAGCCGTTCTGGTGCTGATCCAAAGTGTGATCCAGTCCAAAGAAGAGCGGGCGCTGAATGAGGCCGGGCAATATTGTCTGGATAATCTGATCTTGCGTCTCGAAGATGAGGAATAGACCGTGAGTGATAACGAAAACATTGATTTAGATTGGGCCCCGGTTGGCTCTCTGCAGAACCGGGTTGTTTTACGGCGACCGCGAACACCGTTTGTGATCGGTTTAATTGTCGCTTTGGCGGTTTTAATTGCTGCCATTGTGTTCAAAGACACTATATCGCCACAATGGGTTTTTTGGTTGATTTCCATCTGGGCATTCATCGGGGCATTGGCCGGCCTCGCTATATTACTATTATTGCCGACCTTGCGGCTCAACCGCGACGGCTTTGAGGAAACGTCTTTGCGGGGCAATCAGTCCCGTAAATGGACGGATGTATCGGGCTTTGCCACAGTCGCGCTGGACCGTGTCGCTTTTTATCATCTAACTGACGCCGATGCCCTGATTGAGGGGCAGCAGAAACCCGAGGCCGGCCGGTTGATGGACACATATGGTGTCGGCTCCAATGAACTTTTGGAGCTGATGCGCGCCTTTCGCAACCGGGCCCTGGAAGAATCCGGCACATCTCAGAAACCGGCCCTGGCGGCTTTCGCCCGTCATACGGGCGGCACTGCAGAACCGGCGGAATGGCAGGCAGCCAATGAATTGGGCACGATTTATGATGTAAACCAAGAGCGCGCCCCTTGGCTGAAATGGGGTCTCTCCGCTCTATTGCTGGGTGGTGTTGCGACGGCTGGTCTCTGGTTGCTCTCAACGGTCGTGAACCCTGAAAACGCCCCGAAGGAAAAAATCGAACTGGTCACAAGTGAGCCGGAGGAAAATCCCGAACCGCCGAAATCCGCCGACGAGGAAGCCTGGATTGCAGCCCTGGAAAAAGACACGCTCGAAGGCTACCGCGAATATATCGAGGCCTTCCCCAATGGACGATTTGTCGACAAAGCGCAGGCCGAGATCGATAAGTATGATGACAAGGCCTGGGCCACAGCCGAGCAACGCAACACGATTGCCGGCTATGAAGATTACTTGGCCGATTGGCCGGAGGGCAAATATGCCCCCAAGGCACAGGAACGTATTGACGAAATGAAAAAGGCTATTGAGGCCGCGAAAAAAGACGCCGCCGAAAAGGCTGAAGCCGCTCGCCAAGCGGCCATCGCGCAAGCCGCCAAAGAGCGACAAGCTTGGGCGACGGCCGAGGCCTCCAACACAGTCCAAAGCTACCAAACCTATCTGGCCGGTTTCCCGTCCGGCAAAAACGCGCCCGAAGCGCAATCCCGTATCGACCGCATGCTGGCCGATCAGGCGTCGGCCCAGGCAACCGCCATCGAAGAACAAGCCTGGTCTACGGCCAAAGCTTCCAACACGGCGGAAGGTTATCAGACTTATCTGTCGAGCTACCCGAACGGGAAGTATTCACCGCTCGCCAAAGCGGCTCTCGAGGAATTGCGCCCCTCCCCGGGTCGTGAATTTCAGGACTGCAATGTCTGTCCAACCATGAAGACGCTGGATACGGGCAATTCTCAATTGGGTGCCTCCGCTTCCGAGCCCGGTGTGAAACCTAATGAACAGCCCCAGCGGCCTGTCATTTTCAGCACGCCGTTCTCCATCAGCCTGACTGAAGTCACGTTTAGTCAATGGGAAGCCTGTGTGGCGGCCGGTGGCTGCTCCAAGAGCCCCAAGGATAATGGCTGGGGACGCGGAAACCGTCCGGTCATCAACATCTCCTGGGACGACGCCCAAGGCTATGCGCAATGGCTCTC
>JAHDBU010000075.1 GCA_020630275.1 Hellea sp.
ATCATTGACAACCGATCCATCCCAACAGGTAAATCCCGTCGCAGAGCCTGTCTGAGCGATGAGAGCCGCAATTACCGCTAAAGAAAAACGAAACCACATGCGCTCTACTTATCAAAGTTTTTGCGGAATGTCACAAATAACTCGCAGTCACTCAAGCCCGCCCGCAAATCACCCGAATCCGGACACATTTCTGACCTTGGATGTTTTTACGCTTTCGTATGAAAACTTACAAGCTTATAATGAATATTTTCCTATATTTGGTTTTACCTGTAGTTTTAGCAATCACCGTTATTCGGTTTTGTCAGACCACTAACCTTCATGTCCCGGCTACGCCCGAGGCGCCGGTGCCGACTTTTATGCTCCCGGATAATTATGTCTTCCGGCAAGATGATCCGCGTTGGGCCGGAGACAGAATTGACGAAACGGAAGACCGTATGGCTGGATATGGATGCACTATTTCCAGCGTCGCCATGGCGGCTTCAAACTTGATGGGCGAAGAAATTACGGCGGGCGACATGCAGACCCGCTTGAGTGCACATAATGGATTTACGGATCGGGGATGGCTCATCTGGAGCGCTCTTCCAAAGGCCACAAATGGACAGATTCAGGCTCGGATTTACCGGCAACCGGATCATACCAATATCCAGAGCTGTATGGACAAAGGGCATTACCCGTTGATCAAAATATTCCTCGGCGGGAAGATTGTTCACTGGGTACTGATCGTAGGGGCAACAGAGACCGACTATCTCGTCCGAGACCCGCTTTACGGGACGGCCACAGACGCACCTGTTCCCCTTACCAGCCGCGCCGATAAAATCCATGCCCTGCGCTGTATTGAAGACGTCGACTAATTTTGTTAAGGTGTACCGTGCTTACACGACGCTCAGCAATAATTGGCGGCCTAGCAGCGACAACGGCGGTGATCCCACGTCCTGCTTTTGCTTGCCCGAAAACAGTCCGCATTATCGTCTCCTTAGCGGACAATCTCAATCAGGGAATAGTCCCGGTTAAGGCCTCACTGGGAAATGGACAGGATCCAAAAAATAATCTTTATTGGGGCGCTATGTACGGGGTGAAACCATTCTTCAAACGCGAAGGATATACGGTGGAATCGGCGAGCAAAGCTTATTTCCCCGAAGGCAATATCCTGGAATTTATCGAGATATATAAAAAGGAACAATATGTTCCAATCTATGCAGAAGCTTGGGACGGTGCCTATCAGAAACAAGCGACACAAAGGTTCATGGATTTGCTACTTCGCCCAGAAGACAGTCTAACAATTTTCGTAGGTCACAATCCACTTATGGATGAAACAGTTCCTTTCCCGAAATTTGCGAAGAAACACGTTGAGCAAAATAAAACAGGCAAACGAAAATTTGCCGTCATCGCCTGTCAAAGCCGCCAATATTTCGAAGACGGTATCGCTGCAACCGGCCACGAACCCTATGTGTTGACCAATGGAAATATGGCCCCAGAAGCCTATGTGGTCGAAGCCATTATCCGGGCGTGGGCCGAAGGCAAACCTGCCCAAACCGCGCGGGAATATGCCGCCGAGGCCTATGCCAAATATCAGAAAATTCCCTTGAAGAACGCCAATTGGCTGTTTGGCGTATAAATCCAGACAAAATCTAATTAGTCCGGCATAGATTTTGCAACTCCCCTCCCTTGAGGCAACAAAGGGAGACACATAATGCGCAAAGTAAAAATGACGCTGATTTTGGGTAGCTGCTTAACACTAACTGGATGTTCTTCGATTTGGTCGGGTGTTTCTGATTTCGCTGACTTTATGTCTGAGAAAACCGAATTCCTTTCTTTGCGTAAATCGTCGTCTCACAAAGAAGTTGTCAACACTCACGCGACACCGGACCATAATGGCACCATACAATCCAGTGCCGGTTATTATGTCCCTGCCACGACACATTCGGGCGCGTATGCAAGCACAAATGCGGCGTTATCTCCGACGTCCTGCCCTGACGGATCTTACCTCACGGCAGAGAATACTTGTATGATGCAGGAAACTCAGGACTATCAGATGTCCCAACTTCGGGGGTTGTCGGCGACAGAGACAACCTACACATCGGTATCGAATTACACGCCCGGCCCCGTTGATTGTCCATCAGGGACCTACCTCACGGCAGAAAATACCTGCATGCAGTCTGCGGATAGTACACTCAGTCTGGCCGGGGGCATTGAGAGCAGTTATTCACCATTTTCACTGGAAACTTTGCAGGGGTCTCTAACAGGTCCGCTGATTTGCCCGGAAGGCATGATCCTCGACGGAGCCTATGACTGTCGCTTCGAAGACTCAATTTCTATGTCTTACCCGGCACCTTTCACGTCAACCAGCGCCATTTCTTACGGTTACGAAATCTCATGTCCCGCAGGCTCATACAAAGATCCAGATAATATTTGCATGCGCCAAAACGTTATGCCCTAGTCCAATTTTCGCCGAAGGTATGTGATTACTTACGGCTAAAACAAAAGGTGACAGGGCATAGAAATCCCACTAGCGTCGCAAGCGAACGTTATGTGGAGACGTTATGGGCATTCTTGGATTACTGGCTCTAGGCCTCGTATTTTTCGTGTTAATTGGCGCCGGCATGGGTTTTGCCGCCAATAGCCGGGCCCTGCGGACAGAACAATCCATCCTGCGATTGCAGAGACAGGTACAATTACTGGAACAGGCCCTGAAGAACTCTCAGCCCGTTTCGCCTCCCGCTCCGGAAACCATCAATGAAGGTTTCAAGGACCCCGATCCAGAACCAGAGCCACAGGTTTTTGAATCACCGCCTGAACTCGTCTCATCCAAGGAACTCGAACCCAAAGAACCAGAGCCAGTGATGGCGGCAGCGACGGTGGCTCCAACCCAAATAGACCCACCCAAGCCCAAACCATCCATGCCGGACTGGGTCCCCAATATGGCGGGCACCCAAACAGCCCCTCGAAGTTTCGAATTGGAGCTGGGGGCCAAATGGACGGTCTGGGTCGGCGGTTTAGCGCTTCTGCTTGGGGCGGTCTTTCTGCTGCGCTACTCTATCGAGTCTGGCTTCTTCACGCCTGGCATGCGCGTGGGCATGGCCTGGGTTATGGGCGTCACCTTGCTAGGGGCTGGTGAATGGCTACGGCGCGGGGAAAAGCTCCCGAAATTCGCCGCAGACCGCGCCGGAGATATTTTCGAGAACAGCTATATTCCCGGCATTCTGACTGGCGTGGGCATATTCACTTTGCTGGGCACGGTCTTTGCGGCCCATGAGCTCTATGACTTTATAGGCGCGACACCGGCCTTTATTTTAATGGGTTTGATATCCTTGGCGGGTCTGGCGCTGGGCCTCCTCCATGGTCCTTACATTTCGGCCATAGGACTGGCGGCTGCTTTTGTGACGCCGCTGCTAATCCATACTGATAATCCGAACATGACTTCCCTGCTCGCCTATCTGGCCATCATTAGTGCCGCAGCCTGGACATTGGCGCATCTGCGCGATTGGGGTTGGCTGGCCATCGCCAGTTTGGCAGGCGGCGCACTTTGGTTATTTAAAATGGTCGAAGTACCGGCGGCCCATATCGCCTTTTGGCCATGGCTCGCCTATTTTGCCGCCAATGCGGTTGTCAATCTTTACCTCGCAAAAGATCGACCGCCGCTCTCTCCCCAAACAGAACAGAAAACAGGATTGCTCGCGCTCAATCATATAGGATTGACCGCTTTCATTCTGGCCGGGCTTCAGGCCATGGCACTATTAGGCCTGATTGGACAGTTTGCGGAAACCGGTCTGGCACCTCGTCTCGTCGCTATTGCGTTTGTCTGGGTCATGGCTGCGAGCCCGCTTTACAAGCGCTACCTGTACCCCAATATCTGGATCGCGGTCTTTTTTGGCACTATTTTCTTGATCTTCGGAGAATTTGGCACACTCCCCATGACGGCAAGTTTAGTGGCCGTAGTTTTGGGACTGGCAACTTATTACGGAAGCCAGGGCGAAGGTCGTACGCGGTGGGTCTGGTCCATTCCGGCAGCCGCCTTCCCGATCATGGCGATTCTAGCGTCTGAAGTTTCCAAACCACGAGCACCCTCAGAAACCCATCTCGGTCTTTATTTCCTGGTAGGTACCGTGGCTTTGATTGGCGGCGCCTGGTGGCTGAACCGAGAAAAAGCCAGCCAGGCCGCGATTTCCCTTTACCTGATCGGCAGTGCCATCGCCTATGGCTTGGCCGTTTTCATCGCGCTGGATCCGCCCGCCAATATCGCTGCGAGCGCAGCGGGCATGATTATTTTTGCCGGGCTCTACCGCATCTTGCCTAATGTCGCCGCTCGCGCGCTAAGCTTGGCGATGGCGCTGTTGACCCTGGGCGTGACACTCTTCTTTGTGCTCGACAAGCCGCGCTATGTGAGCGAGCAATTCCTGCTCAACGAGCTCTGGAGCTATTTCGCCCTGCCCGCCCTCATCGCCTATGTGTCATCCCGCCTTTTGCGGCGCAGCAAAAGCGATCTGAATTCCGAAGGTCTTTTGGGAATGAGCTTTGTATTCGGGGCTTTGTTTATCCTGTTCCAGATCCGTCATTACATGACCGACGGCGCCCTCTATTCACGCGGCTTCACCTTCGAAGAATTGGGACTCTATGTGGCGGTCGGGTTGATCTTTACATTAGGGCGTCGATTCATGAACCTACCGGAGCCGCGTAAAGCCAGCCTTGGAATTGCCCCCGGTCAACGGCCCTTTCAACTGGAAACGCTCATACCCGGCATATTCTCTTTCTTCTCATGGTTGACCCTGGGGGTCTTCGCCTTTTTCCTTTGCGTGACACTGGCACCTTTGTTCAATGACGGCGTCGTGGTCAAAGGCGGACAAATTCTCAATACGCTGACGGTTGGCTATCTCATTCCAATTGTCCTCATGGGGGTCATCCTATGGCAACAGAGAGACAAAGCGTCAGACCCGCAATCCAACGCCATGCGCGGGCTCACTCTGGTGGGATTACTGCTCTATATCACCAGCCAGGTCCGTGTGTTTTATTCGGGTATGAAAATCTCTCTGCTCGACAATTTCCCGGAAGGATTGGAGAGCTACACGATAACGGCCAGCTGGCTTTTGATTGGCGTAATTACACTGGCAATAGGTGTCAAATTTAACCGGCGGGCTTTCCGACTTGGGTCAGGGATTATTATCATGCTGACCGTGCTTAAAGCCTTCCTCATTGATATGGCCACGCTTGAGGGCGTGTTGCGAGCGATTTCCTTTGTCATCCTGGGCGTGGTGCTGATTATCATCGGACGGGTTTATCAAAAACTCCTGTTCGCGGATCAAAACCGCAATAGGCGCCAATCACCGTAATTTTCACTTTTGCTTCATGCTTGTCGGGCAATTATCCGCACTCGAATCATATTCAGGGATAAGCATGACAGACAGACGCAATAGTGAACGCCGCATAGGCAAGATTTTCCGCTCTTCTGAGGAAGACATTGCCCGTGTCGAGGAGATGCCGGATACGCCGCAAACGGTTCACCCTGCTTATCGACTGGCCTTTGCGGATCAAGATTTTCTGACGCGAGAAGAGCTCCGCCCTGTTCGTTTGCAGTTGGAACTTTTAAAGCCTGAAATGCTATTGGACGAACAAGGCATTGAGTCGACCGTGGTTGTCTTTGGATCAGCCCGCATTCCAGAGCCCGGCAAGAAGTCTGAACGCGACTATTCCGAGGCCACTCACCAAGCCCTCGCGACCAATTCCAAATATTACGAAATGGCCCGTGAATTTTCCCGTATTGTCACCCGCGACAGTAAGAAAACCGATTGCAAGGAATGGGTGATTTGTTCCGGCGGTGGACCTGGCATTATGGAAGCCGCCAATCGCGGCGCCGACGACGAAGGCGGGTGTTCCATCGCGCTCAATATCGTGCTGCCTTTCGAAGCCTGGCCTAACCCCTATGTGACCCCGGCCCTCTCTTTTCAATTCCACTATTTCGCCATTCGAAAAATGCATTTCCTGATGCGCGCCAAAGCCGTTTGTATCTTCCCGGGCGGTTTCGGAACGTTGGATGAGTTTTTTGAGGTCTTGACCCTTATTCAGACCCAGCGCGTTAAACCCATGCCGATTCTGATTTTCGGCAAAGAATTCTGGGACCCGATCATCAATTTCAAAGCTCTGGCGGATCAGGGTACCGTTTCGCATTCGGATCTGGACCTGTTTCGTTTCGTCGACACACCTGAAGAAGGCTGGCAAATTATCAAGGATTTTTACGCTTAGTCTGCTTGGACAATCTCCAAAAACACCGCCCCGAAGCGCTCCAGCTTGCTTGGCCCCACGCCGTTGACCTGTAGCAGGTCATCGAGCGTTTGCGGTTTGCGACGGACCATGTCCATGAGCGTGGCATCGGTAAAAACGGTGAAGGCGGGTTTGTCGGCCTCTCGCGCCAGTTCGAGCCGTTTGGCTTTTAACTTACCGAGCAGCGACTGGTCTTCGGGTTTGAGGTCAATGGGGCTAGGCTGACCGCGTCGCCTATTGATGGTTTTTCGGGTAGGCGTTTTGAAATCTTTGCATTCAAATTTCATATCGCCAGTGAGCACCGCCCGGCCCCGATCTGTCGGTTTGAGAGCGCCCATGCGCTCGATATCCATATCAATGAAGCTGGTGGCTATTGCCTGGCGGATCAGGGCTTTGAGAAAAGGTTCGGCCATATGTTTGAGCTGGCCGAATTGTTCGAGCTTATCGTGGCCTTTGGACTGACCTTTGTCGGTGACCTTGCCCCGCGCCACGTCAATGACATGGCCTTGTCCGAAGCGACCTCCTGTGGCTTCGATAGCGCCGAGCAATATCCGCAATTGTTCTGTCGCATCAATCAGATCCGGCGGGTTCTGGCAGTTATCACAATTGCCACAAGGGGTACTGTCGTCGCCAAAATAATCCAGTAGAACCTGCCGCCGACATTTGGGCGCTTCGCAATAAGCCAGGAGCGCTTCGAGCCGTTTGCGCTCACGGATCTTGTAGTCCTGTGAACCATTACCATCGGCGATGAAACGCGAACGCTGCATAACATCGCGTGCAGTGTAATAGAGCACGGTTTCAGCCGGTTGTCCGTCGCGGCCCGCCCGGCCGATTTCCTGATAATAGGCCTCCATGGATGACGGAAGACTGGCGTGATAGACAAAGCGGATGTCCGGTTTGTCGATGCCCATGCCAAAAGCGATGGTCGCCACTACGATAATGCCATCCTCGGTCAGGAAACGGTTGAGCACATCTGAGCGGTCATGATCCTCCATGCCCGCGTGATAGGTCAGAGCCTTGTAACCTGCGCTTCGCAGTTCTTCCGTGATGTCTTCAGTATTGCGGCGCGATAAGGCGTAGACAATGCCCGAGGCACCCTCTGTGGTTTTCATAAACTCCAACAGAGCGGCCTTGCGTGTGCCTTGGGTTGTAACAGCCAGTGACAGGTTCGGACGGTCAAAACCGTGGACGACTATTTTACCTTGGCCGCTAAACAGGACGTCGGCAATTTCCTCTCTTGTGGCTTTGTCGGCCGTTGCCGTGAAAGCCGCGATGGGCATGTCAGGGAACCGCTGATGGAGCTGTGTGAGGCGGGCATAATCTTCGCGGAAGTCCGGGCCCCATTTGGCCACACAATGGGCCTCGTCGATAACAAACAGAGACGGCTTGAGCTTTTCCATGGCTGCCAGCATGCGCTCCGTCATGAGCTGTTCAGGCGAAAGATAAAGCATTTTGGCTTGGCCAGACGTGACGCTTTTCCATTGGCGGATATTTTCATCCCGGGACTGTCCGGAATGGATACAGGCTACATCAATGCCGTTCTGGCGCAGGGCAAAGGTCTGATTGTCCATCAGCGATTTTAGTGGGCTCACAATGATGGCCGGGCGATCAGACAACAACGCGGGGATCTGGTAGCATAAGGATTTACCCGCACCCGTTGGCAGCACGGCGAGAATGTTATCCCCGCGCATGATCCCGTCTATGATATCCGCCTGTCCGGGACGGAAATCACGATAACCAAAGACATTTTCCAGAATCGATTGGGGTGTTTGCATTCACGCTTCTACCCCGAAGTCGGAGGATTATTCGAGCCCTAAAACTTCACCATTCCGTAAAAAACCGCCAGCTCATGCAGGCCGGACTTTATCAACTCCCGTGCCGTATTGCGCTCTGTCCGAATTGGCCAGATTTCAGCCATGGTCCCATCAGGATAATCCCGGATAACCTTATTCAGACTCGCAAGCTCTTCTGGCTCCAGCTTTTCCACTGCCCGTAACAATCGGCGCGAAATATCCAGTCGCCGGTTTATGCCAGTATCACCGCTCGCGCTGACATCTATTCGTTCTCGGTAAGTATTGTTGCGATGTCCTTCTGCCGAGAGCAGGTCGCCATGATATTGGCTGGCCGCCAAGAGATGATAGGATTGCAGGAACAATGTTTTGCGCTTGGGATGTTTGCGGGCCAAGCCTTCCAGGGCCTTGACCGGAGCCAGTCGTTCTAGCCGCATACCGTTGAGACTAACCCCGCCCTCAAAATCCTTCTCCGCAAACCGGACCAGCTTATAGCTTTGCCGGATGCCGGTCTCGGGCGTGATACTATCGCGGGCGATTTGTTCAAGCGGGGATTTGGAGGCGACCAGTTTGGGCGCAGCCTTACGTTTTCGTTTGGCCATCAACCATATTTCCCCAGAGACTTATCCAAACCGGAAAAGCGAGTCGGAGGAGACGGTTTTTCACCAAAAGCCGCATGGGCGTGGAGCTCGCAATATCGACCCGGTGTTTCAGCCCCGCAGGCCCGTTGTGAACCAGGTGCCAGATACTGACACCCACCGACAATACGCGATCTCACTAGGGGACGTTGGACGCGCAACGTCCGCTCAGAAGAGTTCTCGTTTTTATAATAATGTTTGAGATAGGTCGTACGCGCCCGCCCCTCCTGGATCGCCTCTTTCCGTAGACGATAAAAATCCAACCAGCTAAGCTCTGTTTTGAACTGCTCATTAAACATCACATGCACATGACGAAGCGTTCTTCGGCTAATGCCCACATTCGCATCCAAAAACGCACACTGCTCATCCGTGAGTCTTTCAAGCACACGAAATCGATCTCCGCCGTCTTGCCAGACGGCAGGCTCGGGATGTTGTCCCATAACTTTACTCCTGAGTTAGCCCCTCTCGGGATTGATTAAGACCGGTCCGCCCAAAGGCTCCAACCGAGGTGAAGCAGGGTGGCCCCTGCGGAAATTGAAAATGCCCAGATTAATTCGAGACTCATGACACGACCTATGATTATTTTCCTATTTTATAGAATTTGAGCTGCGAGAATGTCAATAGGATTTTTCCTATTATTCCTATTGACGATCATATTTCTGAACTCTAAGAAATCCAGGCAGCAGAAAGAGAGGCGGTTTTTGGATCGCACCAAGCTCGATAATGGTCGTCAGAGACTTCTGGCGCTTGTAGACAGTCATCCGTCCTATGATTTGGCCGGGCTGTCGCGCCTGCTCGGTAAAAATCACGCCTATCTCCACCAATTTATCTGGAAGGG
>JAHDBU010000076.1 GCA_020630275.1 Hellea sp.
ATGGCCCGGGCATCGGCCAGGGTCTGGCCTACGCTCGCGCCCGCGTCTTGGGCTGCCTCTGTCAGATGGGTCAGGCGCGGGGCGTTTTTAATAAAGCGCGTCATGGCAAAAGGTCCATTAAGACGCCCGTCGCCGCGCCGGGCCAACCGATCAAGTGGTAGACGCGGAAACCATATGGACATAACCCTTTTCATGTCCTCTCTCCTTCCATTCGACTTGCCAGGTGCCGAGACGCCCGGTCTTGTTCTTGATGAGCTGCCAACTCCATCGGTCTCCCCTTGCATCATTAGCTGGCTCACAATGCCAACGGGTCTGGGAGGCCGAAGACTGTGCGCCCTTTTCGATCAAGATCAGTCCTAATGTACGCCCCGCCTCGGCAGCCAGTTGTAAGCGGCGGCTCTCCCGCAGGTTCGGGCCTTGGCGCATCTCGGCCACCACCAGCTCCGCCCCGCGGCTCCTGAGCGCTTGTTCCGTCGACCAGAGAATTTCCTTGCGGGAAATACAGCCGCACGTGATCAGTCGCGCCGGATCAAAAAACCGGTTCATGGCCAACGGGCAAAGCGACGCGATCCGCCCCTGCCGCCCCGTCCAGATAATGTTCCCTTTCGATGACCCCAACACCGACAGCACAAACCCATCCGCCGCGCGTCCGGTCACTTCATGCACACGCGCCCGCGCCAAGGACACGCCGGGAAAGATGGGGAGAGCTGTGGCGGGGGTGATGTTTTTGGTCCGTCCTCCCCTGCTTGCGGGGGAGGTGGCCGCGACGCAGTCGTGGGCGGAGGGGGGAGCATCCCCCCATCGACCTTTGAGCCTCTTTTGAAAAAGAGACTCAAAGCCCACTTCCCCCATCCGGGTCGGCCCCGCAAACGGGGGAAGACCTGACGGCGCACCCGGTATGTTGACTCCCATAGACATAATGTTCTATTTTTGTTCCTAGCGAGAAAAGAGTCAAGAAATATAGGATTATTTTCCTGTATAGTTTATCAAATTAGATTTGACTTTCATAAGCGAAAGCCATAGATCGCCCATCCATGATGAAAATGATATCATATCTTACCGACACACGATGTCGTACCGACCTGAAATAATTCAACAGGTCGACTGATAAACTTGCGTAAAATTTAATTCGCTCCGTCGGCTTTTTGGCCCGTTGGCAGAGGGATTTATGCGGCGGATTGCAAATCCGTTTAGGCCGGTTTGAGTCCGGCACGGGCCTCCAAACTCTTTAAAACCATATCTGAATAGTAACCATACCTTTTCAAACGCGTCCAGCGCGCATATGGTATCAGATATAAAAGCATTCGGGGAATGAGATGCGGAAAATTCTGATAGGGTTAGGCCTGATCATCGGGCTGTTATTGGTGATCTGGGCTATGATCGGGCCGGATTGGCGGAGGCTGATGAAAAACCTCAATACGGAGCCGGATGTTCTGTTCTGGACTCAGGCGGAGCGTGAGGCCGGATTTCGCATGCTGGACCGTCTCCCGCAGATTATCGAGAACCGGACCATTGCTGCTGGTGACAACTTTAAAGCTCTCCCCGAAGGCGCGCCTTTGTCAAAGGATATGCAGGCAGAGATCGACCGCTATATGGCCAAGAATAATATGGCGTCTGTTGTGATCCTGCAGGACGGCAAACTCCGTCATGAACAATATGGTCTGGAGTTTGGTCCAAAGGGTCGCTGGACGAGTTTTTCTGTGGCCAAATCGTTTACCTCCACTCTGGTTGGGGCCGCCATCAAAGACGGCTATATCAAAAGCGTCGATGACAAAGTTTCGGACTACATTCCCGGACTCAAAGGCTCGGCCTATGACGATGTGAGCATCCGTCAGATCCTGACCATGAGCTCAGGCGTACGTTGGATTGAGGATTATGAAGACCCCACCTCAGATGTGGCCCTATTTAACGTTCAGGAACCCGAAGACGGATTATCGTCGCTGGTGACCTATATGCGCAAACTCCCCCGCGCCCATCCAGCCGGAGACGTCTGGAATTATTCAACGGGTGAAACCAATTTGATCGGCGTGCTCGTGCGCGAAGCGACGGGCAAAGATCTGGCGACCTATCTG
The DNA here is from genome assembly GCA_020630275.1 of Hellea sp. Taxonomy (GTDB): domain Bacteria; phylum Pseudomonadota; class Alphaproteobacteria; order Caulobacterales; family Maricaulaceae; genus JACOMS01. The sequence goes on from JAHDBU010000076.1 coordinate 2,073, forward strand.
TCTGAGAAAGTCTGGGTGCCTTATGGTATGGAAGCCAAGGCGACCTGGCTGCTTTCCCCGGACGGGGAAGAGATTAGCGGCTGCTGTATTCAGGCAGCCACCCGGGATTTCGCCCGCTATGGGCAATTCGTGCTGGATGACGGCATCGCTAACGGCGAGCGTGTCGTCCCTGAAGGCTGGTTCGCTGAGGCTACAAGCTTTCTCTATGACACTAAATATGACGGCCAGGGTTATGGCTATCAGTGGTGGCCCAATGGCGACGGCACCTTTGAAGCCATGGGCATTTTCGGCCAAGGCATATTCATCGACCCGGCCAATCAGCTTGTGATTGCCTCCAATGGCAATTGGACATCAGCGGTCGGATATAAAGACGGTGAACGTGACGAACGCACGGCCTTTTATCGGGCCGTGCAGAGGGCGGTGATGGAGGAGTGAGCGCACGTCGCTTTTAGCAGATGGATGGCTAAGACTTTACTCTGGCAGAATATTGCCTTTGTAATCCGTAACACGATAGGTCATCTTAGTCGTTAGTCCTTTGCGATTGGCCCGATCTGTGCCTTCTTCATATTTGCTATATTTGAATTTACGGGCCGCCTCTATCGCGGAGTCATGAAACATAGCGTCCGAAGAACTTACAACACTGATATTCTCTGGAACCCCCTCATCGGTGACATCAAATCTTAGATAGACATGTCCAGACCGACCTATTCTCAACGCCGCTCTTGGTACTTCACCGGGCATGCGTTCAATCGGTACAGCCTTATTCTTGTAGTTTTCAAAGGGCCAACATTCACAGAGACCTGCCTGTTCGGCGTCTCTCAGCAAGCCTTTATCCTCAAGCGCGGCCCTGGAGCTCATCCACTTCTGAAATGCCGCATTAATGAAAGGATGCTCAGCTTCCAGCTTACCCTCGAGATTCTGCATCACATATTGGTACTCAAGCGCGCCCTTAATACGTTGATTCTCGTCCTTCTGCTTCGTCGCTATATCGACATGGCTATCACCTTTGAAAAAGCGGATTAAATATTCATATTCTGAAAAAAAGTTATCCGTCCGATTTTCAAAAAGGGCTATAGCTTTGTCTGAATACTCCAGAGCTTTCTCCGGCTGCTTGTTCTCCCGGTAATATTGGGCATAGAGCGCATGCAGATCACCATCAAATGTCGAGCCCTGCATATTATGAGCGGCTATCGCCTTTTCCAATTCTTTCAAGACATACAGCTTACCGACAGTTTTTGAAGACTTGTTTCTATATTCGCGGTGACGGGCAACACTCATTTCCAGAGTGGCTAAAGACACCCGACGTTCGACTTCTCTAAGGCCCGCATCTTCGCCGTAAAAATGAGCGAGCTTGATCGCGCGCTTATAAGCTTTGGCGCGCTTTTCATAATTCTTATACGGATTTTTCTCATTGCCCGGCATTATGGACGCATAATTTAAGGCCAAGTCGCCTGTCGTTTTGTGATCACCCAGATGTTTTTCTGCGGCTTCCCAGGCTTCCAAAGCATATTTCTTGGCGCTCTTTTTATCTTTTTCCGCCAAGGCCGCGCGATAAGCTTTATATGGTACTTTGACTTCTTCCGGGAGCTTCGCCTCCGAAGACATCGAAATGCTCATGGTCAGAATGGCAGCACTTAAAAATAGTTTTGAAAATTTCCACATATCCACATTCCCCAATTTTGACGATGTACTCTCATATTCGAGTTAGCATCACATGTCTAGATTAGGACGATACAAACCCCATCGCAACTCCAGAGCATGAAAACCGAGTCTATTATTTTTGCCATTGTGATACAGGCGGAATATTATTTTCCCCTTGCAATTCTGTCGCACCCCCACTATGTGCGGCCTCCAAATTGGAGACAATAATGCCGAAGGCAATAACACATATCACATTTTTACCCGGCTCAGTGACCCTGAGTGCGGAAGGGAATGATTATTTGAATTAGCCTTTGGGACATAGCGTTTTCCGAAGGCTTAGTGGCCTGTCGGGAACGAATATCCAGCTCGTCAGGTCCATCCGGCGGGCTTTTTTCATGCTTGAAAAACCTGCCGACAACAGAATTGGCCCGCACGTGGGGTGCGGGTCAATACAGAGTCCATGTGGGGCCAGGGATGCGAGCAGGCCACTCGCATCCTTTGTACCCGCGGGACCTTCGACAGGCACTGAAAGGAGATTTAATCATGCCTATGAAGACACATTTGAACGTTGGCACTATCGGTCATGTTGACCATGGTAAAACCACACTCACAGCCGCCATCACAATGGTGCAAGCCGCACGCATTGGCGGAGAAGCCTTGGCCTTTGACCAGATCGATAATGCGCCCGAGGAAAAGAACCGCGGGATCACGATCAATACGTCCCATGTGGAGTATGAAAGCGAAAGCCGGCATTATGCCCATATCGACTGCCCGGGCCACGCCGATTATGTGAAAAACATGATCACAGGCGCGTCCCAGATGGACGGGGCGATCTTGCTCGTAGACGGCACCGAAGGCGCCGCCAAGCAGACCATCGAGCATATCTTGCTCGCGCGTCAGGTGGACGTTGGACATATCATCGTCTTCGTCAACAAGATGGACATGCTCGGCGCTGATGAGCAGGCCGATATGGCCGAGCTGATCGAAATGGAAACCGGCGAACTTCTGGCCTCACAGGGCTATGAAAATGTCAGCTTCATTTTCGGCAGCGCGCTGAAGGCTCTGCAAGCCGCTGAACAAGGCAATGTGGAGAGTGACGACGTTCAATGTATCATAGAATTGGTGGCCGCTCTGGACCGGGATATCCCGGATCCTGTGCGGGATTACGACAGCCCTTTCATGATGCCCATTGAAGGTGTCCATTCCATCCCCGGACGCGGTACTGTTGTGTCCGGCCGTGTTGATCGCGGGACGCTGAAAGTCGGCGACACAGTCGAGATTGTCGGCCTGTCTAACGATGGCGAACAAGTGGTCGTGACCGGCACACAGGCGTTCCGGAAAGACATTCCAGAAGCCCGGGCCGGTATGAATGTGGGCCTCCTGCTCCGTGGTCTGAAACGTGAAGACGTGCAGCGCGGTCAGGTGCTCTCAGCCCCCGGCGCCATCAAGCCGTTTAACAAAGGCTCAGCGCAAATCTTTGTGCTGTCCGCCGATGAAGGCGGCCGTCATACGCCCTTTGGCACGGGTTACCAGCCGCAGTTCTACTTCGGCACAACCGATGTCTCTGGTGTGATCACCGTTAAGACCGAAACCGGTCTGGTGAACCCCGGCGATCAAGCCGAGATCACATTTGATCTGGGTAAAATGGTCGGTATCGAAAAAGGTGTCCGCTTCGCCATTCGCGAGGGCGGCCGTACGGTCGGTGCCGGCGTGGTCACCGAGGTGGCCTAAACCCATCAGGGTCCGCACTTATGTGCGGACCCTTCAGTCAACCCTCATCCAATCCACCTCAAGGCGAAACGGCCCGTCAATGCCGTCAGCCAATATAAATCCGGTTTCGACCGCGTCTCCTGGAATGAAATCTGCCCCGCGAATAGTCCGACCAAATAAAGAGGCGCGCATATTGTTTAGTGATACCGTCACGGTTTCCCATTCACCGGGGTTTGTTACGGGGATAGCTTTTTGAAAGGCAATGCGACGTCCGTAATAAGTCACATTTGTTCGAAATCTGAGGCGGTAGGCCCGGCCATCCGACTTTATTCTCATTGTCACGGATTTGGCGCCTCGCAAGCTGCCCGGTTCTACGCCCCGCCTGACGGATGAAAATCCGCCGCCATTCGTATTTATCACGCCCGAGAAAATGAGGTTTCCGTCTTCAAATTGAGGCCCACCCGAGGAGCGCCCGCCCATAACGCCGTCATTGACGGCCCGCCAGAGTGAGGTTTCGGAGGGTGATTGGAAATCTATCTTGTCATCTGCGACCGCTGACGAAGCAGACATAAAGACACCTATAGCTACAAGACAAATGATTTTTTTCACATTATTATTTACGGCATTCCAAAACCCGTAGATCAGTCACAAACCGCTCACATTTAGTTTTATTGCAAGTGAACGCGATATGACGTTTATGGACATCATCTCGTCTCCCATTAACGAGATTTTTAAAAAGCGCCGCCTCCCCCCAACACGGCGCTTTGGATTGCACCCCAGCGGGAATGGCTCTCATACCATTCCCGCTTTTTGCATGCCTGTTGTCAGGATTTCTTGACGCGGTGATCCCTTTCGGCCAATGACAAGAAAACGGGAATAGGAATTTACAACGCATGTCACCCTGGGCTTATCTTGCCATCGCCATTGCCTTAGGAGTGACCGGGACCTTGCTGTTAAAGCTTTCAGACGGATTTAAGAATAAATTTTACGGCTTGGCCTCCATCGCCTTTTATTGCTGGTGTTTCATCTTCTTTGCCCCGGCTTTGCGGGATATACCTGCAGGCGTTGCTTATGCGGTTTGGTCCGGGGCCGGCATCGCTATTATCACGCTGTTTGGCCGTGTCGTTTTCAAACAGACGCTTCGACCTGTACAATATGTTTTTATTCTGTTGATTGTCATTGGTGCGGTCGGGCTCAACCTGACCACCCATTATATCAGCACACAATGAGGCGCCTGGCCGACATTGAAATTAGCGCCCTGCCCGACATAATTGGGCAATGTATAGACCTGGGTTCCGTCGAAATTCATGATCGAACCTGGACACCATTAACGCCAAAAAATGTAACGGTCGTGCGGGGACATAAAATCTATTATCCCGGAGACCCGGGTCCTATCGATAACACACATCATCTGGCCCATATGGTCCATGAAATGGTGCATGTCTGGCAATATCTGCATATGGGGATCGGGATGTATTCGCTGCGCTGGATCGATCGGCGGTATCGTTACACATTGGAAACCGGCAAACGATTTAGACAATATGGCCTGGAACAACAGGCCTCTATGTTTGAGGATTTTTTCAGACGCGGCAACGGCCTGCCCTATCGTTGGGCTCAAGGTGATCCGTCTATTGAGCAATTGGCGGATACGCTACGGACCTGTTCGGAGGATTTTGGACCTCACGCTAAGATCCCTACCCCCTCCGTCTGACGCAGTCTTCGCCCGCGTCAGACACCTCCCCCGCCCAGGCGGTGGAGGTCAGTGAGCTCTAAAAATTCCTCCACCGGGAACCGGGGGAGGTGGCCAACCCCGGACTTGATCCGGGGGAAGGTCGGAGGGGGCTATTCCGGTTTTACTTTCGATTGCCGAATGGAATCCCATTTTTCCAAACGCTCTCGGATCGCGGCCTCCCGGCCTCGGCCAACCGGATCATAAAACTTCACACGCTCCATCTCGTCGGGAAAATAGTTTTGACCGGAAAACCCGTCCTTGGTGTCATGATCATATTCATAACCTGCGCCATATCCCTGCTCTTTCATGAGTTGTGTGGGCGCGTTGAGAATATGGGCCGGCGGCGTCACAGACCCCGTTTCTTTGGCGGCCCGCATAGCGGATTTGAACGCCGCATAAACGGCGTTTGATTTGGGGGCTGTGGCCATATGGACAACCGCGTGAGCGATCGCCAATTCGCCTTCGGGGGACCCCAAAAAGCGATAGGTATTCATGGCCTCATTGGCGATCATCAACGCCAGGGGATCGGCCAGACCTATATCCTCGCTGGCCAGGCGGATCAGGCGGCGGGCGATATAAAGGGGGTCTTCACCCCCATCCAGCATACGCGCCAACCAATAAAGGGCCGCGTCCGGATCAGACCCGCGAATGGACTTATGCAGCGCGCTGATCAGGTTATAGTGAGCATCCTGCCCTTTGTCATAAGCTGGCGCGCGTTTTTGCAATACGGCTGCAACGCCTTGAGCACCTAAGGGTTCATCCGGCGCGATGGAGAAAATTTCTTCGGCCAAGTTTAAAAGATAACGCCCATCCCCATCGGCGAAATTGATCAAAGCCGCCTGACCATCTTTGGTCACGGGTAACGGCGCGTCCATTTCAATGGATGCTTTTTCCAGCATCTGAATCATCGCTTCATCAGACAATCGCTTGAGTACAAAAACCTGCGAGCGGGATAAAAGCGCTGAGTTCAGCTCAAAACTGGGGTTTTCTGTGGTCGCCCCGATTAGGGTAACAATGCCCTCTTCCACATAGGGCAGAAACCCATCCTGCTGCGCCCGGTTAAACCGGTGAATTTCATCGACGAATAAAAGCGTGCCCCGCCCCGTTGCTCGCCGCGCTTTGGCAGCCGCGAAAGCCTCGCGCAAATCTTTAACGCCGGAAAAGACGGCGGAGAGCTGGACAAATTCCATATCCGCATGATCGGCCACAAGACGGGCTATGGTAGTTTTCCCCACCCCCGGTGGGCCCCATAAAATCATAGAGGCAATTCGACCACTCCCCAGCATTCGCCCCAAAGGACCCTCCGGACCAATCAGATGATCCTGCCCAACAACGTCTTCGAGTTTTTGCGGCCGCAGCCTGTCGGCCAATGGCCGAGGGGCATCATTCTCAAGACCAGCGGATTGGAATAAATCAACCATCGGAAACCCCCTCCGAGCTTTTCTTCGAAAAGCCCACCTCCCCCGCTAAAGCGGTGGAGGGAAGATGACGCGTAATTGCGATAAGAACATCATCGATTTGTTTATATATTTCATAGTTTGTGAAACGAATAACGGTCCAACCTTTCTTTTCAAGGTAGCACGTCCTGCGTTCGTCATACATCCGCTCTTCGATGGATGAATGAGTATCACCATCCACTTCAATAGCGAGGCGGTACTTAACACAAGCGAAGTCTAATATGTAAGGTGCAACAGGATGTTGTCGACGAAACTTAACCGTCCATAATTTCTTGGCTCTTAAAAAATACCACAACCTCTTCTCCGCTTCCGTCATCGTTTTTCTTAATGACTTTGCTTGAGATAAAGATTTTCGGCTGGAAAATTCCAATTATGCCTCCACCGCTTCAGCGGGGGAGGTGGCCGGAGCGTCAGCGGAGGTCGGAGGGGGTCTCAGCACTCGAAACACCTACCCGCCTCCACCATAAAGGACCTGTCGGTCCTGCCATAATATCCAGGAGGTTAGGATATATTTGTCGTTGGACACCGGAATTTCGCCGCGGTGAGTATGAGAAAAGCCAGCGGGCGCGATCACCAATGTTCCCTGCTTGGGTGAAATGGTTTTGTCCTGATAATAAAAGCTCGTCCCGCCGCCCTCTGGCACGTCATTGAGATAATACATCCACAACAGCACACGATGCAGCGAAGCATTGGCCGGATCATGAGGGCTGGGAAAATGTTCACTATGCCAGTGATGATAACCGCCGGACCCTTTTCTATATTTTTGAAGATTGGTTGTGCCGGTCCTGAAGATCGCGCCGATAAATCGCATCAACAGCGCGTCATCCATATCCGCCAGATCTTC
>JAHDBU010000077.1 GCA_020630275.1 Hellea sp.
GTTTAAAAACACGGTCAGAATGATCGAGGCGAGGAGCATGAACTTCCAGGGAAAGAAGACTTTCACCCGCGGACGTTCGCCGTTTTCCACCTGTCGGGCCTGTTCCTCCATACGCTCATACATACGATCCACGGTCCGGCGTGAGGCGTTAGGGAAAAGCCGGGGAATGGTGTTGAGCGCCAGGGTGAGAACCACTGACGCGATGATGGAATAGAGAATAAAATCGGACATGGGCGGGATTATGCGCTGATGACTCCCGTCAATGCAATACCTCAGCTTCAGCTCACCCGCTGGAAAGCGAGGTCCAAGCAATCGTTTAAGGTCGGCTGATTTTCTTTGTTCTCGAGACTAAGCTTGGAAACCGCCCTTCGGCGGTATGAGCGGGCTCTCTAAGTATTCATACTGTCAAAGAACTCGGAATTGGTTTTTGTGTCTTTGAGCTTGGACAGCAGAAACTCGATGGCGTCCATAGTCCCCATTGGATTGAGGATTCGTCGCAGAACAAAGGTCTTTTGCAACTCAGCCGGATCGACCAGGAGCTCTTCTTTTCGTGTACCGGATTTAGTGACATCAATGGCTGGAAAAATACGTTTGTCAGAAACTTTACGATCGAGAATAATCTCGCTGTTACCCGTGCCTTTAAATTCCTCAAAAATAACCTCATCCATGCGCGATCCGGTTTCGATCAGGGCGGTGGCGATAATGGTCAGAGAGCCGCCATCTTCGATGTTTCGCGCGGCACCAAAGAAACGCTTGGGGCGCTGCAGGGCATTAGCATCCACACCACCAGTCAAGACCTTACCAGAGCTCGGCACGACCGTGTTATAGGCCCGGCCAAGTCGGGTAATCGAGTCGAGCAGAATGACGACATCTTTGCCATTTTCCGTCAGTCGCTTGGCTTTTTGAATGACCATTTCAGCCACCTGGACGTGACGCGCGGCGGGCTCGTCAAAAGTAGAGCTCACCACTTCGCCTTTGACTGAGCGCTGCATATCTGTCACCTCTTCCGGACGCTCGTCAATCAGCAAAACGAGCACATAACATTCCGGGTGATTGGCTTCGATAGAGTGGGCAATATTTTGTAAAAGTACGGTCTTACCGGTTCGTGGCGGCGCCACAATCAAAGCCCGTTGTCCCTTACCAATCGGCGCAACGATATCAATTATACGACCTGAAACGTCTTTGCGCGTCGGGTCTTCGATTTCCATTTTGAGGCGTTCATCGGGATAGAGCGGGGTCAAATTGTCAAAATGCGCCTTGTGACGGGAACTTTCAGGATCCTCAAAGTTTAAGGTCTCGAGCTCAACCAGGGCAAAGTAACGCTCCTTTTCTCGCGGGCTTCGGATCTTGCCGGTAACCGTATCTCCGGTTTTGAGGCCGAATTTTTTGATTTGTTTCGGCGAGATATAAATATCGTCGGGACCCGGCAAATAATTGGCTTCGGGCGCTCGAAGAAACCCGAACCCGTCTTGTAGTACCTCGACCACGCCATTGCCGTGAATATCAATCTCACGTTCTTCGGCGAGGTCCTTAAGGATAGAGAAAAACAAATCCTGTTTGCGCAGAGAGCCCGCATTCTCAATACCCACTTCTTCGGCGAACGCTGTCAGTTCTGCCGGTTTCATAGCCTTCAGCTGATCCAGGGAAATGGACTCGATCTCTTCTAGGTTTATATTATGTATCATCTTTATGGTCTTTTGATTTTCTGGCTTTGATTTCGGAAAGCTTTGTTTTGAGAATTTTCGAAAAGAAAAGCGGCAATGTCGCCGAATTGGCCAGAACGGCCTCTTAATTTTGGGAAACCTATGCGGATAAAATTTGTCCGTCAAGCCCTATTAGAACGGTTCAACGACAGCGAGTATAACGATAAATATGGTCAAAATCGCCGGAATTTCGTTGACCACACGGAAATATTTTTCCGACTTCGGACGCTCTCCAGCGGCAAAACGCTTGCGGGTTTTTGACAAAAATCCATGAAATCCGAATAAAATAAACACGAAAGCCAGTTTGATTGTTAACCACCAGTTCTCCCCAAACTCCGCGTGGCGGACATAAACCAGTAGGAGGCCCGTAAAAAGCGCCACAAACATGGCCGGATTCATAATAATCCGCAAAAGCTTGCGTTCCTGAGTCTGTAAAACCGTGTCCAATTCGCTGCCAGGTGTGGCGTTATAATGATAAACAAAAAGCCGGGGCAAATAGAGTAAGCCCGCCATCCAGAAAATCACGAAGATAATATGGACTGCTTTTATCCAGTTCAAATAAGTTGATAAAAGATCAAACATATTGAGGGTTTCCCCCTCTAACATGGGCAATGACGGCTTCCACATTGGCTATTTTCACATCGGGCGCAACACCGTGGCCCAAATTAAAAATATGAGGTCCACTCATGGTATCTAACACTTGGTCCACAGCCCGTTTCAAAACGTCACCACCGATACGCAAAGCGAGAGGGTCCAAATTACCCTGCGTCGCCATAGAGGCTGGTATCAAACCTCTAAATTCGGTGAGCGGCATATCCGTCCCGGCCGCACAAGCTTGGATATCCAGCTTATTAGCATAACGCACTGCATTGAGCCCTGCTCCTCTGGGAAATCCTATTATCGGGGTATTAATCCCGGCAGCCCTTATTTTTTCTATGATTTGTCGGGTCGGGCCGATCACTAATCGATCAAATAAATCCGGGGCCAGACCTTCTGCCCAACTCTCGAAAACTTTCAACACATCTGCGCCCGCTTTCGCCTGATTGATAAGATAATCGGCACTGGCATCAGCCAATTCTGCCAAGAGCTGGTCCGTGGCATCCTTGTTGACATAGGCAAAATGTTTCGCCTTTTGTTTTTGCGGCGTTCCGCGGCCCTCAATCATATAGGTGGCGACGGTCCACGGCCCGCCACAAAACCCGATCAATGTTTTATCCTTCGATAGCTCCGAGCGAACCCTTGATACGGTTTCATAAACCGGCTTTAGAACTGACATATCCCGCGGCAAGGATTTTATTTCATCCGGCCTGATCGGATCCAGAATAGGCCCAACGCCTTTTTCAAACCTCACATTCCGACCTAAAGCGATGGGTACAAGAAGAATATCCGCAAATAATATGGCGGCATCCATATCATAGCGACGAACTGGTTGAAGTGTGACTTCGGCGGCTTTTTCCGGCGTGAAACAGAAATCAATAAAATCTTTCGCCGTCTCTCTGATCTTCATATATTCCGGCAGATGACGTCCTGCCTGGCGCATCATCCATATGGGAGGCGGGGTTTTGATCCTGCCGGAGAGCACATCGAGTATGGGCTGGTTCATGATTTATATCCGTAATCTATTCGAGGGACCTTGTCCCTTCTATTATTTAAATAAAGTAGTGATTGTTGTAGGGGCTGTGAGTTTGTGGACGAATTAAGACTTTGGTAAGGAAATTTAATATCTCGTTTATTTGTACAGATTAATCCCCATGTGAGTATCTGGACGGAATTGAATGCAAAATGGGGATAATTGTCACAACCAGGATAAAACAGGTTATAGATCTGTTGATGAAATCCGTGGATTAATTGTGAATTACATTTATACCCAAATTGAACCTAATTCGTCTCAACGTCGTCAACGCTCTGGAAAACTTCTCCTTTCAAAAGAAAACAATCCTGATTATTCCCTAAAAGAGAAGACTATCCCGGAACTCTGTGAATAAAGTAGAACAAGTCGAAGAAACAAACCCAGTGGCAGACCGTAATAAATCCATATCCGTTTATTTTCACGTCCATTTGGTATCTGACTCCACAGGGGAAACATTAGTTGCCATGATGAAAGCCAGTTGCGCGCAATTTAGGGACGCCACGCCACTGGAACACCTCCACGCCTTGGTCCGATCCGAGGAGCAAATGGAAAAAACTCTGGCTGAAATCGAACACAAACCCGGCGTGGTGCTTTACACTCTGGCCAATCCGGAACGTCGCAAAACCCTTGAGAAATTCTGCGCCGAAAAACGTATCCCCTTTGTTTCCATTCTGGATCAGTCCTTGGCCATGTTGGGTCGTTATCTCGGTGCATCGGTTTCTCACGAGATCGCCGCACAGAGAACGCTTGATCGCGATTATTATGACCGGATTGCAGCGCTGGATTTTGCTATGGCCCACGATGACGGGCAAAACATTATGGGCCTTAGAGATGCCGATATAATACTTTTAGGGATCAGCCGGACATCCAAAACGCCAACCAGTATATATTTGGCCAATCGTGGCTATAAAACGGGGAATATTCCCCTCGTCCCCACATCACCAATTCCGCCGATCCTGGATACTTTTGACAATCCCTTTGTCATTGGTTTGGTTGCCCAGCCCGAACGGATTTCTCAGATCCGCAGCCAGCGTCTGGTGGGATTGAACGAAAACCGTACAACTGACTATACAAGACTGGAAAGTATTCGGAACGAAATGATTGATGCGAAACGCCTCTTTGCCAAAAAGGGTTATCCGGTGGTGGATGTCACCCGCCGCTCCATTGAGGAAACATCCGCTAAAATTATCAATCTCTATCAGCGTCGTCAAAACGGAGTCGGGCGATGACTAGAATTGTACTTGCCTCCGGTTCAGAAATTCGCCGTCAAATTATGGACAGCGCCGGGCTTGATTTTGATGTGGTCGTTAAACCTGTCGACGAAGCCGCTATTAAATCGGCCATGCTGACAGAAGGCGCGAAAATCCGCGATATCGCCGACGCACTGGCTGAATCTAAAGCCCGCAAAGTTTCCATGGTTGAGCCGGGCCTGGTGATCGGAGCCGATCAGATTATGGAAATGGATGGCCGCCTGTTTGATAAACCGGCTGATATGGACGCTGCACGGGAAAGACTCATAGAGATGCGGGGCAAAACGCATCATCTTATCGGGGCCGTGGTGATTTGCGAGAACGGCCAGCCAGTCTGGCGGCATATGTCTAAAACCACGCTGACAGTCCGAGAATTTTCGGAAGCATTTCTCGACAAATATATAGAGGCTGAAGGCGAGGCCTTGACCAAAAGTGTTGGGGCTTATCGATTTGAAGGCCGCGGCGCACAACTGTTTTCCAACGTAGACGGGGATTTCTTTTCTATATTAGGATTATCTCTTATACCCGTTCTGGATTATTTAAGGGAAAGAGGCGCAATCTCAGCATGACAATCCCCATTCCAAAACTTGCTGGCGTTTGCGGCTGGCCCGCCCACCATTCGCTGTCGCCGAAAATGCATACCTTTTGGCTCCGCAAAATGGGTATTGCCGGTGCCTATGTGCCCTTTGCCGTGCGGCCTGATGATGCCCATCATGCTTTTACGACTCTCAAGCACACATCAATTGCGGGCGTGAATGTCACCGCCCCCCTTAAAAGAGTTGCATTCGAGGCCGCCGATCTGGTCACGCCGGACGCCGAGAAACTAGGAGTCGCCAACTGCCTGTTTAAGCGCAGCGGCAAACTCTATGCTCATAATACGGATCTGGAAGGTTTTGCCGCGCCACTCCTTAAAAAATTCGGCGCGCAAAATGTCATGAACACGCCGGCCATTGTTTTTGGTACAGGCGGGGCGGCGCGAGCGGTTGTGGGTGCCTTGATCAGTCTGAATTGTCCCGAAATTAGAATATGTGGGCGTACTGATGAAAAAGCAGAAGCCTTCAAAAACGAAATTAATCTTCCGAGTGTTTATTGTGTCGCCTGGCGTCACCGGCAAATGTCTATTCCGTCTGCAGGGTTAATAATCAATGCCAGTTCCGCCGGCATGAAAGGCTTTCCTGATCTGGATGTTGATTTGAAAATGGCAATGCCTGGGACATTTGTTTACGATCTGGTCTATACGCCTTTGGCCACAGGGCTGCTCAAACAGGCCAGCCAATATGAGCTCCCTTTCATTGGTGGTCTGGATATGCTGGTGGCCCAGGCACGTCCGTCGTTTAAAATTTTCTTTGGGGAAACACCTGGCGAAGACGACAACCCGAAACCCCTGCTCGTGAGCGAGCTCACGCGGCCCTCGTTCCGATGAGCGGGCTCCAATGATTGTTATCGGGCTGACCGGCTCGATCGGCATGGGCAAGACCACAACCGCCCAAATGTTTCGCGAGGCTGGCTGTCCGGTGTTTGACGCCGATGCTGCCGTTCATGAACTTTACGCCAAAGACGGGGAAGCCGTGCCGCTCATCCGGGCCGTGTTTCCGGACGCCGTCAAAGACGGCGCCGTCGACCGCAAAATATTGGGCGGCCACATGCGAGCCGATCCGCTCAACCTGCAAGTGCTCGAAAGCTTCATCCACCCTATGGTCGGCAAAAAACGCAGCGCCTTTTTTAATCGCGCCCAGGAAGAGGGAGCTGATATTGTTGTTTTGGATGTGCCGCTCCTGTTTGAAACCGGCGGCCATAAATTAGTCCACAAAGTTGTGGTTGTGACGGCTCCCTATGAGGTGCAGCGCGAGCGAGTACTGGCCCGGCCGGGTATGACCGAAGAGATGTTCGAAACCCTGCTGGCGCGACAGACTCCGGACGCCGAGAAAAGACAATCCGCAGATTTTTTGATTTTCACGCACAAAGGGCTGGATGCTGCCCGCGAACAAGTGCAAGACATATTAAAGTCATTGCGCGCGGGTGAGGGATGAGCGGCAAACGGGAAATTGTTTTCGATACAGAGACAACGGGCTTTGACGCCTGGGGCGATGACCGCGTCACAGAAATCGGCTGTGTCGAAGTGGTTGACCTTATGCCCACGGGTCGCACCTTTCACACCTATATAGACCCTCAGAGAGACGTGCCCGAAAAAGTCACTGAAATCACCGGGCTGACGCGGGAGTTTTTGACCGGCAAGCCCCTCTTCAAAGACAAGGCGGCAGAATTTGTAGATTTTGTTGGGGACGCGACTTTGGTGGCTCACAACGCCGAATTTGATGCGGGCTTTATCAACGCCGAGCTAACCCGGGCCGGGTTTGAGACCTATGCCAATGATCGTTTTATCGACACGCTCAAGATTGCCCGGGCGAAATTTCCCGGCTCCCCGGCCTCGCTTGATGCGCTTTGCCGCCGTTTTGATATTTCCCTGACCAGTCGGGACAAACACGGCGCCCTGATTGACGCCGAGCTATTGGCCCGTGTCTATCTCGAACTACGTGGTGGCCGAGCTCGTTCCTTTGGCTTTGATAAAAACCTGCAAAAAACCGACACTACGCTCGTCCCTGTGGCCCGCCCCAGAGAAAAGGCACTCGCCTCGCGGATCAGCCATTCGGAAATGGACGCCCACAAAACCTTCATGGAAAAAATCGGCGGCGAAGCGGCGGATAGTATTTGGCAAAAATATTGGGCCAAGGCGGAGCGTCGTGCTTAGGCAAGATTTAAAAAACGGAAAATCTGTCAAAATAATTCTCTAGCCCTGTGACCTAGGTCACAGGGCTAGAGAGGTTCGCCCCGTATTTCTAATTGCGAAATAGATTCGTTCGCAATGTAATTGTGAAATACAATGAAATTTCGTATTTGGAAAACGTTTCAACCGAAACTAGACCGAAAAATTGGGGTTTAAATGTCTGTAAAACAACGTGATTTTTTTTACATAGACCCTCCAGAAACAGAAAGCTTTCAGGAACTTTTCCTATATTTTTGGAATCACGGTGTTGGGTTAGAGCAAAATAATGGCGTACCGACGCCTTGGAATTTGCATAAACTTGAAGCGGCATTTGATAATATTAATCGGTCAGTCGAAATCCGGACCATCGAAAACTGGAGAGCGGGAAAAACTATTCCAAGGCGCAAAAATCTGTTGGCCTTAGCAACGATAGCTTCGGGAGGAGACTCGCGGCGAAGAAAATTGTGGGCTGAGTCATTTGTCCAACATTATGAAAATAAAAGTGCCGCAATCCCCGAAAAGGTAAATCCACCCATAGAGGTTGTCCCTCAGAAAGATAAAAACAGCTTGCCGGGGTTGGGCTTTGTTATTTTCGCTGTCGTTATTCTCGCATCTCTATATCTCTTTTTTAAGCCGACTTCACGGAAGCCTTTAGTGGCCGGGTCTCCGACCCAAATTAAAATCGACGGGTTTATCAATAATACAGACAACCCGGATTTTGATCTTTTGATAAATGGTTTTGAAAGCCAGATCATCGACACGCTCTATCAACTGGATGATGTGCGCATAAATACAGGTCAGGACCCCGATCAAGCCTATCAAGTGGGGTGTGATCTTGCCGGACAAAATAGATCCTATAATCTCTATTGTCGGATCATTGGCCAGGGTGGAGAGGTCCTTTGGTCCAAGCAAAAGCCCTTTGAGGACCCTGGAGATTTTATTGACATTCAGGCCATTATTCCTGACGCGATTGCGGGTGTCACAAACATCGTCTTGTCTGATGAAGCCAAAAAGAGGATGCGTCTTTTAGGAACAGAAAGCCTGGATGGGTATCTGGCTTATCTGAAAGGCCGACAGAGCCTAAAAAGCTGGCACGAAAACCGCTCTGATACATTGATGCAGGAGGCTTTTAACGACTTATCGTTGGCCATAGAATCTGACCCCTCATGGGCAGAACCTAAATTCCATAGTGTTGATATTTACCATCATTTCGTTGCCGGAGATGTCAAATCTTTAAGCGGGCTTTCTGTGCAGAGTGCGACGCAGCGCATCTCGCCCTTGCTTGAGGAAGTGTCGCGCTTGGCCAAGAGTGATTTTGAAAAATCAAAAGCAAGTATGAATGCAAAATTCTTTTCGGAAAACTGGACTCTTTTGAATTCATTTTCGGACGCTTATGTGGCGTCCGCAACGTCCCAACGAGGTGAGCTTGAATGGCTTTTCGAGCCGGTTATTTTACTGGTAACCGGAGAGACTGATCTATTGCGGACTCTTGCAGAGGAGAGGATCCTAAAATTTGACCCCAAAAACGGCACGGGTCAAGCTTATGTGATTAGAAGCTATCTTTTGGAAGGACGTTACAAAAAAGCCCGGAAAATTTATGAGGCGTCAAATACCCGATATTTTTCCAATCGACTGGAACAGGTTGGAGGATACCTTCTTTTTGCAGAAAGAAATTATTCAGCACTGAAAGCGCATTCCGAACAGGCTGAAAACCTGACCCAAGATTACAGGGATTTTTTCAAATTGCTAAGTCTTGTTGGTGAGGACGAAAGACCTGAAGCGGAAAATATATTAGAAACATCTGCTGACCTTAAATCTAACCGGGTCCACTATGCTCTGGCTCATTTTCATCTGGGTCAGCAAGATCGAGGGCTGGCGGTCATGGAGCAAATTTCGGGTGAACCACTTGGTGATCTGGATATCGCAACTGAAATTGCTTACGGAGCAGCTTGTCAGATCAGTAATTTTCAACTGCCTAAATCACTCATAAAAAAATACAAGCAAGCGAACATTCAGCTTCCCGGCTGCGTTACCGCAAAAG
>JAHDBU010000078.1 GCA_020630275.1 Hellea sp.
TCAATCACTACTCAAACGACTATAAATTTCGTGATCGCGCCAGCGGCCGTTGATTTTTAGGAAAGCTCGTGCTGTGCCTTCGTGTTCGAAACCAGCCGCGTTGAGGAGATTAACCGAAGGTATATTGGTGGCTTGGACCGCTGCTTCGACCCGGTGCAGACCCAGATCATCATAACAGTATTTCAGGGCGGCGCGGATGGCGGCCCTGGCAAAGCCTTGGCGAGCATGTTCTTCGCCGATCCAATAACCGAGCTTGGCCGATTGCGCCGGAGCTAATTGGACCTGGGTTATGTTACAAGCCCCGACCAACCGTAATCCCGCGCCGGCAAAAATATGGAAGGGAAAACCTGTGCGCTGCTCGATCATGCGATTGTAATTGGCGAGACGGGCTTTATAGGAATTGCGAGTCAAATGCGCTTCGCTCCAGTCCGGTTCCCAGGGTCTAAGATAGTCCCGGTTACGACGGCGCAGCTCAGCCCAGTCTTCGAAATCCGCCCAGCGAGGTTGACGCAGTTCCACCCGCCCCCCAGGTGCCTGCTCGATTAAAACTTTGACTGGTTTACGGCCTAAGACCATCCCACGCGCCCTTCTCGTCGATGAATCAACAGGTAATAGACCAGAAGGATCAAGGCAAGGCTGTACCAGGTCAGCATATATTCGAAATGATTGTTCCGAATTTCCGGGGTTTTGACCGGGAGGTCAGCGCCAGTATTTATCTCTGAAACAACATCCAGATAATAACGCGTATCCAGGTCAGGAACTTTCGCGCCCCAATCATGAGTTTCCGGCATAGGATTAAAACCGAACCAGCGGTTTTGTTCGGGCGTGCTTTTGGTGCGGTGTTTGCCATCTCTAGCGATACGGACATAGCCCGCAATCATCCCGCTAACAGGTTGGGTAACCGGTTCATCCCCATCGCCTATAATATTTAGGGCAGCAAAAACCTTGCTCCCCTCGCTCTCAATCGGTGAAAACAATCGCCAGCCAAAATCCATTTCACGCGGCGTATAGACCCTTAACGGCGTTTCAAAAGGGATCGACCGGGCGTCAATCTCAAAACGGCGAAAATCCAGTGGAGATCCGTCAGCTAGCGCGTCTCTAATCTGTGCCATAGACGTCAGAGGAGCGGAATTAGCAGCCGCGTCGATCTCTGCCAGTAAAACAGTCTTCCAACCCAGGCGCTGATACTGCCAAGTGCCCAACCACAATAAGACGGACAGCAGAATGAGTGTAATGAAAGTCAGGCCGGGTAAGGGTTTGAAAAAGGGCCTCACAACCCGGCCATCAAGATCGGCTTACTGAAAGACGATGTAAACGAAGACGAACAGGAACAACCAGACAACGTCAACGAAGTGCCAATACCAGGCCGCTGCTTCGAAACCGAAATGCTTCTCTGGCTTGAAACCGCCGCGCATCAGACGTGCCCAACAAACCAGCAGGAAGATCGTCCCGATTAAAACGTGCAGACCATGGAAACCGGTCGCCAGGAAGAAGGTGGAACCATAAACGCTAGAGGATAACCACCAGCTGCCTTCATAACCGTCTTTGAAATGATGGAAGGCCTCAGTATATTCGACGCCTTGAAGATAGGTGAAGTAAATTCCCAACAAAATTGTCAAGCCTAAGCCCCAGGCGGCGGCTTTTCGCTTACCGTGGATCAGTGCGTGGTGAGCCCAGGTTACGGTCGTACCGGACAACAGCAATACCAATGTATTCATGAGTGGTAGGTGCGACCAATCGATCGTTTTAATGCCCTGAACAGGCCATTCTGCATAACCTGCAGCATCATCGATATTCCATTTGGCTCTTGCTTTGTGCCAGAGGCTGAACTCGAAGAACATCCAGAACCAACCCACAAAAAACATGGCTTCCTGCATGATGAACATAATCATACCGTAGCGCAGACCAATATCGACGACAGGTGTATGATCTCCCGCCTCGGACTCTCGGGCCACATCGCGCCACCAGCCGTATAAGACATAGGCACCAAAGATCGTGCCTATGAGGACAATAAGCCAGCCTTGCATGACCTCATTGCCCGGTACACCGTCCAAGCGAGTGTAAATGGTATCGATGCCACGTCCGAACAATGTCTTGGTCATGCCGGTTGCATTGGGTCCAGCCAGACCGGCAAAGAAAATCACCATGCCCAGGCTCCAAACCAAAGTGGCCATTCCAGCCAGGAAAGGCCAAGGACTTGGGTCTACCAGATGATAGTCATGTTCGACGGCTTCGGACGCCATATTTCCTCCAGTCGCGATTCGCTCGCTAAACTTTATATTTTGTCTATAAACAAGGGATTAAGCCCTCGCAATAGAACCGCTAGTTTAGGGCGTCGCGGCCTTGCGCCGCACCCTGTTTGCTTAGGTCTCCGCTCAGATCAAAGTCCTTGGGGTTTTCAACCTCGAAAAATGTATAAGACAAAGTTACGCTTTTGATGTCGTCATAGCGCTTCTCTTCATCCATGGACGGCTCAACAAAGAACATGACCGGCATAGGTATGCTCTCCCCCGGCATGATGAGTTGTTCCGTAAAACAGAAGCACTCCGTCTTGATAAAGTACGGGGCAGCCTTGATTGGGGTCACATTGAAATTGGCTGTACCGACAATAGGTTTTTTGGACACATTTTTGGCCGTATAAAAGGCAATGCCCGTTTGGCCAAGTTTGACATCCATAAAGGGTTCGTCTGGCGAAAACTCCCAGGCTAGTCCGCCCGCAACATTGGCGTCGAAATGAACGCGCACAGTTCGGTCGATAATTTCGTTATCATTGACCTCTGCCTGTCCGGTTGTCCCGCCATAGCCAGTCACTTTACAAAAAGTATTATAAAGCGAGTCAAAATTAAACCCGATCACGAGCATGGTGACGGCAACCGCCCAAAGGGCGAATAGTGTTTTAGCATTCCGAGTCATCGATCCCCCGGTGTCATGACGACGCCTCGCGACAGTACGGCGAAAACAACGAAGGCGATAAACACCAAAAGAAGCAAAGCGATGGCGTTGTTACGCTTTTTGCGCGCCTGAAGTTCTGCTTCTGTCGGTTGATAAAAATCTTTCGGTTCGTGCACTAGATCGCTCCCAGTAGAATATTATCGGCTGCAAGAGCACCAAATATCGCAAAGAGATATATGATCGAAAAGGCAAAGAGATTGCGCGCTGCCTTATCCCCGGTTTTGACCGCATAAAGCGAAGCATCGTCTGAGAGATCGGGTCGCTCCCCTGCAGCTGATCGCCAGACCTTCAAAGACAGGCCTACAAAAATGACATTCAGAACAATAGCGGAGATCGTGTATATCGTGCCAGCTTGACCAGTGAATACCGGAACCAAACAGGTAATGGTCAGAATTAACGCATAGATCAAAATTTGAAACCGCGTCGAGGCCGCTCCGCGCACATTCGGCATCATTGGGATACCGGCCTTGTCATAATCCCCGGTTTTATAAAGGGCCAGCGCCCAGAAATGAGGCGGTGTCCAGAGGAAGATGATCAGGAACATGATAACGGATTCGAGTGAAATCGTACCCGTCGCCGCAGCCCAGCCGATCATGGGTGGGAAGGCGCCTGCAGCACCGCCAATAACAATGTTTTGCGGCGTCGAACGCTTGAGCCAACGTGTGTAGATCACCGCATAGAAGAAAACGGTAAAGGCTAGAATGCCGGCCGCTAAATAGTTGGACGCCAACCACAACGTCAGCACCGCGAAGAAGCTCATAATGACACCGAATGTCTGTGCTGTTTCGGCGCGAACAGCTCCCCTTGGAACCGGGCGCTGACGCGTGCGGGTCATCAAGGCATCAATATCGGCGTCATAGGCCATATTTAGCGCACCGGAAGCTCCGGCGCCCACGGCGATGCAGATGATCACGGCGATCATATTAGACAATGACGGATTAACCGGCGCACAGATAAATC
This sequence comes from Hellea sp., assembly GCA_020630275.1. Taxonomy (GTDB): domain Bacteria; phylum Pseudomonadota; class Alphaproteobacteria; order Caulobacterales; family Maricaulaceae; genus JACOMS01. Next base: position 3,913 of record JAHDBU010000078.1, read on the forward strand.
CGACCCAGGCCGTAAATACAACCAGCGACATGACGCGCGGCTTCATCAACGCCCAATAATCGGACGGCTCTGCAGTGCCTATGCCCATCACAGGTGTTATCTGTTTTGCCTGCTGCATGTTTTTATCTGTGTCTTTCACCTTTAATCTTTATAGCTGAGGCCGCATCGTCGAAACGAAACGGCCTCCCTCAAATCTATGTCACCAGCGCCTAGTGATGATCGTCATATTCCATGACGGGCAATTTATTGAACTGGTGGAATGGTGGCGGTGAACTCAGCGTCCACTCTAGCGTGGTCGCGCCCTCGCCCCAGTAATTGGCACCAGCCGGACGACGTACGATGAAGGCCTCGATCAACATCAGGAAGAAGAACATCATGCCAAGCCCTGTTGGAATGATACCCATAGAGGAGATCCAGTTCAGGTCAGCCATTTCAACGGGGTAGTCTACATAACGACGCTTCATGTCCATGAAGTGCTGCGGCATGAAGATCATGTTCACGCCGATAAAGAACAACCAGAAGTGCGCACCAGCCAACCACTTATTGTAGAGATAGCCGGACATTTTACCGAACCAGTAATAGAAGCCACAGAAGATACCGAAGACGGCTCCCATTGAGAGAACGTAGTGGAAGTGAGCGACCACGAAATAAGTATCGTGCAGGAGCGTATCGATAGACGCATTCGCCAAAACAACGCCAGTCACACCACCGATCACGAAGAGGATGATAAAGGCCAAAGCCCATTGCATCGGAATGGTGAAACGGATCGACCCGCCCCACATGGTCGCAAGCCATGAGAAGACTTTGACCCCTGTCGGCACCGCAATCACCAGTGTCGCTGCGACGAAGTAAGCTTTCAAGAATGGGTGCATACCCACTGTGTACATATGGTGAGCCCACACAACGAAGCCAACAACGCCAATAGCGACCATGGCGTAGGCCATACCCAGATAACCAAAGATCGGCTTCTTGGAGGCTGTCGAAACAACGTGGGAAACAATGCCGAAAGCCGGCAGGATCATGATGTACACTTCAGGATGTCCAAAGAACCAGAACAAGTGCTGGAACATTACCGGATCACCCCCCATGGATGGGTCAAAGAAACCCGTACCGCCCGGGATACGGTCGGTCAGGAGCATGAACAAAGATGCCGCCAGAACCGGCAGAGCCAATAGAAGCAGGAAAGCTGTGACTAGAACAGACCACGCAAACAAGGGCATTTTATGCAGTGTCATGCCAGGTGCGCGCATGTTCAAAATGGTGGTAATGAAGTTGATCGCCCCGAAAATAGACGAGAAACCTGCCGCCAGTAAACCCATAATGATGAAATCAAAGGCAGGCCCAGGCGATCCAGCCGTGGATAGGGGTGGATACATCACCCACCCGCCCCCAAAGCCGGCCTCTCCCCCTTCACCGCCGGGGACAAAGAAAGACACACAGATTAGAACAAACGCCGCGGGCAGAAGCCAAAACGACACATTATTCATCCTTGGGAAAGCCATATCGGGCGCGCCGATCATAATCGGGACAAACCAATTCCCGAATCCGCCAATCAAGGCCGGCATGACCACAAAGAAGATCATGATCAAGCCATGCATTGTGGCGTAAACATTAAAACGACGGATATCTTCGTTGAAGACATCAATGCCGGGCGTCGCCAACTCGGCCCGCATCATGAAAGAAAGATACCCACCTAGTACACCCGCAACAATGGCGAAGATTAGATATAGCGTGCCGATATCTTTGTGATTGGTTGAATAAAACCAACGTGTGAAAAACTTGGGTTTGTGATCGTGAGCGTGATCGTCACCGTAGCCTGCAACCATGGTTCGACTCCTACTTATTCAGCGCGGCTGTTTGCACCGCATTTTTACCTGTTGGCAAAGAGGCGTAATCACCTCCACTGGCAACAAAGCTATTAAATTGATCTTTGGTGACAACGCGCACTTCAATGGGCATGAAGTAATGATTAATGCCGCAGAGTTCTGCGCACTGCCCGTAATAAGTTCCCTCTTTCCCCTCATATACCTCAAACCAAGTCTGATTTATTTTGCCTGGAATGGCGTCAACTTTCACCCAGAAAGGGTCCATGGAGAATGAGTGGAGATTCCGGTCAGACGTGACCAAAACTTTAATTTTAGTCCCTGACGGAACAACCAGAGGCGCATTGGTAGCGAGAAGATATTTGTCTTCGCCAGCTTCTTCTTTGGAGAGCGGCTTGGAAATAATCTCGTCGATCTGGTCTTCCATGCCGACATATTCATACTGCCAGTGCCAAGTATAGCCCGTGGCCTTGATGGTCATGTCCGCTTCTTTGATGATGTCCTGTTTAAACAGAGTCGAAAACGACGGATAAACCAGCGTCATCAGCAACAAGACCGGAACGATCGTCCATACGATTTCCAAACCAACGTGGTGAGTTGTTTTAGATGGCTTCGGATTCGCTTTCTCGCGGAAGCGGATCATGATGAACGCCATCAAGACAAAGACGAAAACGACAATGGCGGCGATCATCCAATAAACGTAGTAGAGGAACTTCTTGCCATCAGCCGCATTATCAGTGACACCGACATCCCAACCAAAGCTGGGCTCGGCCCCGAAGGCGCTTGTGGAGGCCAGCAAGAGAGCCGGAATTCCAAGTAAAAGGGCTTTTTTCAGACGCATTTTGGTCTCTCAATTAATTTCGGACGGACTCGTCCATTCAGTAATCGCGCTGTGTATAGGCAAATTCGCGACAAAGGTCAGGTCTTTTGGCCGCGCGGATTGTCGCATTACACTGTCCAGACACTGTCCTGCTTGACTTGAAACACAACTGGGTACAGCTTTACCCCATGACTGATTATGCCTTTGAAGACAGTGACTTAACGGCCGAACAGGCCATATCTTTGGTTAACGAAACCCTAAAAGGCGCCGATGACGGGGAGCTTTACGTAGAGCGGCGCGAATCCGAGGCACTGACATTTGACGATGGACGGCTGAAAACCGCCACATATGATTCAGGCCGGGGCTTCGGCTTGCGTTGCGTGGCCGGAGAAACCAGTGGCTATGCGCAAAGTACTAATTTATCCGTAGACGCATTACGCAGGGCCTCCGACGCGGTTGTCCTCGCCAAAGTGGGCCATGCGGGGGAAACGGCCATCCACCCTGCCCGCACCAATGAAAAATTATATCCGGACATAGATCCGGTCGCGGCTCCGGCCTTTTCGACTAAAGTTTCCCTCTTACAGGAAATCGACGCCTATTGCCGAGCGCTGGATCCTTCCGTGGTTCAGGTTTCGGTGACAATATCAGGATCGCGAAAGGCCGTATCCATCTTGCGCTCGGGCGGGGAGCGGTTTGACGACATCCGTCCGCTGGTCCGGCTTAACATTGGGATCACAACAGAAAAGAATGGCCGACGCGAGACCGGATATGCGGGCGCGGGCGGTCGGGCAGCCTATGATGACTATCTCAGCGATGACCATTGGCAATCCATGGCCAAGGAAGCCTTCCGGCAAGCCACGGTGAATCTCGAGTCCGTCGCCGCACCCGCCGGACAAATGGATGTGGTTCTGGGGCCTGGTTGGCCTGGCGTGCTATTGCACGAGGCCATCGGCCACGGTTTGGAAGGGGATTTCATCCGCAAGGGTACGTCAGCCTTCGCCGGCCGTATCGGAGAAAGGGTTGCGGCGCCTGGCGTGACGGTCGTCGATGACGGCACCCTGCCTGGTCTCAGAGGGTCCTTGACCATTGACGACGAAGGCACGCCAACGACCCGAACGGTCTTAATTGAAGACGGCATATTAAAAGGCTTTATGCAGGACCGAATGAATGCCCGCCTTCTGGGCGTAGAGGCCACAGGCAATGGCCGCCGGGAGAGCTTCGCTCATTCGCCCATGCCCCGTATGACCAATACGTTTATGCTAGGCGGCGACAAAGATCCGAAAGAAATTCTGGCAGACCTTAAGGACGGTATTTACGCGGTCAATTTTGGCGGTGGCCAGGTAGACATCACCTCCGGTAAGTTTGTCTTTCAATGCACCGAAGCCTACCGCGTTCAGAACGGCAAAGTCGGCGAGCCCTTGAAAGGGGTAACCATTATCGGCGACGGGCCAACTGTGTTGACCCAAATCCGGCATGTTGGGAATGATATGGGCTTGGACCCTGGCATCGGTGTTTGCGGCAAAGCGGGTCAAAATGTGCCCGTCGGCGTTGGGCAGCCCAGCGTTTACGTTGAAAACATGACCGTGGGCGGCAGCGCAGTTTAGATTGGCCCTCTATTAATCGGCTTTTTACCAACTGCATAAATCCAGCGTTTCGCCTCGCAATTGATTAACTTCCTATCTATATCTGTCACAGAAGTTACAATTGGAGGGCCAGATGGCAGGTACTAATCTTCTCGAAATGATCATGGGCGCACAAGGTGGTGCCTCAGCCCAACAGGCCGGCGCGGCCCTGGGACTGGATCAGTCCCAAACACAAAACGCGATTGCAGCTCTATTGCCGGCGATTTCTTCAGCGTTCAAACAGAACACACAAAGCCCACAAGGCTTTGCGCAGCTGATCGAAGCTCTGCAGCGGGGTGACCATCAGCAATATCTGGAGCAACCCGAACGTATGGGCCGCGAAGAGAGCATTACCGATGGCAACGCAATCCTTGGTCACTTGTTTGGCTCCAAAGAGGTTAGCCGAGCCGTCGCAGGCGCCGCGTCTCAGAAAACAGGGATAGGGCCGGACATTCTCAAAAAACTTTTGCCTATGGTCGCTACAATGGCGATGGGTAGCCTGTCATCACAGACGCGCGCCCCAAGTATGAAGCAACAATTGGCCAACCTCGCCATCCAACAAATGCTCGGCGGCGGTCAGCAGCGTCAAGCCAGCGGCCTCGGTGGTCTTCTGGGCGGCCTGCTCGGTGGCGGCCAAGCCAAGCAGCAACGTCAAATGGAACAACAACGTCAGCAGGGCATGGGCATGATCGGTAAAATGCTCGACGCAGACGGCGACGGCAGCCTCATGGACGACGTTCTCGGAATGGCAATGAAAGCCGCGATGAAGCGCTAGGCATTTACGGGTGCCAACAACGGAAAAGCTTTGGGCCGTTTGGCGCGAAGACACCCACGGCACCCGATTTAAAATGCGCGAAGGCTTGAGTGAAACGGAAGCAAAAGCCATCGTCGCGGAGTTTGAGGCCAAAGGCCATAAGCAACATTA
>JAHDBU010000079.1:0-2229 GCA_020630275.1 Hellea sp.
TTGCGGATCGTCCCCGTTTTCAAAGAACTGCAGCATCAGGATCGCAAAGGCCTCGTTTTCTGGATCGATATGAAATTTGGTTTTGGCCATGCCGCCCCAGCCCCAGGCACCGGCCGGCAGGTGCTCTTTGGCCGTCACTTCAACACTGCCGCCATAGCCAAACCCGGAGCCTTTGGCGTCCCCGAGCCAATCCATCATAAACTGATCGTCGCTGTCCATTTGATCGGTCAGCATCATCGCAACGGTTTTGGGTTTTAAAATCTGCTGCCCGTTAAATTCGCCCTTTTGCACAATCATTTGAGAGAATTTCGCATAGTCCCCAAGGGTGGAGACCAGGCCGCCACCACCAGATTCAAATGGGAGTTGCTTGAGATAATGGCTGGTTTGGCCGTCGTCCTGCAGAGCGAAACCGGTTTCGGATTTGGTGTAGTTCGAGGCAAAGCGCGCCTTTTGATCGTCGCGCACATAAAAGCCCGTTTCGCTCATGCCGAGGGGTTTGAAAAAGCGCGCCTCCATAAGCTCGCCCAAAGATGCCCCGCCCGCCACCTCGGCCACCCGGCCCAGCACATCAATAGAGTAGCTGTAATACCAGCCATAACCCGGCTCGGTGATGAGCGGGAGTTTGGACAGCTTGGTCATTTTCACCGACAGGTCTTCGCGGGGGTCAAAGAGCTGGGCCTCTTCATACATTTGCTCGACCGGGCTGATGGGGCCGTAAATACCGTAGCCCATACCGGCCCGATGCAGGAGCAGGTCCTCGATGGTTATAGGCTGGCTTTGCTCGGAGAAAACCGGCGTCCCGTCCTCGCCCAACTTGGCCACTTTCATATTGGCCAGTTCGGGGATGAATTTCGAAACCGGGTCATCGAGGGCGATTTTTCCCTCTTCCACCAGGTCCATGATCAGAGCGGAGGTGATCGGCTTGGTCATGGAATAAATCCGAAAAACCGTATCGAGCTCTACCGGTTGATTGCGCTCAATATCGCGCAGGCCAAACGCGTTTTGATACACGACTTGCCCGTCATCAAAGACAAGTGCCGAAGCCCCTGGCACATCGCCGTTTTCCACAGCGGCCATCAAAAGCGCGTCCATGGCGGCCGTATCAAAGTTATGGGTTGGGCCTGGCTTGCAACTGGTAAGGAAAAAGACAGCGGACAGACAAAGGGCTTTCTTAAGCATGGCTAACCTTTATGGAATGATCAGGAATTTCTCACCGGTTTTCTTGGCGTTATAGCGCCGGGCGACATCCGCATCTAGCGCATCGACCAAAGAGATCTCGTCGGTGTAATGGCTGGCGAAAGTCGTGGTTAGCTCATTGGCGACACGCTGGCGTAGACGCACAGCCGTTTCCATGCCCGCCTTTTCCAAAAAGCGCGGCAGCAGCCAAGCGCCCAGGCTCCAGCTAAAACCGTAGGACATATTGAGCGTGGTCTGAGACGTATCCAGACGGCCATAAATATAAACCTGTTTAAAACGGGTAGACCCATAAACCGAATAATCGCTTGGTGTGCGGAGCGCGGCCTGCTCCATGGCAAATAGCATATCAGAGGCCATTTTACCGCCGCCCGTCGCATCAAATCCCAATGTTGCCCCGGTGGCGTCAATGGCGTCGATCAAATCCTTCATGAAATTATCATCCGAGGAATTCACCACATATTTCGCGCCCATGCCCTTGAGCAGGTCGACTTGTTCATTGCGCCGGACAATATTGACAATGTCGACACCATCAGCCTGTCCGATCCGGTTGAGCATCTGTCCTAGATTAGAGGCGGCCGCGGAATGGATAATGGCTTTATGACCTTCACCGCGCATGGTTTCAAAGAATGACAGCGCCGTGAGCGGATTGACAAAACAGGACGCGCCCTCTTTGGCCGTGTGCTCATCCTTGAGCGGCAGGCACATCATGGCATTGACAAGGCGGTATTCACCATACATGCCCCCGCCCATGCCGCCGACGCGTTTACCCAGCAGGCTTTGGGCGTAGGGGCTGTCGCCAGCGGCAACCACAATACCAGAGCCTTCATTGCCGGGTTGTTGCGGCTTGCCGATACGGCCTTTCATAAATTGCATACCAATAGGCGGCACCGGAATTGTGAGGACACGATCTTTGCCCTCACCTGTGCTGACGGCGTTGGCCACATCAGAGATACCAAACATAACCCCATGATCAGACGGGTTGATCGGTGTCGCTTCGACCTTGACCAGAACCTGATCCGGGTTGGGCATTTT
>JAHDBU010000079.1:2329-8859 GCA_020630275.1 Hellea sp.
GGCGAGGTAATCCAGGCGCGCCAGCTGGCTTTGTCGGGAAACTCAATGAGGACGGAACGGGAGGCGGTGAACTCACCGGCAACCACTTTGGGCGCATCGTCCACACTTAACATTTTACCATTAAACTTCTCGAAGACTTCCATAAATTGGTCTTCATATTTTTGATATTCATCTCGGTCGTGAATGTGCATTTGAGAGATCATATAGACGCTCATGATTGGATCTCCTTTGAAAGTCTTTCCAAGGCCTTTTCGGGATGCATGCCGTCCACATAGCCCATGAAAAAGTCATGAATATTATAGCCGATCAGTTCGCGCACTCTTTCAGGCAGTTTAGCGGCCTTTTCCGGCGGTACAGCCAGGACCATATTCTCGAGCTGGCGTGACCAGCCTGTGCAATATTGCGGCGTGACAATCAGGCGGGATTTCTCCGAGCGGTTGGACCCTCCTCGGTGGAAAACCGAGGATTTCAAAATCATCAGCGACCCCGCCGGCATGATAGCCTTGAAAGAATCCGGATGGGGCATGGGGTCCTCATTCACGTCCCGATCGGACGGATCATAAAGCCGGGCGTCCCGCTCAAATGTCATATGTCCGTCATCATCCCAGAGATGAGACCCCGGGATGATTTCTGTGGCGCCGTTGTCTTCGGTCATGGGATCTATGGTCCAAAACGTACTGACACCAAAAGTCGGGCGCGGCCTTGGAATCATGATTTGCTGATCATCGCAGTGCCAGGGTTGAACGGTTTCGCCCGGATGAAGATTGATGGCCAGCAGCGCCGACAAAAGACAAGAGCGTCCTAGCTCGCGCTCGGCAAAATAAAGCGCCAGCGGGTGCAAAACCATGTCGGAAAAGACGTCCGGGTTTTTCGCCAGCAGCGCATAGACACGATTGGATTTGAACCCTTCGAAATCATTGCGGCCTTTTTTGTTCAGATAGGGATCCAGAGCATCGCGCACGCGCGCAATGCCAGCGCTATCCATCAGGCTTTCAAATATCACATAGCCGTCACGGTCATAATCGGCCCAAACGTCTTCGATATCACGCCCTTTGAGAAAAGGCTTCAAATCCGCAGGTGAAAAAGTCAGGTCAACATTCATATGCAACTAATGGCATATAAACGCGACAGGCGCTAGTCCCATAAACTATTGAACCAGGCGCGCTCCATCATCGGTGTAAGGTTTTAAGGGAGGCAAGCCTGCTGCCACATGATCGACAGCAACCTGCATATTGGTCCGACCCGAAAACTCTAACTGATAAGCGATGAAAGACGTGGCAGGGGATTGCGATGATACCGGACTATCGCTCCGGACCGTAAGTTTGTGGTTTGGCAAATAAGCCGTTCCTACAATATGCAAGCCACCACCAGAATTGATGATACTCTCTGAGGTTTTTCTGTTTGGAACCTCAGGCACAATGCCTCTTATGTAATCTCGCATCTCTAAGTATCTTTGCCAGAAAACCAGACCTTCAGTTAAACCGCTGGCCGGGGCCTTCAACCAGACTTGCGCCCCTTCTTCGATCATTAACGGTGTGTCTTCACCTTTAAGAATAAAGGTTACGCCATTGCCATAGACGCCAGCATTCTGAGTGAACGTCAATCCACCCCAAATATGATAAACACCAGGCTCCAGACTGACATTTGCCCCGCTAATTTCCAGGCCACGACAATATATTCCCGGGCTCAAGGTTGCATGATCCGGAATGACGCTTTCGCCGTCGACATTTGTCGCAAGCTGTGATTCTAGAAATCGACGGCCAGCGCCTTTCCCGTTTTTATTCTTGATGACGACCTGTTGGCGCTGATCGCAAGACGTTCCGGCTGGCGGTATCTCGAGCTCTCTATATGGGTCAGCCACAGGTGAGCAATTTGCTTTAACACGAGGCAAAAACTCTCCGATAGCCCCTCCTGATGAACAAAAATTACGGGCAACGGGTGGCGTTGGCGTTGCAGCCATTAAGGCTTGCGGGCTTTTGGAATTTACCTGTACTGAGCAACTGGGCGCACTGAATATTGAGCTGTCATCGAACACCAGTGAGTAAGGCCCTTCCTCATCCAAGGCCAATACGCACACCGTATCAGACTTTGTTAAAACGGCTTCTGACTCATCCTGAACGGTAAATTCTCGATTACCGACCATGCCTGCTAAGAGAGATTGAATGCCGATTTCCGCCCCGATTTTTACACTATCGCGGGTCGCTGTCACCTCAACTGTTCGGACAGTGGGGCCTTGGTAGTTTTTGTTAAACACCTCCAGAGCATAGGCTTGTCGTTGGGCGTCATTTAGTCCGTCCGGTATCACTGCCGCCAAAGCAGCGGAGTCCAATGCAGCCTTGAGATTAGCGACTCCTCTAATTCGATTCTCGCTATCGAGAGCAAACCCGACCGCAGACACGATCGGCAACCCCAATAGCGCGATCCACAGGGCAAAATGTCCGCTTTCGTTTTTTCTAAAGTCAGAGATTTGGTGCTTTAAAGAGCTAATAAATTGAAACATAGCGGCCCCGTTATTCCCAGTTAACAGAAAGGTGCGAGTATGACCAAAATGTTAATTCACATTTAGTAACCAAGTTTAGCAAAAGGTTAATTTCGATTTTTTCTGACCTTGCCCTCGCTACCAGCCTCCCCTAGATGGCACTCATGAACGGAATTTTTTATGTCGCGATTGGAGGCGCACTGGGTGCCAGCGGCCGTCATCTGGTCAGTCTTTGGGCGGGAAGGTCTTTGGGGGCCGGCTTTCCCTATGGAACATTCATCGTCAATGTGCTGGGTAGCCTGCTGATGGGTCTATTGATCGGCTGGCTGTTGACCCGTGAGGGCGGTGACAATCTCAAGCTCCTTCTGGCCACAGGTTTTCTCGGCGGATTTACCACCTTCAGTGCTTTTTCGCTAGACGCCATCAACCTATTGGAACGCAAGGCTCATTCACCGTTTCTACTTTATGTGGGCGGGAGTGTGATAATCGCTATATTCGCCCTTTGGGTCGGGCTCATAATTGCGCGCAAGGTTTGGGGCTAATGAGCGGCGTTCAAATCATAACAATCCCCGAAGAAGATGCGGGGCAAAGGCTAGACCGCTGGTTTAAACGGCGCTTCCCGCATATCCCACATGGCCGGGTCGAGAAGCTCTTGCGAACTGGGCAGATGCGGATCAACGGCAAACGCTCCAAAGGCTCCGACCGTATTGAAGCGGGCGACGATATTCGTATCCCACCGCTACCCGAGCCGAGCGACATCAAAGCTGAAAAGCCCATAGGTGAAGCCGATAGCCGCTTCATGCGGAACATGGTCCTTTATGAGGACGCAGACCTGATTGCTTTGAACAAACCCTGTGGAATAGCCGTGCAAGGCGGATCTAAAACCACGCGACATATAGATGGCCTCCTCCCGGCGCTGGGCAAGGGCTGTCGGCTTATTCACCGCCTCGATCGTGATACGAGCGGTGTCCTTTTGGTAGCTAAACATGCCAAGGCTGCCGCTTGGGCGGGCAAGGCCTTTCAAAGCCGCCGGGCCGAAAAGATTTATTGGGGCGTCACCAATGGTGTGCCGCAACCGCGTTCCGGCGAGATTAAAGGCTATATGGCCAAAGGCAAAACGGATAACCGGTTTGGCAATATAAATGCCGGTAAGGAAATCATGATGGCCGTCCGTCATGGACATGATGGGGCAAAACATGCCCGAACCCTTTATCAAACCGTACAAACGGCAGGCGCTAAGGCTGGTTTCGTGGTTATGATGCCCACCACAGGCCGGACCCATCAGTTACGCCTGCATACCCAGCTCCTCGGTGCGCCTATAGCTGGCGACCCTAAATATCTCACCGACCGCCCCCTGCCCGGCGGGCTTGAGAGGAAACTCCATTTGCATGCGCGGAGCCTGACCATTCCCGGTCCCAATGGCGACTTGTCATTTACGGCACCGCTACCAACCCATATGGAAGCCGCCTTTCAAACCCTTGGTTTTGAAACCAAAGTCGAACTCGAAGACTGGGATGAATTTCAGTGAAAACGGCTAAACGGTTTTATAAAAAGGTCGATATAGCCGAGCTCGAAACCGGCTGGGGCGTGTCACTGGACGGTCGAACGTTGAAGACTCCTGGCAAACAGGCTTTGATTGTCCGCTCCGCCCATCTTGCCCAGTTAATTGCACGCGAATGGGACGAGCAGATTGACACGATCAAACCGGAAACAATGCCCGTTACACGACTCGCCAATGTCTCAATTGAGCTCGCACCCCACAATCGGGATAAACTCGTCGGAGAAGTTCGGCGTTATGCCGGTACGGATTTGTTATCATACCGCTCAGAAAGCCCTTTGGATCTCAAAGAACGGCAGGCAGCTGAGTGGGACCCCGTCATGGATTGGGCAAAGAGCCGAGGGGTTAATTTGAAAACGACGGATGCGGTCTTGGCCATCGAACAAGATAAAGTTTCTCTCGACAAGGTCGCCAATTATGCGTCACAATTGGATGATACTGATCTGACATTGATGGTTCACCTGACGGCCGTTTTCGGATCTGCCGTTTTAGCCATGGCGACAATGGAAAAACATCTTTCGGGTTTACAGGCATTTGATTTGTCGCGATTGGACAATCTTTACCAGATCGAGCAATGGGGAGAGGATGAAGAAGCGGCCGAGATCGCCGCAGCCCTCAAGGCCGAAGTCGAAGCCTTGTGTCAAATATTGGAGAAAGAAAATGTCTGAAACTATCACAGTATCGGAACGTCCCGGTGGAAAATACACCAATGACGTCAAGTCGTCCCGTCATCATCTTCTAGCCGATGAACCCGTTGAACTGGGTAGCGCTGACCTCGGTCCTACCCCCTATGAATATTTGAATGCAGCACTGGGGTCTTGCACGTCCATCACGATGCGTATGTATGCTGATCGCAAGGGCTGGCCCGTTGAGAACATCTCCGTTGACGTCTCGCACGCCAAGGAAATTCACGGCGATGGCATTAAACGCGATGTCTTCACTCGCGTGATCAAAATTCAAGGCGACTTGGATGAAACGCAATATAATCGCATGATCGAGATTGCTAATAAATGCCCGGTTCACCGGACTCTCGAGGCCGGTTCAGACGTCATAACAAAAGCCGTAAGTTAGCGGTTTTGTAACCTTATATTGCTAAGGCTGACCCCAAATAAAACAGGTGAAGGGGCTGCTCATGGCATCCGTCAATGACATTTTGACCGACATTCTAGCCGATGGTTTGCTGGACAAAGACGAGTTCATGCGTCTCAGAAAACAGATTTTTGATGATGGACATATTTCAATCACCGAAGCGGATATGATCTTCAAAATCGATACAGATCTCTCCGAAAAACCCGAGGGCTGGAACGACTTTTTCGTCAATGCAATCACGGACTTTCTGATCCGTCAAACCCTGCCCGTCGGTTATGTGGATCCAATTCACGCCACCTGGTTGATGGAACGTATTGATCAAGATAGCCGCATGGATGAGGCAACCGAAGAAGCTCTTCTGTTGAGTGTTCTAAAGTTTGCCGAGAACTGCCCAGAAAGTCTGGAGATTTACGCTCTGAACAAGGTCCGTCAAAAGATCGTGGGTCGCGCCGTCGAGTCTAAACTTTGTGTTCAAGAACAAGATGTCTCCATGATTGAACGTGTTCTATATGCCTGTAACGCCATGCAAGTAGGGCCAAAGGATGTGGCTCTTATTAAAAAAGTTGTTTATGCCAGTGGCGGTCATGGCGGATTTGGTATTTCCAAAGCGGAAGCCGCATTCCTGTTTGAGTTAGACGAAGCCACCAAAGGACAGAATAATTGCGAGAGCTGGCAAAAACTATTTGTTGGTGCCATTGCTAATCATTTGATGACTATGGGCGCGCCTGCATCGGTCAATCACGAGGATTACAAACGGGCGCAGGAATTCCTCTACTCAACAGAAGGTATCAATTGGGGCGGCTTGGTTTCTGGTAAATCAGGAAGGTTCTGGGACCTTGTCCGTACGCAACGCGAACAATCTCAATTTACGGATCAAGGCCGTATTCTTGAAGCGGAACGGATCGACATGGCAGAGGCCCAATGGTTGATCGACCATCTCAATCGCGACGGTGAAATCAGCAAGAATGAAAAAGCACTATTGGCATTTATCAAAGAGGAATGCCCGGACATTCACGAAAGTCTGGCGCCTCTGCTGCGCTACGCCGCATAGAACCCAGCGAAATTCGAATTTAAAAGCGGCGCTCCTAGAGGGCCGTTTTTTTGTGCCCGTCATTGATGGAACCGAGTCGTGTTTAAATTATTTTTCAGCCCATTTGGCCAATTGCGGCGTCAGGATTTCTGGATTGCTGCCGCCTGTTTCACGATATTTACGATTGGCCTGAATGCCATGGCACGCGCCATTGGCGTCACGACTATGGCGAGCTTCTGGCTTTACACACTCGCCTTCCCGGTTCTGATCTATTCCGTCTATCAGGTCTGTAAAAAACGCCTGCATCATATGGGCCACACGGCCCGGCCCTTCTGGATATTTCTCTTTCTGATGATCTTTCTTTGGGTCGGTCT
>JAHDBU010000080.1 GCA_020630275.1 Hellea sp.
ACATTGCCCGAATTGCCTGAAGCCGAAACTTTGGACAGGTCGATCCCTGCGTCCTTGGCGCGCTTGCGAACGGCCGGGGAGGCGAGGGCTTTGTTGCCAGATGATGTCGGTTTGGGAGAGGAGGGTTTTGTTTTTGCCGGGCTGGATTTCTGTGCCGTTTTCGAAGGCGTCGGTTTTGGCTCTGGCGCAGCCGAGGCCAATGCGCCTTCCACATTCTCAAACACCACCAGATCTGCCCCCACAGCGATCGTGTCGCCTTCGCGGCAGCCGAGTTTCGCTGCCGTACCAGACACTGGAGCTGTCAATTCAATCGTGGCTTTGTCTGTCATGGCATCGGCGACCGGATCATCTTCATTGACCTGATCGCCCTCTTTAATATGCCAAGCTGTGATTTCGGCCTCAACGACGCCTTCGCCAATGTCAGGCATTTTGAAAACAAATGTTCCGCCTTTCGAGGCAGACCCATTTTTATGTTTTGGGGCCTGCATTGGGGGCGATTCGGAAGGCGGAACATCTGCCGAAGCAGACAAATCAGCTTCTGTCTCGAAAATAGCAAGGTCTGCACCAACGGCGAGTTTGTCGCCTTCCTCGCAGCCGACTGAGATAATTTTACCTGAAACCGGTGCGGTCAATTCGATAGTCGCCTTGTCGGTCATGGCGTCGGCGATGGGCTGGTCTTCTTCGACCACATCCCCCACGGTGACGTGCCAGGCCGTGATCTCGGCCTCGACCACACCTTCTCCGATATCCGGCATTTTGAAACGATATTGACCCATGCGGGACTAGCCTTCCAGAACTTCGCGTATGCCTCTCTTAACCCGAATCGGACCCGGGAAATAGGCCCATTCTTGCGCGTGAGGATAAGGTGTATCCCAACCAGTGACCCGATTAATCGGTGCCTCTAAGTGATAGAAACAACTTTCCTGGACTTGCGCCATAAGCTCTGCGCCAAATCCGGAGGTTTTTGTGGCTTCATGCAGGATCAAGCAGCGGCCGGTCTTTTTGACAGACTCTTCGATTGACTCAATGTCCAGGGGTAAGAGAGACCGTAGGTCGAGTATATCAGCGTTGACGCCCATCTCCCGCGCTGCTGCTTCTGCAACCCAGACCATTGTGCCATAGGCGAGGATGGTCAGCTGGTCACCTTCTGTAAGTTTGCGCGCTTTTTCAAACTCAACTCGGTAGTGACCTTCTGGAACTTCGGCCAAGGGATGATCCGCCCAGCTTACAGCGGTGGCATGGCCATCACCCTCAAACGGACCATTGTACAGTCTTTTGGGTTCCAAGAATAGAACCGGATCATTATCTTCGATGGCCGTAATCAGTAAACCCTTGGCGTCATAAGGGTTAGACGGGATGACCGTTTTTAATCCGGAGATATGCGTAAATAGAGCTTCCGGACTCTGGCTATGAGTCTGGCCACCATAAATGCCGCCGCCGACAGGGGTGCGGATGGTCAATGGAGCAGTAAACTCCCCATTTGAACGGTGGCGCAGTCGAGCCGCTTCTGAACAAATCTGATCATAGGCCGGATAAATATAGTCGGCGAATTGGATTTCCGCGATGGGGCGCAGGCCATTCGCGGCCATGCCTATGGCTATCCCCATAATGCCGCCTTCGGAAATAGGTGTGTCGAAACATCGATGCAGACCGTGTTTTTCCTGCAGGCCTGCCGTACAACGAAAGACACCACCGAAATATCCGACGTCTTCACCAAAAACGAGCACATTGGGATCTTCGCTCATTTTCACATCCATGGCCGAACGAATGGCCTCGATCATATTCATCTCGGCCACTAATGGTCTCCATTCTCTTTCATAGCGTTCTCTTCCATAAACTCGTCGAGCTGAGATTGAAGGTGGCTGGGCATGTCCTCATAAACCTGTTCGAACATGGTTTCGGGCGCGATGCCGGTTTCGGTTGCCAGTGAGCCCAGTTTTTCAGCGGCCTTATAGGAGACGCGAATATATTCGGTGACTTCCTGGTTCATGGCTTCGTCTTGCTCTTCGTCCCAGATGCCGATTTTGATCATATGGGTTTTCAAACGCTCAATTGGATCACCAAAGGGCCAGACGTCTGGCTCATCCTTTGGGCGATACCGCGAAGGATCGTCAGACGTGGAATGTCCTTCCATTCGGTAAGTGAAATGCTCGATAACTGTGGCGCCGCCGCCTCTACGGGCCCGTTCTGCTGCCCATTGCATAGCCGCATAAACAGCCAGAAAATCATTGCCGTCAACGCGAAGTGTCGCCAGGCCGTAGCCGGTCCCGCGGGCGGCAAAAGTTTCACCTTCACCGGCGGCAATACCCTGGAAACTGGAAATGGCCCATTGGTTGTTGACCACATTGATAATGCAAGGTGCCCTGTAGGTGGACGCGAAATTAAGCGCATAGTGGAAATCACCTTCAGCCGTCGCGCCTTCGCCTGTGATCACAGAGGCGATATCGTCATTCCCCTTATAGGCATTGGCCATGCCCCAACCCACGCCCTGGATTAGCTGGGTACCCAGATTTCCCGAGACCGAGAAAAACCCGTAATCCTTGAAGGAAAATAGTATGGGCAGGGATTTCCCCTGCAATGGGTCGCCTTTGTTTGAGAGCAGCTGACACATCATGTCGTGCATAGGGCAGCCGCGGGCAATGAGAATGCCGATCTGGCGATAAGTCGGGAAGATCATATCTGCGTTGCGCAGGGCCATGCCCATGGCCACGGAGATGGCCTCTTCGCCCGTGCTTTTCATATAGAAGGACAGCTTGCCTTGGCGTTGCATATTGAACATGCGCATATCCAAATGGCGGTTAATGGTCATAAAGCGCAGGGCGGCTTTAAGGGTATCAGGCTCAAGTTTGGGGTTCCATTCGCCCTCAAGCTCGCCGTTAAATCGCATCACCCGGATCAGACGCAAGGCATGTCCCGCGGTTTCATGCGCTTCAACCATTGGGTCTGGACGCTCCGGAGTATGGTTGGCCGGAACTTTAATGTGCGAGTAATCGGGCTTATCGCCTGGCCGGAAAGGTGGTTCCGGCACGAAGAGCCGTGGCTTATTGGAGCGCGTCGACATAGCTCAGAAATTCCCGTTTTTATTGATTTTGGCAGAGATTAGCTGATTTTTCGTAAAAACCTATAAGTTTTTTGGTTGATAATTGCTCTATATTGAAATAATTTTGCATAAATGAAAATTAATGGGGTATATTTATGCCGGGACAAATAGATGGAATTGATGCTAAAATTCTACATCTGATTCAAAAGAATGCCGCTCTCTCTGTTGCAGATATTGCCGATCAAGTTGGCTTATCATCTTCACCTTGTTGGCGCCGTATCAAGCGGATGGAGGAAATGGGTATCATTCAAGAGCGCATTACGATTTTGAACCGCAAAGAGCTTGGCCTCGATTTTGAGGTATTTGTAGCGGTCAAGCTGGCACTTCCCAATCGGGAGAATATGGAAAAATTTGAGCGCGCGATCATGAAAATGCCTGAGGTCGTTCAGTGTGCTACTGTCACCGGTGCGGTTGATTTTATGCTCCGCATCGTGACCAAAGATATGCATGCCTATGATGATTTCCTGCGCGAGGAACTGCTTGGCATTGATCTTATTTCTGATGTGCAATCTCGGATTGTCCTGCGCCAAAGCAAAGAGTCTTATGCGCTCCCGCTAAATTTGATTTCAAATGCGGTGCCACGAAGCTGACCTTTGCTTTGCACGAAAAACTAACCGCTTGTTTACCATTTGCGTTCAACCCATTTTGCGAGTTACGGGGAGAATGACGCGTGAGCGATCTCTTTCGCAAAGAAGTTATCGATAAGCAGTCGTCCAAACATTTGGGGGATGTGATTGTCGCTTCGCCTTTATCCTTTTGGGCGATCACGCTTCTCATCGCGTCTATTATTGCTGGAATAATCGCTTTTGCAATCTTCGGGGAATATGCCCGCAAAGAACGGGTGCAGGGTGTGTTGATGCCGAATGCAGGCCTCGTGGAAATCGTCGCGACTCGAGCAGGGAATTTCGAAGAAATTTACGTTACTATGGGTGATCAGGTTCGAGAGGGCGACGCCCTTTACCGACTTAGTAATGAAGTTAACCTTTCTGGCGGGGAACAATTGTCCAAAGCTCTCCTGTCCCAAATGGAAGTCGAAAAATCAAACCTGGTTTCGCAGCTTGCACAAATACCCGATGATTATGCCTTACAGAAACGCCGTCTGCAAAAACAACACGCAGAGAAATCCGCTGAAGCGGCACGATATGAGGATCGGATTGAAACCCAACAACGCGCTGTTGATCTCGAAGAGAGCTTGTTTCGAAAAATGCAATCGCTTTTGGCTGATGAAGCGGCTTCAGCGCTCGAAGTTGCGGCTGCCGAAAACCGGTTTTTGACGGCCACACAAAACTTGCAAAGCTTGGAAAATGCCCGCGCTAATATTTTGTCGGATATCTCGGATCTCGAGTCCCAAATGGCGCTTCTACCCATATCCCAGACCCAAGAGGAGCTTGAACTCCAAAATCGGATCAGCGCCATAGAGCAGCGCATGATTTCCAATGATGCTGGATCCGAATCTGTTGTCCGAGCGCCGGTCTCGGGCACGGTTGCTGCCCTTACGGCACGCCGCGGCCAGCAAACCTATTCCGACCGAGCGGCTATGACGATCTTGCCGGATGGGGCGTCCCTGGAAGCCGAGCTTTATGTGCCCACCCGCGCTATTGGATTTGTCAAACCCGGTCAAAGCGTCCGACTCTTATATGACGCCTTCCCTTATCAAAAATTTGGGTTTTACAATGGAGAGATCACAGAAGTTTCCAAAGCCGTCGTTCAGCACCCTCGCGGAGACGAAGCCGTGTTTGTCGTTCGTGTAGCGTTGGAAAAACAAGATATCAAAGCATCAGGCGAGGACGTACCGCTACAAAGCGGTATGACCTTGGCGGCCGACCTGATCCTGGAAGATCGCAAAATATGGGAATGGGCCTTTGATCCGCTATTAGGGGCCATTCGGTAATGCTGGAGAGTCTGAACTTTACCGGCATAAAGCGCCTGCCCATGATTTATCAGACCGAGGCTATGGAATGTGGTCTCGCCAGCATGGCCATGGTCGCCAAATATCATGGGCACAATATTGATCTCAATGGTCTCAGACAGCGTTTCCCGGTTTCGCTCAAGGGGGCGACCCTCTCGCAGTTGATGCATATGGCTAATCAATTGGATTTGGGACCGCGCGCCTTACGGCTTGAGCTCGAAGATTTATCCAAACTGCAATTGCCGGCCATCCTGCATTGGGATCTCAATCATTTTGTCGTCCTGAAAAAAGTCAGCGGAAATAAAGTTCATATCCATGACCCCGCTATTGGCGCCAAGGTCATAACGCTCAAGAAATTGTCGGATCATTTTACGGGTGTGGCATTAGAACTGACGCCGGTTGCAGGCTTCACCCGTCAGACCGCCAAACAGACCATGCGCATGTCCGATCTCTGGCGCCGTCTGGTCGGAATGAAGCGCGGTCTGTTGCAGCTGTTAATACTCTCAATCGTTCTGCAGGTTATTGTTCTGGCCTCGCCGTTCTACCTACAACTGGTCATCGATGAGGCCGTGGTCAAATTTGATCTGAAATTCCTGTTTATTTTGGCGCTCGCCTTTGGTGGGCTGGCCGTTATCCGGGTCATCACCCAAATGATGCGGGAATGGACAATCCTCTATTTCGGCTATCAAATGTCCTTTCAAATGGTAGCCAATCTGTTCCGGCATCTCATCCATCTGCCGACCGAGTTTTTTGAAAAGCGCCACATTGGCGATGTGCTTTCGCGCATGCGTTCCACGTCACCCATTCAAGAAGCCCTGACCCAATCCGTTGTCGCGGCTATAATCGACGGGATCATGGCCATCATCACGGGCATCGTGATTTTCCTCTACAGTCCGCTATTGGGGACGATCGTTTTGGTCTCTGTTGCCTTGCTGGTGCTGGTGACTTTTGCCTTTTATCCGGTCCTGCGTCGCACGCAGGAAGAGATGATCGTCAAAGAGGCTTTCGAGGCCACACACAGGATTGAAAGCATTCGTGGTTCCACGGCTATCAAGCTCTTTTCCGCCCAGACCAATCGCATGGTGATCTGGCGCAATCTCTATGCCGAATATGTCAATGC
Organism: Hellea sp.; assembly: GCA_020630275.1. Taxonomy (GTDB): domain Bacteria; phylum Pseudomonadota; class Alphaproteobacteria; order Caulobacterales; family Maricaulaceae; genus JACOMS01. The sequence goes on from JAHDBU010000080.1 coordinate 6,130, forward strand.
CGGGATTGCTCACGGCAAATACGGTATCATCCAACGCGCCCTGCAGGACGGGATTGCCGGTCTGCAAATGATCCTGGTGATCTATTTCGGGGCCAAGCTTATTTTGGCTGAAGGGGGCGGCCTGTTCACCGTCGGCATGCTGTTCGCCTTTATGTCATACCGGCAAAGTTTTACGGACGCGGTGATCTCTCTGTTTAATAAATTCATCGAATTCCGACTGCTAAGTCTGCATTTGGAGCGCATTGCCGATATCGCGCAAGCCGAGCCCGAAGATGTGGGACTGGACGATATTATGCCGGAGATGACTGAACTCCGCGGTGAAATAGAAGTGCGCAATCTCTCGTTCCGTTACTCACCGTCCGATCCCTATATTCTGGAAAATTTGAACCTTCGTATTGGCGCAGGTGAGTTTGTGGCCCTGACCGGTCCCAGCGGGGGCGGCAAGACCACATTGCTCAAGCTTTTACTCGGGCTCTATGATCCGACGGACGGGGAAATCCTCATCGACGGCCAACCCCTGACCCCGGCATCGCGCTTGTCCTGGCGCCGCAATATGGGCGTGGTCATGCAGGACGATGCGCTCCTGTCCGGAACCATCGCCGAAAACATTGCCTTCTTCGATCCCCAAGTGAGTATGGAGCGTGTTGAGCAAGCTGCCCGTCTGGCGCAAATCCATGACGCCATTGATGCTATGCCCATGAAATATTTGTCCATGATTGGGGATATGGGATCTATTCTTTCAGGCGGTCAAAAACAGCGTGTACTGCTGGCCCGGGCACTCTACAAAGATCCGCAAATCCTGTTCCTCGACGAAGGTACGGCCAATCTGGATAAAAACACGGAAAAAGTCATCGTGGACATCATCGAAGCCATGCCTATGACCCGGGTCATTGTCGCCCACCGGCAGGAATTTTTGAGGCGCGTCGACAAGACGATCGAGATCGGCTGATCAAGTCTTTTCAAGGGCATTGATTTCTATCGTCCCCTTTGCCATTTACCCCCCATGGATATGCCTTTTTCCATTCTTGATCTGGCCCATGTGGTCGAAGGCTCTCATGCGGGGGAGAGCTTTGAGAAATGCGTTGCGACGGCGCAGCACGCGGAAAAGCTCGGCTATAAACGCGTCTGGTATGCTGAGCACCATAATATCGCTTCTGTCGCCAGTTCGGCGACCTCTGTCCTGATCGCGCATGTGGCCGCCCATACCAAAAGCATTCGTCTCGGGGCGGGCGGGATCATGCTGCCTAATCATTCGCCGCTGGTCATTGCCGAGCAATTCGGCACGCTGGCCACCCTGCATCCCGGACGCATAGATCTCGGACTGGGCCGCGCACCGGGTGGGGATATGGGGGTGATCCGCGCCTTGCGCAAAGACTATGAGCGGGCCGGCAACCGCTTCCCGGCCGACGTCGAAGAGCTCATGGATTATATGCGACCTGCCGGTGAGCATGAGCTGACCCAGGTCCGCGCCATTCCAGGTGAGGGCACAGACGTGCCGGTTTATATCCTGGGTAGCAGCCTATTCGGCGCACAGCTTGCCGCGCGTCTGGGCCTGCCATACGCCTTTGCCTCTCACTTCGCGCCGCAGCACCTCATCCAGGCGGCCGATATTTACCGGGCACAGTTCCAGCCATCACGGCATCTCTCCAAGCCTCATTTCATCATGGCGTGCAATATTTTCGCAGCCGAAACAGAAGAAGAGGCGGACTATCATTTCTCTACGCTTATTCAGGCCTTCGTCGGCATTATCACTAATCAGCGGGGTTTGACGCCACGTCCGGTTAAAAACCTGGAAGTCCCCGCTGCCATTCAGCCCCATGTGGAAGCCATGCTGCAAGGGAGCGCCGTCGGCACGGTGGATCAGGTGGCCGCGCGCATGTCTCGCTTTCAGGACCTGCTCTCGCCTGACGAATATATCATCTCCATGCCGTTTCACGATCACGCTGCGCGTCTGCGGTCCATGGAATTGGCGCTGGAGGCGAGGGCGAAAATGGCGCCGTTGGACAAGGTCGCCTAGCGCCATGACGCCAACACTCGAAAAAATATCGGAAAGCTATAACTGGACCTATCGGGACAGTTTTTATCAATTCATCCTGACACCCAGTAACTATGTCCCGGGATTTATTCTCGGCGTGGTGTGGGGCGTGATTGTGATCTATTTTGGCGGGCTCAGCAGTAATCCGCTGCTGGGATATATTGGCAATGTCATCTCTATGTTGGCGCTCTATGTTATCGCCAGTCTGATTTGGGAATATGTCCGATATCGCGGCCTCAGCGATGCCCAGAAAACCCTGCGCTGGACCATTGATGATGAAACCTTGAAATGCCTGAACGGCGCCGGTGAAAGCCGGGTCTTAAAATGGAGCCGGGTCACCCGGGTAAAGCGTACTTTATCCGGCTATATGATCCACCGTTCCAGCGGTGATCCCGTCTGGATTTCCCTGGCGTTGTTTACCCCGGATCAGGCCGAGCAATTCGAAACCTTTCTAGACGAGCGCGAACG
>JAHDBU010000081.1 GCA_020630275.1 Hellea sp.
TGTATCCGGCATCCAGTCTTTGGCGACGTCCCTCGGCGGGTGTACCGAGTCCCATTGCCCTGATAATGTTTGTTCGTCTTGCCAGACCTTTTGCCGGATAGCTTGCGGCGTGAATCCCTGATGGGTTTTGACGGGCAGGCCCACATAATCCACATAGGCCATAAAACCGTAAGTCGGAGCATTGCCTGGTGTCAGCTGTATGCCGTCCGGGCCAAGCGCGACCAGTTCGTCAAATGCGCTCTGCATTGGACGACCCTGCAAACAACTGAGTGCCAGATAAAGTTCCACACCCCTTTATGGCGGGGCTAGCTGCCTTTGCCAAGCTCTTGTGAGCGGCGATAAGCAGCCGTTACGGCTTCTCGTAGGACTTTGGGCAGACCATTTTCGCGCATCAATACATCCAGCGCGGCTTGAGTGGTCCCGTTAGGCGACGTTACGGCGCGGCGTAGTTCCGTCGCGCTTTGTCCGCTTTGAGCCAGCAATGCCCCGGACCCAATCATGGTTTGGGCAGCCAAGGCACCAGCCTGTTCTTCGGATAGCCCCAAGGCCTGCCCCGCGCCTGAGAGCGCCTCGACCATATGGAAAAAATAGGCTGGGCCCGAACCTGAGACGGCGGTGACCATGTCGATCATGGATTCGTTGTCCAGCTCCAATACGGTCCCGACCGCACCGAGCAGTTTATGGACATGTTTCTGTTGTCCCGCGCTCAAGCCTTTACCAGCCACATAGGCGGTCACCCCCTGCCCGATGGCGGCAGGCGTATTAGGCATAGCGCGCACAATGACTTGTTCCTGGAAGGCTTCGGACAGGCGCTCCAATGTGATCCCGGCCATGATCGAAATGACGACGCAATTTTTTGGCAGACACAACGCCACCTCCGGCGCGATCGCGTCAAAGGATTGAGGCTTGATGGCGAGGAGCACGTAATCCGCTGTGGCGATGTGAACTTCCAGGCGTTTGGCGGAAACCGCTCCCGCTTCAATCACGGCTTGCGCTGCCTCTCCTGGTGTTGGGTCCGCAATGAGAATGTCTTTGGCTGCCACAACGGGTTTTCGCCCTTTGGTCCAGCCTGCCAGCATGGCGCCGCCCATCCGGCCCGCCCCGATTACAATGTGAGTGGTCATGTTTGCGCTTTAAGGATTCGTCGCCAAATCGACAAGAGCAGAAGTCAGCGCATCTTCCGGGGATTTCCCTGCCCAGATCATATATTGCGAGGCCGGGTATCCGCGCTCGGCGGCATCCAATGCCTGCGAAATCAACTCTTGCGCCTGTTCGGTCAATAGCCGTGCCCCACCCCGCAGCGAATGGCTGTGCCGATAAACCAGCGCATTATTCTTGTCCCAATAGTCGAAATGACCATGTGTGAGACGCTCATTGATCAGCGAAATTAGTCGTACCATTTCATTAGAACGCCCACCTGGCGTACGCCCGTCAAAGGCCAGATAAAGTGAGACTGATTCAGCCTCATGATCCCAAGTCAGGATCAGGTCATGATGACACCACAATCCCGGCAGGGTAACATGGATTTCCATAGAACTGGAACGCTCATATTCGTAATGTTCGGCGACACATATGCGTTCAAATACATCCAAAGGGTTCTCACGCTTTGGCAGGACTTCTGCCAACTTCGCCCCTGGTCTTAAGCAATATTCGTCTGCAATGCTCATCTGATAGCTAACCACACACCCGTTTACAGGTTAAAGCTAGAAGATTCGTTCAGAATAACAAGATATAGTGATGCCGGTTTTGTTGATAACTAGATTTAGGGGCGGCTTCCCTGTGGGTATCTCTGAGCCCTATTTTTTGAGGGCTTTAACCTCTTTTTCCAGCTTCGCGACCTTCTTCTTCAAAGTCTCATTCTCTGCCACAACTTTTTCCATCATAGCCTTGAGGACTTCGAACTCGTCGCGGGTAATCAGGTCCAGATCAGAGACCATGCGCTCGGCCTGCGAACGGCCCATAGCCTTCACCTCATCGCCCACACCTTTCACGGCGCCGACTGCGTTGGTGAAGAGGTTTGTGATATCATCCAAAGGGCCAGATCTATTTTGCATGGCTTTGTCCTTAATTTTGCCTTTTCTTATAGATAGGGAGGCTTTAACAGAATTCCAGCCCCGTACCAAGTTACACAACGACGCGTCATGATATTAAACCTCATTCTAGCCATTGAGTTCCCGAGCTGGCTTAATAGCGAAATCTTTAAAATTCCCGGAACGCCGCTGACGGTGAACTGGTATGGTATCTCTTATTTGATCGGCATTTATCTGGCCTATCGCTGGGCGGTACGGACGATCCGCAAAAAAGAGATCTGGCGGCCTGTGGGGATAACACGCGGTTCAGAACTGATCCCTAGCAAACACCGCCTCGAGGACTTCGCTTTTTTCTGTCTGCTGGGCATTATGCTGGGCGGGCGGATTGGGCATATCCTTTTATATAATTTTCAGGGCGTTTTGATCGACCCCATGTCGGCGTTCAAAGTCTGGGAAGGCGGCATGTCCTTTCACGGTGGCTTTGCCGGCGTGTGTCTGGCGGCCTGGTGGATAAATCGCAAAGACCCGATTACGCTCTGGCGCTGGGCTGACATGGCAGCCATTGGCGCGCCGCTTGGCCTGTTATGTGTGCGTCTCGCGAATTTCGTCAATCAGGAACTTTATGGGCGCGCCACAGATGTCCCGTGGGCGTTCATTTTCCCTAAAACAGACCCTCAGCTTATCCCGCGCCATCCCAGCCAACTCTATGAGGCCTTTCTCGAGGGCGTCGTGATCTTTCTGGTCATCTGGTATGTTTCCCGCAAGCATAATGCCCTGACAAAGCCGGGGATTTGTTCCGGGCTCTTCTTTTTACTCTATGGCAGCTTTCGGACTTTCGTGGAGTTTTTCCGCGAGCCCGATGCCAGCCTGTTTTTCGGCCTGACGCGCGGCATGGCCTACTCTATTCCTATGATCATCATTGGCCTGCTGATTTTACGCTGGGCCATTAAACGTCCGCCCGTTGCCCCTAAGTTCATGGCGGAACCCGAACCCAAGACAAAGGCCAAAGCTGACGCCTGATGACCCAGCTCAAGGACCGCATCATTGCCCGCATTAAAAGCGAAGGCCCCATGAGCGTGGCTGAATATATGGGGCTATGCCTTTTGGATCCGGCGCTGGGTTACTACCCGACCCGGGACCCACTGGGATCAGACGGGGATTTCATTACGGCCCCAGAAATTTCACAGATGTTTGGCGAACTGCTGGGGATTTGGGCCATCCAGACTTGGCGGGATATCGGTCAGCCCGGCGGGGTCAATCTCGTCGAGCTAGGTCCGGGGCGCGGGATCATGATGGCCGATATGCTGCGGGCCGCGCGATTAGCGCCTGATTTTCTCGATAATGTCTCCGTCTATCTGATTGAGGCCAGCGCCGCCCTGCAAGCCGTACAAGGCAAAACATTGGCCGACAGCCCGGTGCCGGTTTCCTGGGTCGATAGTCTTGAGGACCTGCCCATGGGCCCGACCATTCTTGTGGCCAATGAATATCTGGACTGCCTGCCGATCCGCCAATTTATCCAAACGGACCGGTTCGCCCAGGACAAAGGCTGGCATGAACGGCTCGTGACCTATGATAAGGATAAGGACGAACTGGCCTTTGCCGTAGCGACAGAGCCGATATCTGATCTGGCAGCACAATCCATGCCTTCTGCCAGAGTTGATGCCCGCAATGATGATTTGCTGGAAGTCTGCCCAGCAGCGCATCAGGTATTGGATGCCGTCAAAAAACGCTTCGAGTTCTCACCCGGTCGTGCGCTATTTATCGATTACGGCCCGGGGACAACTGAATTCGGCGACACATTGCAGGCTTTGAAACGACATGAAAAAGTTGGCGTATTTTCAGACCCGGGCAATACGGACCTAACGGCGCGGGTTGATTTTGCAGCGCTCGGTGAATTTGCGGGTTCCATTGATTTAACCGCGACGGCGCCTGTGTCGCAAAATGAGTTTCTGTCTAAACTGGGTATTGAAATGCGCGCGGCCACTCTCGCCAAGGCGAGCCCGGATTCGAAACTGAAAATTGCCCGACAGCTCGACCGCCTGACCGGTGAAGAGCAAATGGGCACTTTGTTCAAAGCCATGTGTTTTCAATCGGACGGCCTTGTTGTGCCCATGGGTTTTCGGACTATACTAAACGCCGAGGAGACTTGATTGAACACATCGACGAAAATAACCTTAGGGTTAGTCAGTTTGGCCTTTAGCGCCTGCGGGAATAGTCGTGCGCCCCAGACTCCTCTGGATATTACCAATGAGCACTTCATTCTAGGCGGCCCCACCGAGGCGGGGTATTGGAAACTAGACATCAAGGCCGGGCACGGCATTTATTCCAGCGGGAGTTTTGACGCGCCGCTGAATGATGCGTTTACGGCGACCCAATCGGGAAAGGCCATCACGCTCTCAAATGGCAATGTTTCTCTGCAACTCACACCGGGCAGTTGTCAGGATAGCCGATTGGGGACAGGGTCCCTCCGGGTCAATCTGGAAATGGGAGAAAAAGTCCTGACGGGATGCGGGAGTCAATCTGTCCTACCTGATATCCGTACGATCAGCGCGAGCGGCAATGAGCCGTTTTGGAATTTTCGTATCACCGGAGAACAGGCTGTTTATACAACCCCCGAAAGCCTCGACGGCGTTCTGATTCCTGTCACACTTTCCACGAAAGATGAGTGGAAGAATTACTCCGGTGAAATCAACGGCGTGATCTTTACGCTGTCAATTACAGACGCGCCTTGCGAAGACGATATGTCCGGCTATGCCTATCCTATGACAGTCCGCTACAAGCGGGGTGGAAGCACGTTTAACGGTTGCGCGCGGCTCGACTAATGGTTCCTTTCAAGACCCATAACGTGTTGGAACATGATCAGATTACCCACGGTTTCTTTGGACGCAAAGGCGGCGTGTCGACAGATCAATTCGGACAACTCAACACTGGTCAAGGCTCTGATGATGCGCCAGAAAACGTGTTTGAAAATCGGCGAAGAGTTGCCGAGGCATTGGGCACAACCGAACCTCGCCTTTTATCGAACTATCAAATTCATTCCTCAGAAGTCGTGATCGTAGACGGCCCTTGGGATAATGGCCGACCGAAAGCCGACGGCATGGTCACCCGCCGCAAAGGCCTGGCACTCTCGGCCTTAGGGGCAGATTGCGGTCCCGTCCTTTTCCATGACCCACAAGAAGAAATGATTGGTGCCTGCCACGCCGGTTGGGGCGGCGCGCTCAAAGGCATAACCACATCGACCATTCGCGCCATGGAAGGCCTAGGATCTTGCAGGGAAAACATCCGCGCTGTGCTGGGCCCTTGTATCAGCCAGGCCAATTACGAAGTGGGTCATGACTTTCGCGATACATTTGTCGCTGAAGATGAAAGCTATGACCGTTTCTTCGAACTCGGCCCCGAGAGAAATGACGGAGAGCGGCGTCCGCATTTTGACTTGAAAAGGTTTATCCTCGCCCGCTTGCGCGACGAAGGCGTAACGCGAATCGCCTGTCTGGAGGACTGCACATATGGCCAGCCCGAAGATTATTTTTCCTATCGATTTAACACCCATCAAGGCGTAGAAGGCTATGGCCGCAATATTTCCGCCATAATGCTCAAAGAGTGATTTACTTTGGCGAACGCTGTCATTATGGAAGCGCCAAAAGCATAAGACTGTGAAGGTGGTCTCAGATGAAACTTATTAGCGGTTCAGCCAATCAGCCCTTGGCAGCGGCCATTGCGGATGTTCTTGATGTGCCGCTCACAGATGTGGAAACCAAGCGGTTCCGGGACCAGGAAATTTTCGTCAAGATCAATGAAAATGTCCGCGGCGAAGATATCTTCCTGATCCAGCCTACTTCCGCACCGGCCAATGACCATTTGATGGAACTCCTGATTATGATTGACGCGCTGGTACGCGCCTCGGCTGAGCGTATTACTGCCGTCGTGCCTTATTACGGCTACGCCCGTCAGGACCGCAAAACAGGCGGTCGCACGCCGATCTCTGCCAAGCTGGTCGCCAATTTGATTTCGAAAGCCGGTGCTGACCGCGTCCTGACTGTCGATCTCCATGCGGGGCAAATCCAAGGCTTTTTTGATATCCCAACAGACAATCTATTTGGACAGCCGGTTTTTGTGGACGATATCAAAGATAGTTATTCCAAAAAGGAACGCGATAATCTCCTGTTCGTTTCGCCGGACGTGGGCGGTGTGGTCCGAACCCGGAGCCTGGCCAAACAATTCGAAGCCGACATTGCGATCATCGACAAACGCCGCCCCAAAGCCGGTGAGTCCGAAGTCATGAATATCATTGGCGATGTGAAGGGCCGGAACTGCATCCTGCTGGACGACATTATCGATAGTGGCGGCACGCTATGTAACGCGGCGGCAGCCATTATGGATCAGGGCGCCAAATCTGTATCCGCCTATATCACTCACGGCGTTTTGTCCGACCCGGCGGTGGAGCGGATCACAAACTCCGTCCTGACCGAGGTGGTGATCACTGATACCATCGGCCAGCCGGAAAAGGTCAAGGACTGCAAAAAAATCCGAGAGATTACGGTCTCAACACTCCTTGGCGAAGCCATTCGCCGCATTGCCAATGACGAGAGCGTTTCAAAGCTGTTTGGCTAATCTCTAGACTCATTCCGGCTTATCAGGCAGTGTCGAGCCTATGGATATGATATTCCTCTACGCCGCTATTATCGGATACCTGTTAGGATCTATACCCTTCGGCCTTTTAATCTCCCGTCTGGGCGGCCAAGGCGATATTCGCAATATTGGCTCCGGCAATATCGGCACGACCAATGTTCTGCGTACTGGGCGCAAGGATCTGGCAGCCCTCACCCTGCTTTTTGATGGCGGTAAAGCGGCGGCAGCATTTTTCGTTGCTAAGTATTTTTTCAATTTCGAGGCCGGACTTCTCGCGGCTGGATTTGCGCTATTGGGACATTGCTTCCCAATCTGGCTCAAGTTCAAGGGCGGTAAGGGTGTGGCCACATTTCTTGGCGCGCTTTTAGCCGCCAAATGGCCGATTGGATTGATCGCGATTGGATTGTGGCTGGCCACGGCTTTTCTGTTTAAAATGAGTTCCCTCGCCGCGCTGACCGCTGCTGGGCTGACGCCTTTGATTGCCATGTTTATGGGCTATCACAAAGTGGCGATTATGGCCGCCTTACTCGCCCTGATCATCTATATCCGTCACAAGGATAATATCGGGCGTATCCTCAAGGGCGAAGAACCGAAAATCGGTCAGGGCAAATAGGCGGCGGCTGTGGGGCTTCGAGAACTTTCCCGGGTAGAGAAACGTGATTGGCTCCGGCTGATCCGAACGCCGACTCTCGGCCCTGTTGCCTTTCGCGATATCATGCTCCGGACTGGCGGTGATGCGGCGCGGGCCTTGGAAATCCTGCCAGACCTCACCCGGGGGAAACGGATCAAAGTTCCATCCACTGCTGAGATAGAAGCCGAAATGGAAGCTCATGAAGAGCGCGGCATGCATATCTTGGCCAGTTGCGAGCCGCTTTATCCGGCCGCATTGCGGGCCGTCGACCCTTCGCCGCCAGTAATTTCTATTTGGGGCGAACCTACTATTCTAAGCAAACCTTGCGTGGCTGTTATCGGTTCGCGCAACGCTTCGGCGATCGGGCAGCGCTTCGCCGGACAGATTGCCCATGAACTCGGCGAGGCGGGCCTGACCGTCGTTTCGGGACTGGCGCGCGGCATCGACACACAGGCTCATTGGGGGTCGCTTGAAACAGGCACGGCCGCCGTATTGGGCGGGGCAGTAGATCATGTTTATCCGTCACAAAATGCCGACCTGTTCGAAGAAATAAAAAACAAAGGCGCCCTCATTTCTGAAAGCCCGCTCGGCTATAGGGCGACCGCTCGCGACTTCCCGCGCCGCAACCGGATCATCTCTGGCCTGTCGCGCGGCGTTGTCGTAATCGAGGCGGCTGAGCGCTCGGGCACTCTGATCACCGCACGCTATGCTTTGGAGCAAGGCCGGGAAGTGATGGCCGCGCCGGGAAGTCCGCTCGACCCCCGCGTGAAAGGCTGTCATCGTCTGCTAAAACAGGGCGCCGCGCTCATTGAAAACGCGGAAGACGTGCTCGATGTCCTCGGCAACATCCATGAAGTCCAAGAGCCTTCTAATCTCTATACGGGCCCGGATAGTTTCGATTTCGACGGAGACCTGGACAAGGCCAAAAGCAAAATCAAAGCGCTTCTGTCGCCCACGCCCACACCGCGCAATGATATCATTCGTCTCTCCGGCCTGCCGGTCTCAATAGCCTCAGCTGCCCTGCTCGAAATGGAATTGCTCGGCGAGATTTTTGTTGAATTGGATGGCAAGGTCAGCGGAGTTTA
>JAHDBU010000082.1 GCA_020630275.1 Hellea sp.
GGTATTGTCAGAGGCATAAATCTTGCTAGATTTATACCCATCACATAGCCGTTCCATTGTGGAGCCGCGTTAAACGAAAGGAGGTGTATCTTGTCTATCTATTTTGAGGGGGTCGCCCGAAGCTGTTAGATCAGTACTTTCGTAAACATCGAAATGGGTATCCAATAATCTTACGGAGAAGCCGGACAAGGCGTTCCGGTTGAGCCCAAACTTCAAAACGAGGCCGCTTGATACTGTCGAGCGGCCTTTGTCGTGGCCTTATGGTTAATTATTCGGCCTAGCAATTCTCATGCCAATCAGAGCTTTCGAAACCGGGTGTTAAAGATTTAGTGCTAGTCCCTCCCCATAAAAACAAAATATATGAATGGTTAGGTGGACGCAGCGCTTATGGCAATGGCACCCAAATTACAGCAGAAACAAACTCAGTCTCTGGTGATGACACCGCAGCTGCAGCAAGCGATCAAGTTGTTGCAGCTCTCCAATATCGAACTGGCGGCGTTTGTCGAAGAGCAGCTCGAGAGCAATCCATTATTGGAGCGAGGCACCGGCGATGAAAACCGCCGCGAAGAAGTTGCAGCGGCAAAAGAAGCTCTGGAAGAATACTCAGAACTCTCTATGGACGCTCCGACTTTGGCTGAAAAAAGTCTGGATGCACCTGCTGACGTTATTCACGAACAATCCAGTGCCGCTGATGTTGGCGGGAGCGTGGACTGGTCAAAAAGCGGATCTGGCGGCTCCTTTTCCAATAGCGGTGAATATAATATTATTGAAAACACTGAGGCTGAAAAGACCCTGCACGAACACTTGCACGACCAACTCGTTGTCGACATCAAGGACCCTACAGAACGCTTGATTGGAACTTACCTTATTGAACATGTCGACGATAATGGATATCTTCGGATAAGCGTTGAAGAGTCTGCCGAACGTCTCGGTGTATCAGAAAACCGGGTTCATAGTGTGCTCACCCAGGTCCAGTGTTTCGAACCGACTGGCGTAGCTGCGAGAGACTTGCGTGAATGTCTTATTCTTCAACTCAGAGAGAAAAACGCGCTGGACGATCACATGTTCGCCCTGCTCGATAATCTGCAGCTTCTGGCTAAGCATGACTTGTCTAAACTAGCGAAAATCTGTGATCTGTCCAAAGATGCTTTGATGGAGCGTATTGCAGCGCTCAAAGCTTTGTCTCCTAAACCTGGCTTAGCCTATGGCGGCTCTATGGCTGCTGCCATCGAACCGGATGTTGCGGTTCGTGAAACTGCCCAAGGTGGTTGGGCCGTAGAGCTCAATGCCGATACCCTGCCACGGGTTCTCGTGAATAACCGTTATTTCGCAGAGGTTTGCGGACCCAATGCCGATGATGACACCCGTACCTTCATGACCGAATGTCAGCAAAATGCCAGCTGGCTTGTAAAGTCTCTGGATCAACGCGCGCGCACAATCCTGAAAGTCGCCACGGAAATCGTCAAACAACAGGACATGTTCTTCGCTTACGGCGTGGATCATATGCGCCCGCTCAATCTTAAAACCGTAGCAGACGCCATTGAAATGCATGAAAGTACCGTCAGCCGGGTTACATCGAACAAATTCATGAACACGCCGCGCGGTATATTTGAGTTCAAATATTTCTTTACCGCAGGGATTTCCTCCTTGGATGGCGGCGAAGATATCAGCGCCGAGGCCGTCCGGCATAAGATTAAAATTCTTATTTCTGAGGAAACTGAGAACACCGTAAAATCCGATGACAAGCTCGTTCAAATGCTACGGGCTCAAGGTATCGATATCGCCCGAAGGACTGTGGCAAAATATAGAGAATCACTCGGTATTCCGTCCTCAGTCGAACGACGCCGTATTCTAAAACACAACAGCGCCTGATACTTGACTTATCCTTAACTGTCTTGGGACGAAGTGAAATTGGAGTCTAGTCCGAACCTCACTTTTCGTGTATTCTCATTATATTCAAAATCAACGAAAGGGACCCTATGCAAATCCAGATCGCTTCCAAAGGCATTGACGTATCACCCGCACTACAGGACAGAATAAAAGACCGATTGGAAGAGATGATGGATAAGTATATTCACCGAGAAGGTGATGCACAGGTCTTTATCAGCCGCGAGGGCACAGGATTTCGGACGGCGTGTTCTGTCCACCTCCCCTCTGGCGCTACAATGGAATCGCAAGGTAACGCCCATGACGGCTATGCGGCCACGGATGAGGCTCTGGAACATATTGAAAAACGCCTGCGCCGTTATTCACGTCGCCTAAAAGATCACAAAGCGGCGGAGAAAAAAGATGCATTTTCTATGTTTATTTTGGAAAATCCGGTTTCTGAGGACGACACTGACGAGCACGTCGCCAATGACGAACCCATCGTAATTGCTGAAAAAGCCGGTAATCTGAAAACCATGACACCCGGCATGGCGGCGCTGGAATTAGGCTTGGCTGACACAGGTGTCGTTGTCTTTAACAACGCCCGACACGGTGGCGTGAATGTCGTATTTAAGCGCTCCGACGGCAACATAGGATGGATTGACCCCAAGCCTGAGTAGGTGTAAGGGCCGCCCCGAAAAACAAGCCACATTACGGATTCTCGCATGACTCTCAGTGATCTTCTCGCGCGTGACTGTGTTGCTGTGGACCTCAAGGTTACCAGTAAAAAGCAGCTCGTGCAGGAAATGGCCGAACTAATCGTGAATTGTGGATGCATGGTCAATGCACCCATTAACACACGAGATATCGTTAACGCTGCCATGGAGCGGGAGCGACTCGGGTCGACCGGGGTCGGCTCCGGCGTCGCCTTACCGCATGCCCGCATCGAGGGACTAGACAAGGTAAAAGTTGCCTTGGCCCGCTTGGAAACACCCATTGAGTTTGAGTCTATTGATAACCGTCCTGTTGATATTGCGGTCCTTTTACTAGCACCACCTGAAGCCGGTAGCGAGCATCTGCGCGCTCTGGCTCAAATTTCAAGACGTTTGCGCAATGAAGAGGTCAGAGGGAGGTTGCGCCGGGCGCCCGATGCTCAGAGCCTCTATGTGACATTTATAGATGAGGCTCAGGCCAGCGCGGCTTAGTCGTTGCGCCTTTACCTGAATTGGCCTAAGCGGAGCCGCATGCGACCGAGTTATCAGGGCTGAATTATGGCGGCGCCTAAGAAAAAAGATGAAACTGCACCGGATGAAAAGCCGTTAGCAAAACCTGTCACAGAAAACCCGGTGTTAGATATCGCTCCTGAAGACCGTTATTTTAATCGAGAGTTATCCTGGCTGTTTTTCAACACTCGCGTATTGGAAGAAGCTTCCAATTCTGATGTCCCATTGCTGGAACGTCTTCGATTTTTATCTATTTCCGCAAGTAACCTCGATGAATTTTATATGGTCCGCGTTGCGGGCTTAAGAACGCAAGAACTTGCGGGCATTACCGATCAAAGTTTTGACGGTCTACGCCCAGAGCAGCAATTGCTAAAAATCCGCAAGCGGGTGAAAAAGGTCGTTAAAGCGCAGGAAAACACCTGGAACAAACTTCGCAAACTCTTGTTCAAAGAGGGCATTCAGGTCAAATCGACAGATGAACTAAACCAAGGAGAGGCCAAAGCGCTCTTGGACATTTACGAGGCTAATATTTTTCCCTTGCTCTCGCCCCTCGCAATTGATCCAGCCCATCCTTTTCCTTTTATATCCAATCTTGGTTTTGGCATGGTTCTCAGCTTGGAACGGTCAGACAGCCCGGATCCTTTATATGCTATAATTCCAATTCCTCATCACATTCCACGGTTTATCCATGTCAAATATGACAAGAAGAAAAAAATCGATGTCTATGTGTCCATTGAAGAGGCATTGAAACTGACCGCGATTGATCTCTTTCCTGATTTTAAAATTCGAGGAACAGGTTTGTTCCGCATTACGCGCGACAGCGATATCGCCGTGGATGAGGAGGCGGAAGACCTCGTACAGCATTTTGAGTTCTTGTTAAAAAAACGTCGCCGCGGCCGTGTGATCAGATTGGAGATGAACCCGGATATTCCCGAAGATTTGCGCGATGTTCTCATTGATGGATTTGAATGCTGGCATGAGGATATTCTGGACAGTACTAGCTTTCTCGGCATGGCTAATCTTTCAAACCTAATTACGCGGTATCGTCCGCATCTTTTATTTGAACCCTTTCAGGCTCGCTTCCCGGAACGCATTAGAGACTATGATGGTGACTGTTTCGCCGCCATCGCTGCGAAGGATATTCTGGTTCATCATCCCTATGAGGAATTTGATGTCGTCATTCAGTTCCTGGAACAGGCCGCACTGGACCCTGATGTGGTCGCTATAAAACAGACACTCTACCGAACCTCAGATGACAGCCCGATTGTCAAAGCGCTGATCGAAGCTGCAGAGCGGGGTAAAACCGTGACGGCACTGGTGGAATTGAAAGCTCGTTTTGACGAAGAATCTAATCTGCGCTGGGCCCGAGATCTGGAACGCTCTGGCGCCCATGTGGTTTACGGTTTTGTCGACTATAAAACCCATGCCAAGGTTTCTCTGGTTATTCGCCGCGAAGAAACGGGTCTGAAAACCTATACCCATCTGGGAACCGGCAACTATCACGCCCAAAATGCCAAGATTTATACGGACCTCGCTCTTTTCACAGTTGATGAGACACTCGGACGTGATGTGGGTCGACTGTTCAACTATGTGACATCTTACTCTCGTCCAAAAAACCTGGAAAAGCTTGTCATCGCACCTGATGGCCTTCGGGATAAGTTGGAAGCGCTCATCGATGTCGAAATCAATAATGTCAAAGAGGGTAAGGTCGGCGCCATCTGGGCCAAAATGAATGCGCTCGTTGACACACAGATCATCGACAAACTTTACGAAGCCTCGCAAGCCGGTGTTCAAATCGACCTGGTTGTCCGCGGAATATGTTGTCTGCGACCCGGCATTCCCGGCTTTTCGGAAAACATAAGGGTAAAGTCCATTGTCGGCCGTTTCTTGGAGCACTCCAGAATTGCCTGTTTTGGCAATGGCGCTGCGCTCCCCAATCCCAAAGCAAAGGTTTATATGTCCTCTGCTGATTGGATGCCGCGCAACCTCAACCGCCGCGTTGAAACCCTTGTCCCTATAGAAAGCCCAACGGTCCACCGGCAGGTCATGAGACAGATCATGCTGGCCAATCTCAATGACGATGTGAATTCTTGGGACCTGCAATCCAACGGGAAATATATACGGACCATAAGAGCCGAAGGACAACGGCCCTTCTCCGCTCACCGTTATTTCATGGAAAACCCATCTTTGTCCGGACGCGGAAAAGCCCTGAGTTACTATGCACCAAAAGAGCTGGCACCGCGAAACCGAAAAGCCAAAAATAAAACTGGAAAACAATGAGCGAAGATAACGCCCAATACCGTCGCGTAGGCGTCCTTGATATCGGTTCTAACTCAGTCCGTTTTGTGATCTATGAACTTTTCGGCGCTGCCTTCTCGCCAGTTTACAATGAAAAAGTGCTCGCCGGTTTGGGGCGGGATTTAAGCACGACAGGCCGCTTGAACCAAAATGGGCGGAAAGAAGCTCTTGCAGCGCTAAGCCGGTTTCAGACTATAGCTGCCGCACAAAATTTGGATAGAGTCCTCGTTGGTGCAACAGCAGCGATGCGCGACGCCGAAGACGCACCGGAGTTCATTAAACAGGTCAAAACGGAAACCGGACTCGACATCGCGCCTGTGAGCGGGGAACAAGAAGCATTTTTGACGGCACAAGGCTTGGTTGCCGCTATGCCGCGTGCGAGTGGCGTCGCGGCCGATCTGGGCGGCGCTAGTCTGGAGCTCATCCGCCTTCACAAAGGCGAGGTTGATACGGGGATATCCTATCCAATTGGCCCATTCAGAGTTGCCGGACAAGACCTCAGTTTATCTGCTAGCTTTGACGCGGACGCTATGCGCCAAACTATTCTCGAAGCTTTGACAAGCGATCCATTTCCATTAATCGGAAAAGAGCCACTTTACCTGATCGGTGGCGCTTGGCGAAATCTCGCTGGCGTTCACATGAAGCGGCATCTTTATCCCATGAAAACCCTGCAAGCTTATGAGCTCATGCCCGGTACGGCACAGGACCTGGCCCGTTGGGCCTATGGTGAAGGACGACAAGACCTGTTGTCCTGGCCCGGGATAAATCAGCGCCGAGCTGAAACCCTACCATATAGTGGTTTACTGCTCGACGTATTGCTTGACTACCTGAAACCGACCAAGATTGTAATTTCGACAACAGGATTGCGTGAGGGATTGGTACAGGCAGGAATGCCAGAGAAACTTAGAACCCGGGAAGCTTTGTTGGATGGCTGTCGTGATCTTGCGCGCGGCAACCTCCAGGGCGTTAACTTTGCAGCTCCCCTGCACGATTTTCTTGAACCACTTTATCCGATTTTACCTCACGTTTTTAAAACAGAAAACGAAGAACGTTTACGCAAAGCCGCCTATCACCTTGTTGGAATTGGTAAGGGTCTGCACCCCGATTATCGCGCAGATCTCGTCTTTGAGGATGTCCTTTACGCCCCACTCGCGGGCTTAACACACAAAGAGCGTGCCTATCTCGCTCTGATTTTGTTTCATTCCTATACGGGAAAGCAGAAAACCAGCAATCAAGATGCGATCAATCTCCTTTTGACCCAAAGAGAACGCAATGCCGCAATGATTTTAGGCTCCGCTATCCGCCTCGCGGTTGTTGCCTCGGGGCGCTCCCCTGAACTACTGAAACAGCTCAGCGTGCGAGCCGATAAGGACGCCTTGATAATAACGTCAAAGGCAGGCTGGAGTAACGTACTAACCGAGAGAGTTAAACACCGTTTAGAAAAATTGGGCGAATTGCTGAACCTGAAAATCAGGGTGCTAGCTTAGTCTGCATCTCGAGCGCGCTCATCCTCACCCGACTCTTTCTTGCGTAATTTTTCCATGAGAGTTTCTTTGGGAATCAGGGCGGACTGTTCCCAATCAGACGCCAATTGCGATCCTGATACGATAGATGACCCGTTTTTGATTGAACTCCCCCAAGAGGCTTTGGGCTTTTTAATCTCTTCGCTTTTATAGAATTTAATCTCTTTGTTTTCAGCCTGTTGATCTAAAATTCGAATTTTAGGTTCAAGTCGTGAGACTCGCCAAATAATGCCGCTTTGTTTGTCAGCCAAAAATAAGCCCCGCTCGTCCCAGACCATGGGACCAGGTTGACCCCAGGCTGTGCGTCCATGATTAGCAAGAAATCCGCCGATGATGGTTGTTGGTTTTCCGTCCGGTTGCCCAAAAGAACTATTGAGCGTGACGACCTGTCGGCCAACAAACTCGGACTCAGCGCCGTAATGGTCCTGCCCTAGTATCATCAGAAATTTACCAGCCAGCGAGGCAAGTCCACGAGCGGTCATTTCATCAGCTGTCGGCAAATAAATTCCTTCCAGACTGACATGTGTCGGAAGCTCAATAGCCAGCGACTTGTCAAATTGTCCGCTATTGACTGGAAGAAGTGACGTCTTCATCCCAACCCAGAGCGCGGTCCCTTTAGCTTGAGCTAGTGATGTTATCTCCCCCTCGCCTTCTGCCACAGGTTTGGCCAATCCGGTGACCCGATTAATGGAAACGATCTTGGACTGGCCGTCAGGCTGAGCCAGGCCTAAATAGATATGCATATTATCCGGGGCCAGGAGAAGCGGGCGGGCGTCTACGTGTGCATCGACATTGGCCAGTGACGCCAGCTTGCGTTGACCGGCAGGCGATATCTCCCAGACAGCTGTCGCGTCAGCGACATAAATCAAATCTTCATAGGTTATCATTGAGACAGGATGAGTAAATCGCGCAGGCAGCCGACGAGTCATATCCAGCCTGCCGTCTTTGTCGCGATCTATCAAAACCGAGATTTGGGAACGGCGACCATCGAGAACCAGAAGTTCTCCTTTCGGGCCCAATGCCAATCCGCGAATATCCGGCGACGTTTTGGCGAATTTTTCGACCTGTAATCCCGCTAAAACTCTGGGCTGCTCGTTTTGGGCCGGTCCCCGCAAATTCAGAGGCAAAAGCTGGGTTTCTTTGGGCGCTTGATAACCGATTGAAATTGTTTCTTGCGCATAAACGGGCGCACTGATGGCACATAAAGCCAGACAGAGTCCCTTGAATGTCGCACGATACACCATAAATAGGGTTTCGCGCCAAAGCGTTAACCATACGTTAACCATGCTGATCAGTACGATTATATTCTTGTCATCATGACAGCATTCTGGTTAGCTAACACGGAATCGTAGAAAAAAGGAGATCGGGTTCAGGCCATTACATTTTAAAATATTTGTGGAATCATATTTCAATGTGGGGAGATTAGATTCATGTCAGTCATAGAACCGATC
>JAHDBU010000083.1 GCA_020630275.1 Hellea sp.
CTCACAAGCGAAATCCGGTTTTGACGGAAAATCTCACAGGTCTGGCGCGACTGGTTCGCATGGCGGTCACGCCCGCCTTTGAAAATGTCGCGCTCTGGCACGAACGTGATATTTCCCACAGCTCAGTTGAACGCGGCATTGGTCCGGATACGACCATCCATTTAGACTTTGCCTTGCATCGTCTAGCTGGTGTCATTGAAAACCTGGTCGTCTACCCTGAAAAGATGAAAGCCAATATGGACCGTCTTGGCGGATTACATAACTCTCAACGTTTCCTGCTGGCATTAACCCAGGCGGGCGAACAACGTGAGAGTGCTTACCGACTGGTGCAGCGCAACGCCATGAAGGTCTGGGAAATGTTCCGCACACAAGGTAACGCCGGCGAAGGTGCGTTCCTTGATTTACTCCTCAAGGACAAAGATGTGACAGCGCTCTTATCCAATGATCAGATCAGAGATATGTTCGACGATGAGTATCACTTAAAATTCGTGGATACGATTTTTGATCGGGTGTTTATCTAGTTTTTCAACGAAATTTCTAAAGTCATGGCACCGGCCAAATGACGAATGCCATAATATTAAAAATTACTTAAGCGAGCGGGGCGCAGAAGCACTACCTGACATAGATCACGACTGTTCGCCCTAACGCAGTTTTTTTGAAAATTTTATTTCCCTTAAAATTCAATAACTTACCAAATACGTTAACTAATTTGGAAACCTTGGTAAATGAACTATTACCAAAGAATTTGCAGATTTTAAACTATTGGCCGTTATTTACTGACACACGAAACACAACCCAACAATGTGTGAATTTTAGGGAAATTGAGACCATGAAAAAACTTACTGCTTTTATCAGCGCCGTCGCTCTGACATCAGCTTTCGGCGCAACTGCTTTCGCTAACTCTCCAGACGTTTATGTCGTCAACTTTCGTCAAGACGGAAATGTTGAAAGTCAGCAACTCGAATCCGAACTCAATGTCGCCATGGCAATGGTAGGCAATGCGCAGGAAGTCGTTATTGACACATCTAACCCTGCCAAATGGGAAAAAAGCGCTCACGAAGCTTTTGACCATGATATCGTTCCAATCTTCAACAAATGGGTCGGCCTGCCCGGATTTGCAGCCATCGTTGATGCCAAGTCCAAAAATGTCATCGGTTGCGTGAACAGCAAGTTCAGCGCGTCTGAAATGGCTGACGAAATCCGCAAGATGGCGTCACGCGCCTCTGGCCAGGCTTTTGTTTCACGAGCCTCGACCAGCACAAAATCAACCCAGTGCCCTGCCGCACACAATGTTGATCCTGGATACTAATCCACTTTCCAAAAGTTAAATCCCAGCCGGACGTGAGAGCGTCCGGTTTTTTTTGTTCACAGAACTGTTATGCAGTGTACTGTATAAAAGGGATGAAAAATACGGCGCAGCCGCTAACCTTAGATCTACGTGAATGAACAATCATGGCAACGACTATGAAAAAAATTTTCAAAGCCTCTTTGATTTCCTTGATGACCTTGATGTCTTCGGGAACGGCTTTCGCCAATTCTTCCCCGGACATGTATGTCGTCATGTTTCGTGCCGATTGGTGCGGACCCTGCAAAATTGTCGAACCAAAATTGGATCAAGCGCTCAAAGGGTTAAACGACTCAGCCATCGAATATGTAACAATCGATATCACAACACCGAGCAGATCAGAGATAAGCGCACACCGGGCCTTCGATCGTGATATTGTTCCCCACTATAATGGTTGGATGGGGGTAACAGGTTTTGCCGCGATCATAGATGCTGATACAAAACAAACTCTGGGCTGCGTTAACATGGTATATGATGCGGCAGCCATGATGATGCACATAAAAAACCTGAAGACCTATGCGGTTTCAAATCAACCGGTTCAGGAAATTCTGTGTCCGGCTAAGAACAACCTTTAACAGGCCAACCTTCAAGTCACGTTAGTAATCAAGTCCCGTCTGCAATCTCTTGGCGGGCTTCTTCCATAAACGTGCGAATTTTACCTCTTAATGCTACATCTGAAATCTCGACACCGGCCTCAGTAAAATCGGCTTTGACCTTTAAAAACACGTCATCATCACCTGCTTCTGTCATATCAGCCATGATGATCTCTGTTACATAGGCTTTCGCTGCGTCGTCATCTTTATTCAGGAGCTCCGCAGCCCACAGCGCAATTTTTTTATTCCGCCTAGCTTCAGCTTTAAACTCTTCTTCTGCCGCCAGGACAAACTTCTTTTCGGACGCTTTTTCTTTGTCGTCAAAAGCTTTCATTTATGACTCCGTCTCGGGATTCGAATTTTCCGCTCTCATGTAGGTATTTCCGAGTAGATTCTCAACGGAGAATCGTAACAATAAGCAGCATTATTATTGCCGCTATCCCGTCACTGGGTTATAGCGCCGTTTCTATTCACCGGACAGGGCCAAACGGCCTCGAGGGAGCGCTCCATGAGCCGTCGCAAACAAATATACGAAGGCAAAGCCAAAATTCTATATGAAGGCCCTGAACCCGGCACGTTGATCCAATATTTCAAGGACGACGCGACCGCGTTCAATGCACAGAAAAAAGCTACGCTTGATGGCAAGGGCGTTCTTAACAACCGAATTTCGGAATTTGTCATGCTGCGTTTGGGTGAAATCGGTATCCCGACCCATTTCATCAAACGGGTCAATATGCGTGAACAATTGATCAAGAAAGTCGAGATCATCCCGCTGGAGGTGATCTGCCGTAATATCGCTGCCGGAACTATGGCCAAACGCCTGGGCATCGAGGAAGGCGAAAAACTTCCCCGTTCGATCGTGGAGTTTTGCCTAAAGCGCGACGATTTGGGCGATCCTTTAATTGCAGAAGAACATATCCATGCGTTTGGCTGGGCCACACCGGCCGAATTGGACGAGATGATCGCTATGACCTTGCGGATTAATGATTATCTCCAAGGCATGTTTGCGGGCGTCGGTATCAGACTCGTAGATTTTAAAATTGAATTTGGCCGACTTGACGTAGACGACGGTCATCAGGTTGTCCTCGCAGATGAAATTAGCCCAGACAGCTGCCGTCTCTGGGATATGGAAACCAATAAGAAGCTGGACAAAGACCGTTTCCGCCGAGATCTCGGTGACGTCACCGAAGCCTACACCGAAGTCGCTACCCGTTTGGGTATCTTAAAATCCAATCCTCCAAACCTGTCCATAGTGTCAGGGGACAAATAAAGGACTCGCACATGAAAGCCATTGTTCAAATCGGACTAAAGCCCGGTGTTTTGGATCCTCAAGGCCGAGCCATTGCTCGATCTTTATCGGATCTCGGATTTGAGGAAGTCACGGCAGCACGACAAGGGAAAGTCATCGAACTCGACTTGACCGGAGAAGATGCCGGGACTGCCGAACAGCGTGTGACTGAAATGTGCGAAAAGCTGCTCGCAAATACGGTGATCGAAAGCTACAGCGTTAAAATCGAGAGCTGATCATGAAAACCGCCGTCATTACTTTCCCGGCTTCAAATTGCGATAGGGACGCACGAATGGCTTTGGAAAAAGTCACAGGCCGCCCAGCTCAAATGATCTGGCACCGAGAGTCCGAAATCCCATCTGATGTCGACTTTGTGGTCATTCCAGGTGGATTTTCCTATGGGGATTATTTGCGTTGCGGCGCCATGGCTGCCCGCTCCCCTATCGTTAAAGATCTGGTCGAGAAGGCCAATAAGGGATTACCTGTCGCAGGCTTTTGTAACGGGTTTCAAATCCTGACCGAGACTGGTCTTTTGCCGGGTGCTCTGCTGATGAACCAGGGTTTGAACTTTGTTTGCAAACCCCAAAAGCTACGCATAACGAATGGCAATACGCGCTTTACCTCTGGATATGGGTCCACTCAGGAAGTCGTCTATCCGATCGCCCATCATGAAGGGAATTATTATGCCGACGATGCCACGTTGAATAAGCTCGAGAAAGAAGGCCGCGTCCTTTTTAAGTATGTCGGCAACCCCAACGGGTCTGCCCGTGACATTGCGGGTATTTGTAACAAAGCCGGCAACGTCTTCGGTATGATGCCGCACCCAGAGCGCGCCGTTGATCCCCTTCATGGGGGAACCGACGGACTAAACTTTTTTAAATCCATTATTGAGTCAATATAATGGCCAAAGCTATTGAAATTACACCGGAAATCGTGGCTGAACATGGCCTGACACCGGAAGAGTATCAGATCATTCTAGATCGTCTGGGACGTGCTCCCAATATGAATGAGCTGGGGATATTCTCGGTCATGTGGTCCGAGCACTGTTCCTATAAATCCTCTCGCCGTCACCTCGGAAAATTCCTGACCAAAGGCCCCCGCGTTATACAGGGTCCAGGCGAGAATGCAGGCGTCATCGACATCGACGACGGGGATGCCATTATTTTCAAAATGGAAAGTCATAACCATCCGTCTTACATCGAGCCTTATCAAGGGGCCGCGACAGGTGTTGGTGGCATCATGCGGGATGTCTTTACCATGGGAGCGCGCCCCATCGCCCTGATGAATGCACTGCGTTTTGGGGAACCTACGCACTCAAAAACCAAGACACTCGTCAGCGGTGTGATTGCCGGTATTGGCGGTTACGGAAACTGTGTTGGCGTGCCGACCGTGGGCGGCGAAACAAATTTCCACAAAGGCTATAACGGCAATATCCTTGTCAACGCCATGTGCGTCGGCCTGGCCCGCGCCGATAAGGTTTTCTATTCGGCCGCGAAAGGTGTCGGAAATCCGATCTTTTATGTGGGGTCCAAGACTGGCCGTGATGGTATTCACGGTGCTACTATGGCCTCCGCCGAATTTGATGACGATAGCGAAGAAAAACGTCCTACCGTTCAAGTCGGCGATCCGTTCACCGAAAAACTGCTCATCGAGGCCTGTATGGAACTTATGGCCACTGATGCCATTATCGCCATCCAGGATATGGGCGCAGCTGGCCTCACCTCCTCATCCGTCGAAATGGCAGACAAAGGCGGCGTAGGCATTGAGCTTAACCTCGACGACGTGCCGCAGCGCGAAGAAGGTATGACCGCCTATGAGATGATGCTGTCGGAAAGTCAGGAACGCATGCTCATGGTTATTCAACCCGGTAAAGAGCAACTCGCTTTCGATATATTCCACAAATGGGAATTGGATGTGGCCCAGATCGGCGTCACAACAGATACGGGTCGCCTTGTTCTCAATCACAAAGGCGACGTCGTTTGTGACATTCCTATTTCGCCGCTCGCCGATGATGCGCCGAATTATGACCGCCCGCATGTCCCTACAGACAAACGCGACGAAGTCAAAGCAGAAACAATTGCCCTGACAGATTTGAACGCGGCTCTGAAAACGATGATTGGCTCTCCTGATTTGGCATCTCGTCGCTGGATCTGGGAACAGTATGACCGTCACGTTATGGCGGACACTGTGGACAGTAGCCAAAGCGGCGGCGACGCGGCTATTGTCCGTATTCACGGCAAGAATAAAGCCGTTGCCATCACCACGGATGTGACACCGCGATATTGCTACGCGGATCCCCATGAAGGTGGCAAACAATGTGTGGCCGAAACCTGGCGCAACCTGACTTGCGTTGGCGCAGATCCTATTGCCATCACGGATTGCCTGAATTTCGGCAATCCGGAGCGCCCAGAGATCATGGGCCAGTTTGTGGGTTGCGTTGAAGGCATGAATGAGGCCTGTCGCGCCCTCGACTATCCGGTCGTATCCGGCAATGTCTCGCTCTATAACGAAACCAATGGCCAAGCCATTCCGCCAACGCCGGCTGTAGGCGGGGTCGGACTTATCCCAGATCTGCAGCATTTTGCGACGCTGGCAGGCGCCAAAGAAGGCGACGCGCTTATCCTGATTGGTGAAACCACTGGCTGGATCGGTTCGTCTATTTATTTACGTGAAGTTGGTGGCAGCGAGGATGGTGCGCCTCCACCCGTCGATCTGGCACTTGAGAAACTCAATGGCGACTATGTGCGCCAGCTAATAAGAGCCAGACGCGTTCATGCGGCTCACGATTGTTCAGATGGCGGCCTTCTGATTGCTGCGACAGAGATGGCAATGTCATCTGGTATAGGTCTGCAAATCGACCGTCCGGCAGGCAATATGGCGCTCAGCGGCTGGTATTTCGGTGAAGATCAAGCCCGTTACCTCTTGGCCGTGGACGAAAACAGCGTCAACCCGATCCTATCCACCGCCGATGGCAAAGGCATTAAGGCATCGCGCATTGGGACATTCAAAGGCGGCCGCATGACCAGCAATGATGGTCTAGACCTTGCACTTTCAGATATCCGCGCCATCTATGAGGCTTGGTTCCCAGCTTTGATGGAGAGTTGATATGGCCATGGAGGCCTCTGAAATTGAACGCATGATCAAAGACGCCCTGCCCGATGCGAATGTCGAAATCACCGATCTGGCGGGGGATGGCGATCATTACAAAGCCGTCGTTGTTAGCGAAGCGTTTCGGGGTCTGTCTCGGGTCAAGCAGCATCAAATGGTCTATGCGGCGCTCCAGGGAAATATGGGCGGTGTTTTACATGCGTTGGCTCTTGAAACCCGCGCCCCCGACGCTTAAATCATTATCGAATTTAAATAAGGCCTGATCATGTCAGACGTACAAGAAGTTATCCGTAAAACTGTCACCGAAAATGACGTTGTTCTTTATATGAAGGGCACGCCTGTTTTTCCGCAATGCGGCTTTTCTTCAACGGTTGTTCAAATCCTGGATTATCTCGGCGTTGACTATGAGTCCGTGAATGTTCTGGATAATCCGGAAATCCGACAAGGCATTAAAGAATTTAACAACTGGCCAACGATCCCGCAGATTTTCGTCAAAGGCGAATTTATTGGCGGATGCGATATCATGCGCGAAATGTTTGAAACCGGCGAGTTGAAAGCTTTACTTTCCGAAAAAGAAATCCCGCTGTCGGCTTAATTCAGACTCCTTTAATTAATCGCTGATTTACTGCGCCCAATAAGGGCGTAAAATGGCATTTAAGAAAGTCGACATTTCTAGTGACGATCCGTGGCGCGGACGCTCCATGTCAAATGGTAGATTGTTGGCAACCGCTATGACATGGGTGTTCGCCATCGCAGCGATTTATTGTAGCCTCTTCTACATTCCGGCACTCTATGATTTTGATCGTGGATTTGATTTATCGTCCCGGGTCCCCAATGCTGAAAAGTCGAGGTCAAACCCCCTAAGTCCGGCCATTCAGTTGCTCAGGCAAAACCGTGCATACATGCGGGCCGGTCAATCCATGGAAGCCGTCTACGATATCTTGGGTCCGACAAAGGGCGATTTAGTCATTTATGCCTGTAATGCCCCCACGATTATTGAGGTTTTTAGATGTGAACCAGTCGTGATCCAAAAAATTCCGATTCAGAAGCAGAACGGTCAGCATGCCGTCAGAATTCAACAAAACGGGTTTTATGGCTATCGTCTAGAACTGGCCGACGCATCGGCAGATTACGATCTTGTCTGGCGCCGCCGATTCAACTAAAATCGCTTCCAATAAAAAAGCCCCGCAAATGCGAGGCTCGTAATTTTGGTTTTGGGCTCCCAATTAACGGGAGTAGAATTCCACAACCAGGTTCGGCTCCATTACAACCGGATATGGCACTTCATCAAAGCTTGGAACGCGCACGAAAGTGGCTTTCATCGCGCTTGGGTCCAGATCGATATACTCTGGAACGTCGCGCTCGGCGCTTTCCAGGGCTTCGAGGACCAGAGCCATAGTGCGAGACTTTTCACGGACCTGAATGACGTCACCGACTTTACAGCGGTAAGACGGGATGTTGACCTTCTTGCCATTGACCATGACGTGTCCGTGATTGACGAATTGACGGGCCGCAAACACCGTTGGAACCAGTTTGGAACGGTAGACAATCGCGTCCAGACGGCGCTCGAGCAGACCGATCAGATTTTCTGAGGCGTCACCTTTCTGACGGGTCGCTTCGGCGTAGATGCCGCGGAACTGTTTCTCGGTGATATTGCCGTAATAGCCTTTTAGCTTTTGCTTAGCGCGCAGCTGTGTACCAAAGTCAGATAGCTTGCCCTTACGGCCGGCACCGTGCTGTCCCGGAGGGTAAGGTCTTTTGTTGACTGGTGATTTGGGGCGGCCCCAGATGTTTTCGCCCATACGGCGGTCAATTTTAT
>JAHDBU010000084.1:0-3017 GCA_020630275.1 Hellea sp.
TGAATAAAGGCTGAATTTTACATTCACACTCAGTTGGGCTCCTATGTTATAGTGTGAATCGACACTGACGGAGGTCATATGCGTAAATTCTTTTTGATTTCAGTAGCTTCTCTCTTGATAGCAGCACCTGCTCAAGCCCAGTTTGGCCCCTTGGAGGACCTGATTGAGGATATTATTGTCGATACACGCCGCCATCCCGGTCCTCATGCCAGCGCCATTGAGATGATCCCGGTGGACGTCGATATGAATAGTTTGCGCTCGTTTATCGGCCATAACCTCGTGTTAAACGCCTATAAACCTGTAGAACCGGGCATGACGCAGCCAGAGCTTATTGGACAGACCCGAATTTTGTTAACGGGTATGCCTAATCAACTCGGAATGGCAATTTTTGTCCCTGAACCCGTCACTCGGGACCTGGATTTCGCTGTCGTTAACGGAGCCATTCTGGACCCATCTGGTAATGAAGTATTTGTATCACGCCAAGAAGAGTTTTTCAAAGGTCGCGGTTCGGTTAATTTGGAAATGGTTCCGGTGAGCAATCAGGGGACCCCTCAGAGCGCCCCAACGCCAGCAATACTGGATGAGCTAAAAGGCAAGGTATATTTACCTAAAGATGCGCCTCAACTTATGCGCGGCGCTTCCATGACGGTCGAACTTGTTGAAATTGATAACTCACGCCTGGCAGGTGGCAGCGGGTCTTCAGGGCGTGTCATTTCTCAGACATTTGTGGACTTGGACAAAGAAAAATCCCCCTTCAAATTCAAGATGGAATATCCTCAAGACGCAACCAACACCTC
Source organism: Hellea sp. (assembly GCA_020630275.1). Lineage (GTDB taxonomy): Bacteria > Pseudomonadota > Alphaproteobacteria > Caulobacterales > Maricaulaceae > JACOMS01. The sequence continues at coordinate 798 of JAHDBU010000084.1, forward strand.
CAAGCAGATCGTTATTCGATCAGAAATCAAAGATTGGGCGGGACGTGTGATGTATGAAGATTTCCGGGGCCAGACCTTCCGGGGCGCGGATGACGACTACAAAATTCAATTGGAGCCTGCGGGGTATCAACCTTGATCCTACGCCTCTCTACGGTCATCATTGCACTAGCATTATTGAGTTGCACATCCACGCCGACAGATTCTTCGGAACGACCAACTTCCGGCATTGCCGCTTTGAAAAAAGACGCCAGACTGGGTGAGGAAGTCGGCCGTATTTGTTTCGCCGGGCAGATTGACGGGTTTCGTACTTTTTCAAAAGATATGGTCATTGTCGAAAGCGGCCTCAGGAAAGAGTTTATTGTAGAGACTGTTGGCGGATGCCAAAACCTGCGACAAGCTCAAGCCATCGGCCTCCCAAGCGGTTTGAGCTGTTTAAGCGACATGGATAAAATTCTGGTTTATGACAGCGCCTTTGGCACTCAGACAACGCCGTTTTCAACGGAGCGTTGCTCTATTCGCTCAATACACCGCTGGAATGAAAAAGCGGATCCGGTTGAGCTGGACGGAATTCGCCCAGAGGATATTGAGCCCATCATGGAGCCCCTTAAATAGCCGTTTTCATGACCAATTTGTCACGATAATGAACAATTTCTGACAATCATATTCAGAGAACTTTCAAACAATTTTCCCTATACAGTCCTTGCGTGCGTCCCCTCTGTGACGTCCCTATCCCCCCAGGGAGGCCTAGCAAACTCCAGGCCCGCAGAACACGCAGCAGGCGCGGAAGGCCCTCATTTCCCTCTCTCGGTGATGGGCCCCGCGCCTGTCTCTTTTCTGAAGGTCCTTTATACAAATCCAACGATTGAATGATTCCCTGTTTCCGTTAAACTATGCGCAAAATTGCACAGGGGAAAAAAGGGGAGAAATATGCGTCACTTAATAATAGGGTCAGCTGTAGCCTTAGCTCTGACGATGACGGCTTGTTCAAAAACGGATAAAAAAGAAGTTCGGTCTGAACCGACTGCAGATATGTTGGCCTATGCGGCCAGCTTTCAGGAAAAGCTTCTGGATGCCAAGCCAGGCGATGTGATTGATATTCCAGCGGGCGTTTATAAGTTCGATCGATCGCTCTCTCTGAATATCGACAATGTCACATTGCGCGGTGCCGGACATGACAAAACCATTTTCTCGTTCAAAGGTCAGATCGCCGGCGCCGAAGGTCTTTTGGTTAATGCCAATGACTTCACTATCGAAAACATGGCCCTCGAAGATACCAAGGGTGACGCGCTGAAGGTCAATGAAGGTAAGAACATCACCATTCGAGGATTGAGAACGGAATGGACCGGCGGACACAAGACGTCCAATGGGGCTTATGGAATTTACCCGGTGCAATGTGAAAATGTCCTCATTGAAAACTCCATCGCTATTGGAGCCTCTGATGCGGGAATTTATGTGGGTCAGTCGGCCAATATTATTGTCCGGAATAATCGTGCCGAATTTAACGTAGCCGGGATTGAGGTTGAAAATTCGGTCTATGCCGATGTCTATGACAATGTGGCGACAAACAATACGGGCGGTATTCTGGTTTTCAATATGCCGAACCTCCCGCAGGAAGGGCACAGCACCCGCGTCTATAATAATCAGGTCTTCAAAAACAACACCAAGAATTTTGGCCATGAAGGCACGCCGGTTGCCAGTGTTCCGGCGGGGTCGGGTATTGTTATAAACTCCAATGACAAGGTAGAAATTTTCGGGAATTCGATCCGAAACAATAAAACTGCAAATATTATTATCTCCAGCGTCTATTCCACCGGCTATGATGATTTGAACAAGGCCGAGAATTTTGATCCCTATCCAGAAGGTATTTATATATATGACAATGAGTTGGTCGGTGGGGGCAATTCCCCGGATGGTATGGATTTGAAAGCCCTGAAGACGATCATGTTCGGACCGACTGGATCATTTCCCGATATTCTCTGGGACGGCTTTGTGGACGCCAACAAATATGTCGACGGCAAACCGCAACCAGATCACCGTATCTGTGTTCAAAATGGCGAAGCTAAAATGCTTAATGCCGATGGTCCGAATGAGTTCAAGAACCCAGAGCTTTCAGATATGAGCCTACACAGCTGCGAATTGCCCAAGCTCATGCAGGCTGAATTCTCCAATTAATGGGAGCTCGCTTCAAACATATCGGGCTGGCCTTACTGGCCAGCATTA
>JAHDBU010000084.1:3117-7650 GCA_020630275.1 Hellea sp.
TGGGACGCCCTGCCCTATGTGTGGAATGAGGATCAAACCGAAGCTCGTCTGGCTCGCACCGGCGATATTCAAAAATTCACCCTCAAAAGCGAAGGCGAGTTTGCCTATGTTGTCCCTAATGTGAACCAATGCGCGGGATGCCATGCCACTAATCATACAACCAAAAAAATAGTGCCTATCGGGCCGCGTCTGCGCCATCTGACGTCTTTGGAGAATATGCGCCTCGAAACTATCCCGCAAAATTTCGCGGTAAACGCCAGATGGGATGACGAGTCAGCCAATCTCGACACCCGCGCGCGGGCCTATCTGGATATTAATTGCTCTCATTGCCACAATAAGGTCGGCCCGGCTGACACATCTGGCCTGCATCTTGAACCAGAAACGCCGCTCGGACCTTATCTTGGCATTTGTAAAACGCCCATTGCGGCAGGCACAGGAACGGGCAACCGCAAACACGGGATCGTACCCGGCAAGCCGGACGACTCAATCTTCACCTACCGCATGGCTTCGACCAATCCAGCGGAAATGATGCCGGAACTGGGAAGGTCTTTATCTCACAAGGAGGGTGTCGCTCTTATTCAGGAATGGATCGAAAGCCTCGAGGGGCAGTGCTCCGGCTAATCCGCGCTGGAGAAAACGTATTTTTTGTTCCTGACACTCACATTCGGCGGACGACGTTTTTCTTCAAACCAGTCCCAACCGGTTTTCAGGTTTTTCCAGAATTCGATATTGGAGTTGCCCGAATATTTTTCCAAATTGGTTTCCGTCATCGGAAACGGAAAGGCGTGAACGCGCACAAAGGGTTGTCCATCTTCAAAGGCCTTGGTCATAAGGGTGTATATCTCTTCGATCACGGGATCGGTCATGGCGTAACAGCCAATGGACACACAATTACCGTGCACCATGAGAAAGCTACCGGTTCTGTCATGAGCGCGGTCGTAAGCGTTAGGAAAGCCCAGATTAAAGCTGAGGTGATAGCTGGATTGAGGATTCATTCGTCGAGGATTGACGAAATAAAAACCCTCCGGTGATTGCCCGTCGCCTTCTTTGAGTTTCGGCCCCAGATCACCGGAATAAGTGCAGATCGGCCAGGCTTTATACAGATCAAATACGCCTTCCTTGTTTTGCAAGAATAATTCCAAATATCCATCGTTCAGGCTACCGTCGACGGTTTTGATAATACGAATAAAAACCGGATTGCCCAGCTCGGCATTCGTCGCCTTTAAATCTTGTTCAATTCGCGGAGCCTGTTTCTCAATCGCTCGGTCCGCCCGATTTGAACTTTCCTGCGCGCAAGCGGATTGGATCACCCCAAAAGCGGCCATCCCCCCAACACAAAACGCCCGGACGAACCGGGCGGTGCGATGATATGGAATGATCTTAACGATCTTTCGGGCGCTTCAAGTAAAAGACTGACGGCATTGTATCGGTTTTAGCATGGTAGCATTCCCAACCTTCCAGACCGAGTTCGTTCAACAGTTTTACGCTATGAGCCCGCAATTGCTCGCCCGTCGCCATATTTATTTTCGACGGTTGGACTATCTTATATTCCCATCGCGGGGTCATCAGGCCACTTCTGAACTGTCAGCCGGAATCCGTAAAACCTGACCAACATAAATTTTATCTGGATGGCTGAGCATAGGGCGGTTCGCCTCAAAAATTTCGGGATAACGAGAACCTTTGCCATAATATTTTTTGGCGATTTTCCAGAGCGTATCACCCGAAACGACTGTGTGGAATTGCGACTCGGCACCGCCGTCTTTGGCTTTGGCCTTGTCTTCCACTTCACGAATACCGAATATATTGCCGACCGCCAGGATAAGCTTTTCCTTTTCGGCCTGAGACATCGCTTCTCCAGTTACAGTGACCTTGCCATCATCATCGACATCAATGTCCATACCGTCCGTTGAGACGCCCTGATCCTTCACTTCTTTTTCGATTTTTTCCTTGCCGCCAATACCGAGAATTTCGCCCAGTTTGCGCCCTGCCATTTTACCAAAAGCAACTGATCCAAACATTTTGTCTCCCTTCAAATCAGGTTTCTTGCCACAACTCTATCTTTATCCCCTCAGGATCAATAAACCAGCCAAAAATACCAAATTCCGTGTCTTCGGGCCCGTCAATCACAGTTGCCCCGCCGGCTTTCGCCCGATCCAACAATGCGGCTACATCGTCTACACGTAGATTTATCATAAATCGTGCTTCGGACGGGTCCAGGTAATCGGAATCATTTTCAAAAGGCGACATCATGGTGAAAGACTTCCCATCAGACTGCCATTGAAAAGCCCCCCAAGGTTTCATCTCCACTTCTAAATGTTCAACCCACCACCTCCGGTAGGCTTCTACATCTTTGCATTTGAAGAAAACACCGCCGAGCCCGAGAACTTTCGCCATTTAGTATTCCTTTACGCTGGTCGTCCAAAATGTCGCGCGATAGTAACAACACTTGGCCTTTACATCAAACGGGTCTATAGGGATCGCGATTTTCTAATTGGAGTGTCTGATGGACCTGATTTTTTCCGGCGGATTGAGCATTTTTGGATTGTTCGAAATTAATCCTGCCTTGTTTGGGTTTTTGCTGTTTGCCTTGCTTTTTGGCGGTCTAAACCTGCTTGAGTTCAAGCGTTTCGACTAAACAGTAAATCATGCTGGTCGCTGCAGGTTTTTTATTAGTTGTTGGTATCATCGTACTCGTCGTTGGCGGGGACCTGATGGTGCGTGGCGCGGCGGCGCTCGCTCGGCATTGGGGTATTCCTGCTCTCATCGTCGGTCTTACAATTGTTGCGTTCGGGACATCGGCACCTGAACTTGTGGTCGCTGTTCAAGCAGTCTTGCAAGGCGCCAGTGAGCTGGCGACCGGCAATATCGTTGGGTCAAATATAGCTAATGTGCTATTAGCACTTGGTATACCCGCACTTATAATGGCGATACCCACCAACATGTCGGGTGTGGCCCGCAATGCATTCGTTTGCGTATTTGCGACTATCTTATTCATGGTTCTCGCCTTCATGCAAAACCCCATGCAGATTTGGCAAGGCGCCATCTTATTTGGCGGCATTCTGGTTTATCTTGCTTGGATGTTTAGGCTCGCACGATCCGGCGCAGAAGACCCAATACTTGCGGAAATGACGGAAATCGATGAAGGCGAAGACGGCCTTCCTGACCAACAATGGAAATCTGCCCTATTCTTGATTTTGGGGCTCGTTGGGCTGGTTTTAGGGGGAAAGCTAATTGTCGATAATGCGACCATTATTGCCCGGACATTAGAAGTTCCCGAAGCGCTGATTGGTTTGACGATAGTCGCCATCGGAACATCCTTGCCAGAAATTGCCACCGTGGTGATTGCGGCTTATCGTGGTCATCCTGAGGTTGCGATTGGGAATGTTCTTGGCTCCAACGTTTTCAATCTGTTTGCAGTAGGCGGCGCTGCGGCATTAGCCGGGCCTCTATCCGTCAAAAAAGAATTCTTCGTTTTTGATTTGTGGGTGATGCTTGTCACAACCCTAGCTCTGACGGTTTATATCCTGAGCCGCAACAGCATCGGTAAAAAGACCGGACTAGTCTTTTTAGTCGCATATCTGCTATATCTGGGGGCGCAAGCCAAATTCGGAATGGCCTAATGGGTTATGAGCGAAACAGATCTAACATTCGAAATTGAAAAAGATTTCCAGTTTGAGGCCGCTCACTATTTCGGTCATGCGGACGCCAATGACTTATTTAAAAAGATCCACGGTCACTCCTTTAAAGGCACTGTGCGCATAGAAGGCAATGCCCAAGAGGAAAAAGGCTGGATCCGTGATCTCTGGAAGATCGAGCAGATTATTGGCCAAGTCATAGAGCCTTTGGATCATGCAATGCTCAACGACATCCCTGGTCTTGAACAACCTGCACTGGAACAGATTGCCCAATGGATATTCACGCGACTGGAACCTCAACTTCCAGGTCTGACCTCCGTTGAAGTTGGCCGTCCATCCTGTGGTGAGCGAGCGCGTGTTCGGAAAACATGAGCGGGACCGTTCTGATAACAGGTGCCGCTGCCCGTATCGGACGCCATATTTCTAACGGTCTGGCTCACGACGGATGGACCATAATCGTTCATTATAACCGATCAGCCGACAAAGCGAATGCTCTGGTTTCAGATATAAATTCCAATGGCGGGAAAGCTTTTGCACTCGGCGCAAACCTTGCTGTTCCATTGGAACGAGACCAGTTGATCAGCGAAGCGAGAGCTCTCGCGAACCGCCCCATCACCGCGCTTATCAATAACGCATCGACCTTTGAAAATGACACTGCGCAAGATTTCACCTCAGGCACTTATGATCACCACATGGACGTGAATCTCTTCGCCCCAATCCGATTGGCACAGGCGTTTGCAGAGCAAATCCCAAATGACCAAAAGGGAGTCATCATCAACATGATTGATCAAAGAGTATTGCGCCCTCACCCAGGATATTTCACCTATGCAATCTCCAAATCAGCGCTTTTTGCCGCCATGCAAACCCTGGCCCAAAGCTTAGCGCCTCAAATCAGGGT
>JAHDBU010000085.1 GCA_020630275.1 Hellea sp.
CCCCTAATCCAATACCGCCTTCATGGCCGGGCCATAGGGGCTTTCACCCAGCCAGGCCAGTTGCTGTTTTGCCGAGATCTCATTGACCGGGATTTGCGGTTTGAGCCCAGGATGCACCTCTTTGCGTAAAGGGCGCGTGCCGGGCTTCATGGCGATCATGGCCGCTGTGGCGCGTGGAATATCCATGGGGTCCGTGTCGCCGCCACCGCCGCCTGTTCCGGCGCCCATGCCGGCGGTCATGCGGGGATAGGCTTTCAACAGGTCATCATTGAGACGCGCCTTGAGGATGCGGGAATTGGCCTGGGAGTTTTCCCAGATATCCGTAGGGTAGCCGCCGGGCTCCACGATAGAGACTTCGATACCGTGCTGCACGAGCTCAAAAGCCATTTGTTCGCTCATGGCCTCCAGGGCAAATTTGGTCGGCGAGTACATGGCAAAACCGGGAATAATCAAACGACCAAGTTGCGAGGACACATTGACGATATATCCGCTCTTCGCCTTGCGCATGGCCGGCAAAACGGCGCGCGCCATGCGGTGCGGACCATAAACATTCGTGTCAAACAAATGATGTGTTGCCTCCATGTCCTGGACTTCAATGGGTCCGCCATAAGAGATACCGGCATTATTGATCAGCACATCGATTTTGCCACCGGCCAAACGTTCCGCCTTGGCGACCCCGGCTTTTATCTGGGCATCATTGGTGACGTCGATTTCAATGACCGTGATATCCAGATTATCGGATTTTGCTAGGGCTTCTAACTCAGTGCCTTCTGGACGCGGGAGATTGCGCATAGTGGCAAAAACCTTTGCCCCCTGCCGGGCATAATATTCAGCCCCTAATCGTCCGAACCCAGAGGAGCAGCCGGTGATGAGGATGGAGACACCGTTCAAATCCGGGGCTTCGTTTGAAGCCTCCGTTGCGGTTTGTTTGTCCGGCGTTTCAGCTTTGGGAGTTTCAGCTTTTGAGGGTTCGCCCTTTGCGGCTTGGGCCTGCTCGCCCGTGCCGGAACATCCGGTAGCGATGGCAGTCATCCCGGCGCCGATCAGCCAGTCCCGTCGGGTCAATTTTTTGTTCATAGTATCGCTCCTGTATCTAAACAGGATCGTAGCAAACTATTCTGGGGTCACCAAGCGTTATACGTTGGACGCGGAAAGTCTGCATTCTCCGGTCAGAGAGGCAGCTAGTGCCTCCGGCGTTGGACCATCGGATCCGATTGACAAAGCCGGAATTTTTAAGCCTATCGACTCAATGACGCTTGAATTACGGCTCAGCGTTTCTGGATCCAGAGCCCGGTCCACCAGAATGATATCCGTGATCGGCTCATCCGTTTTCACCGTATCCAGCCACAGTTTTAACTGGTTCGGCATAGCCGTGTGAAAAACGCGATATCCTTTATCATAAAGAACGGAGCCATATTGTTCCACAGTACCGGGATCCGCGCTTAGCAATAGTACCCGCGCAGAGACTGGCCTCTCAATCGCATGAATATTCGCTCCCGTAGTCATTTGCGACTCTTCGAGTGAAGACGACGGGCCATCCAAATTCAAAGCGTCGGCCATTTCCAGATTCAACGCAAACCAGAATGTAGACCCTACACCTTGCTCGGAAACCACTCCGATTTTGCCGCCCATAAGCGACACAAGTTTTTCGGAAATACTCAAGCCTAATCCGGTTCCGCCATGTTTTTGGGTGGCGCCGCTTTCAGCTTGTGTAAAGCGTTCAAATATACTGGAGAGTTTCTCTTTGGGTATACCGATGCCTGTATCGATGACCTCGATCCGGACATTCGCCTCTCGATCGGCTGGAACAATTTTGACATTGAGATCAACCTGCCCGTTTTCCGTGAACTTGATCGCGTTAGCCAACAGATTGATAATGACCTGGCGAATGCGGGCTGCGTCCCCGATAAATTTTTGAGGCTGATCACCGCTATAAGTGAGATTCAAGATTACATTTTTCTCAGCGGCGTTGATCGTCAACAGGGTCCGAACTTCATGGATAAGTGTATAGAGGTTGAACTGATTATTCTGTATTTCCACGCGCCCGGCATCCAGACGGGAATAATCCAGAATATCATTGATAATCGTCATCAAAGCCGTACCCGATTGATGAATGGCGTTCATGTACATTTTCTGATCAGCATCCAGATCTGTTGTTCGCATCATCACTTCGGTCATACCAATGATACCGTTCATGGGTGTCCGGATTTCGTGAGAGGTATTGGCTAAGAAGTTGGTTTTACTAACGCTGGATGCGTTAGCCTGTCGGATAAATCTCTGATTTGAAACATCAAGAATTGCGAGCACCGCACACGTCACGGCTATGGTGGCGAGGATAACAGCGACATGGTTGAAATCCAAAGATGTTTTGGAGACAAAATTTGGAGGATGAAACCAGCCTTGTTCAATGAAAAACCACTGCAAAAGGCACGCCCCAACCATTGCGCAGGTAGTTTTTAAACTGATTCGCCAGCCGTAAAGACAATAACACATAACGACAGAGATCATGATGGCCGGGCTGGCAACGGAGCGAGGAAATCCACCTGTCAGTGTTATCGCCAAGTAAACAGCAGCGACAGATAGAAAAACAACGATAAATCGCGCGATTTCCAATCGTCCATTCAAAGCCAAACGAATAGCTAAGACGAAACTTGTTATAATGAAAACGAACAAACCACCAAATACAAGACGGGCATGTGTCTCTAGGTAACCGAATCCACCCAATAGAAAAACAGTTAGCAACAGCCCCACGAGGAAAATCGCCGCTATACAGAAATAGAACAAATTTGCGGCCCGAAAGCGCGCATTGGTATCATCTGTATATGCGCCTTTAAGCTGACGCTTAGCGTCGCGCATCAGCGCGTTGAAAGGCGTTCTCTGTATGAGAGACATTAATTCCACAGTTTAACGAGCTCCTTTTCAAAGAGACTCGTACATGATTGTGTTTGAATTTACGTCAAATATTATGGTCAACAAATAGATAATGCACCGTCATCGCCCCAACAAACAACCAGGCTATCTATTTATTCTGCGCTAAAAGAAATCCGGGTTGTTCGCGCCTCTTCAATGACAGCTTCTCCATTTACAGTCCGCGGTGAGAAGCGTTGCGCTTTGACGGCCCGTAATGCGGCCCTTTCAAATTGCTCCCTGTCTTCTTTTTCGCCTTCGAATTCAACGGATTTTACAAATGGATCTACAATTTTACCATCGATACCAACGTCATAAGTCACGTAAACCTTGGCATCATAATACTTTTCCTGACGCACCAATCGGCTAGGATATTCTATGCGAGCCTTACGCACGACCCTTGCCGGTACAACCACATCCTCAACGGGCGTTTCAGTGACACGCTTTGGCAAACTTTGGGTCAAAGCAGCTTCCTGAACTGATTGTGATGGGATCGAATCTGTTGCCTCCTGTTGAGATGGTGAAACGATCTCTGGAACCACTGAATTTGGCACGCTGCTCAGTACGTCTTCCTCTAAACTGACAGGCATTCCACTATCGACAGATGTCGTAGATAAGACAGTTTGCGGCTGGAAGCTAGGAACAGATGCGAGGTTTTCCACCACTTGTACGGGTTCTGCTACAATACTCGCAGATCGAAAACTTACCTGCTCCTCATAGGCGCGTTTCAATGTATTCAAAAACTCGCCCGACAAACTGTTATCAGCAGTCAGTCCGTAAAGCGTCTTGAACTCCCGCATAGCCTGTTGCGTTTTCTGCGTCTGCAAACCATCTATCTTCCCATTGTAAAAACCCAAGAAGTTCAACTGCTCTTGCACTTGCGTGGTCACGGCCTCGTAATTTTTGTCAACTCTTTGAGTGTTCTCGGTCGGCGGCGCAGGCTCTGTCGTAGCCCGCACTGGACTGACCGCAGCAGATTGTTCAACAGAGGCCGACTTTATTTGCTTTTCCGTAACGGGATCGCTTTTATTTTCCACTATTGGTGTTTCGTCTTCCACTATCGGAGTTTTGTCCGACACGACTGAATCATCGCTTTCCATGCGCGACGTGCGTTTGTCTATTTCGGTGATTTTTTCTGAAATTGATACGGGTGTCGCTTCAGCAATTTGGACGGGCTTCGCTTGAGACTCGACCGCTTTTTTTGCCGTTGTAGCCATTTTGGGTTTGGACGTGACAGCCTTCGAATTGTTGTTTTTCGCGCTCAGGGCATATGCAGACCCTAAGGCGATGACGCTAGAGGCAGCGATTCCCATGAGAAGCAAGCTATTAAGCCGGTAACCGCGTCCGTTTTCACGGCGGGTTTTGGCATGATCCGCACTTATGGACACGTCGGAGGGTTTAACTGGCTGGGTTCTCTCCGGCGACTTAGCCGCTTTCGCAGTCGCCGGTCGCACAGGAACCGGCGCTTTTATTGGAATGTCTCCGGCCGGGACAGCGTCCTGACCGGAACGGTTAAAAAAACGCCTTAAAAATCCTCCTTTTTCATCAGATTCCTTTTTGGCAACATTGGCGGGATGAGTTTTCGATTTGCTGACCGAAGCTGGGCGCGGTGCTACTTTTGGCGCCCCGCTTGTCATTTTGCGAATGTCGTCTGCATTCTCCATATCTTCGATCTGTTTTAACGAAGTTTGTTGACGATTTAACGTATCATCAGTGGATTGGATATCCTGCAAAGTCCGGGCTATGTCGGTTTTCACACCATTGAGCTTCTGGGTTAGGTCTTCTTTTGTCTTTTTTAGTGCCTTCACACTTGACTGTTCTTTCTCAACGCTTTGTCGAGCCTTCTCATAAGTAGATTTGAGCGCGCCGATGTGTTTTTCGTGAGCAGAGATCTTATTGTCCGCATCGCGACGCTCCAATTCCAAAGTGTCCCGTTGCGATTTAACTTTATCAGCATCGGCTTTGATACTGGTCAGGGCCTTCATGGCTTCAGCAGCCCGAGCTTTCGCGGCCTCCACCTCTCTCAAAGCCTTCTCATGAGCGCTTTCGGCTTTCTCTAGAGACTTGAAAAGCTTTTCATTCCCTTTTTCCAGCTCCTGAATCTTACTCAATACGCGGCCTCGCGCATTTTTCAGATCACCAATCGTGTTTTCTTCTCGTTTTAATGAGGCTTTCGAGTCAGCTTCTTCTTTCTGCGCCTGCGATAGAGATTTTTCTAATCTATTCAAACGATTATCGCCGTCCGCAATTTCCGTTTCAGTGACGTTTTTCTTGGCATTAAAGCCGGACAAGACCTCCTGCAAACGAGACTTTTCTGACTTCGTATCAGAAATTTGCCCCTTGAAGAATTTGCGCGCTTCTGCACGTTCTTTTTTGAGCTTCTCAGCCTCCGCTATCAAACGGGCTTCTTCTGCTAACCGAGCTTCTTCGGCTTTCCGCTCTTCTTCCAGGCGGCGCTCCCGCTCCAGACGGCGTTGCTCTTCCATGCGTTTACGTTCGGCATCCTCAAAAGCCTTAGCGGCCTTTTCCATCTCAGCGATGCGGTCAGCTTCTGCTTTGAGTGCTTCATCTGCTTTACGGGCCGCCTCGAGAGCAGCTGCCTGCGCTGCCTCTCTAGCTTTCGCGGCGGCTTCCATCTGAGTTCGGTATTCGGCTGCAGCCTTTTCTGCCTCTTTGGCGCGTTTCTCTGTTTCAGCCAGTGACATCGCATCTATCGGGGCCGCAGCACCATTGGCTTTGGCGACGGTTTGCACTGCGGCTTTAACGGCCTCACCCCATTTAAGCGATGCCTTCAGACCTAATTCACGGCTTTCAAGTTGAATGTTATCGCCCTTTTTTATCTTTCCGGCATATTCAGCCGGAATTTCTACGATTGTACAGTCTGCCTTGGCCTGACAGTCGAGTAAGGTTCCCTTTTCCTGTTTTACCCAGCCTTTGGGTGACAACCACTCCTTGCCGTTCCGACTAAGCGTTACCAAAAGCTGACTGCTGTCTACGACTTGATCGATCCGTAAATGAGTTGTTCCATCTACCTGTGTCATCATGGGCTTTGCCATTCCACATCCCTCACCATTAATATTTTGGTAATATCTATAGTTACGAACCCGAGCTATGATAGATTAATACTGGAAATAGCCTTCAGTTCCGCTCAAGAGTCTATGGATGACTTGACACTTTATCCACAAGCCGCCTGTGGATAACTTACTCAATGCGCCAAAACTAAACCGTGAGTCGTGATGATATGACTGTGTCTGGTAAGTTTTTGCACAGAATTTCGGCCAAAGTTTGTATAAGGATTTTCCGCGAAAAGGTTTTACGATATGTGAGATAAACACGACGGTATGCCTTTGAATCATTTAGCTTTTCTGTCATGAGATCTGATGATTTTCGCCATCCACCATCCAACGCCATAGCCGGAATAAGTGTGACACCAAATCCAGCTGTTACCATATTGATCAAAGTCTCTAAGCTTGTCGCGCGAATAGTCCGACTCTCAACTCGATCCTCCAATTTGCAAACATCCAGCGCTTGATCGCGGAAACAATGTCCTTCGGACAATAGCAGTAACTCGTCATGAGGGAGGTCATTGACGTGTATTCCCCTGAGGAGGCGTAAATCATGGCGTTCCGGAAAAACCACCCAAAATGGCTCATCATAAAGGGGAATGGCCTCCAATCGGTTATCTTCAGGCGGGGTCGCCAAAATAGCCACATCTAATTCCCCGTTTTCGAGGGATTGATTGAGTCGTTCGGTGATATTCTCTTCAAACTGAACCCGCAGGTTAGGCAGCTCTGTTCGGCAATGCCCCACAAAATGGGGTACTAGATAAGGCGCAATTGTCGGAATAAAACCTAATTTCAAATCGCCACTGAACGGATCGCCGGCTGAGCCGGCGGCTGAACGAATTCGGGCGACAATATCCAGCGCCTCTTCCGCGAGGGCTACGATTTCAGAGCCCACATCCGTTAAACGCACAGATTTATTGTCCCGTTCAAATAGTGTCACGCCCAATTCTCGCTCCAGTTTTTTAACCTGGCTCGACAAAGCTGGCTGACTGACATTGCAGGCCCGGGCGGCTCGCCCGAAATGCCGATGACCGGCAACGGCGGTGATATAAGACAGATCTCGTATGTTCATAACTTTTATTTATCGATAAAATATAAACAATCAATTATACAAATCGATAAATCGACTTTATTCTACTGCCCAAACTCAAGATTCCGGAGTAGATTCGGGTCAAATCAACCATCAATTCGAAAAACGTAAAAGCGTAGGGAGTACTCAATGAATGAAATGACCGTAAAAACCGAAGGTAAATGCCCCGTCATGCATGGCGGCGGCGGCATGAAAGGGTCTGCCGGCGGCGGCACAGCCAATCGTGACTGGTGGCCCAATCAGCTTAACCTCAATATCCTGCATCAGAACTCTGAGAAATCAGACCCAATGCACGCTGACTTCGATTACGCCAAAGAATTCAAGAAATTGAACTTCAAGGCTCTCAAGAAAGACCTGACAGACCTGATGACCGACTCACAGGACTGGTGGCCAGCTGACTATGGTCATTATGGTCCGTTTTTCATTCGTATGACCTGGCACGCGGCTGGGACTTACCGTGCCCATGACGGTCGCGGTGGCGGCAATACAGGCATGCAGCGCTTTGCGCCGCTGAACTCCTGGCCGGATAA
>JAHDBU010000086.1:0-1663 GCA_020630275.1 Hellea sp.
TGCTGGGCCGTGCCTTCGAATAGGCGCCCACAGCCCAGAGCAAAGATGGTGTCGCCGACAAAGGCGGCTTTGGCCGATGGAATGTAGTAGATGATATGGCCGATGGTGTGGCCGGGCGTCTCAAAGACTTGCACCTGATGGCCGCCAAAAGAAAATGTGTCGCCGTCTTTAAAACCCTGATCCAGGCCGGGGAGGCGGGCTTTGTCGGCTTCGCAGCCCAAAATTTTCACACCGAATAGCTTTTTTAGCTCTTCATTGCCGCCGGCATGATCCCAATGATGGTGGGTGTTCCAGATATGGGAGAGGGTCCAACCCTTTTCTTCGAGCGCCAGGACGATCTTGTCCACTTCCGGCGTGTCTATACAGGCAGTCTCGCCTGTCTCTGGATTGTGAACCAAAAAGCCGTAATTATCATTCAAGCACGAAAACATATGGATTTGCAAAGTCATGGAGCCTCTTAGCGCATTACAAACGGATTGGACATAGGCGCGTCCGAAGTATTGATCCAAGTGGTCTTCGTCCGCGTGTAGTCTTTGATGGCCTGCAGACCCGCTTCACGGCCATAGCCGGATTGGTTCAACCCGCCAAAGGGTGCGATGGGCGAGATTGCCCGGTATGTGTTGACCCAACATATGCCGGCCCGAATGCGGTTTGAGACCCGGTGTGCCCTCGCCACATTATTGGTGAATACGCCCGACCCGAGGCCGTAAACCGTGTCATTAGCGATGGCGATAGCTTCTTCTTCTGTTTCAAACGGAATGAGCGACATGACGGGGCCGAACATTTCTATCTTGAGGGTTTCGATATCCCCGTTGGGACACTCCACCAAAGTCGGTTGGAAGTAATTCCCCATGGGCAGATGGTCTGGGCGTTGGCCGCCAAAATGGATCGTCGCGCCCTGAGACTTGGCCTTAGATAGAGTGTCCTCAATTTTAGAAACTTGCGCCGCCGTACAAAGTGGCCCGACATTGGTCTTTGGATCGAGGGGGTCGCCGATGACAATCCCTTTGGCTTTTGCAGATATGTTTTTGATAATCTCAGGCAGGATGGAACGATGAACAATACCGCGAGATCCAGCCACACAGGATTGTCCGGACGCGCCAAAATTTCCGGCGATTAAACCATTGGCGGCGCTATCAATGTCGGCATCTTCAAAAACAATGATCGGTGATTTCCCGCCCAACTCCAATGACGTCACGGCGAAGCTCTCGGCAGAATTCCGCACCACATGTTTCGCCGCTTCCGGCCCGCCCGTAAACGCCAGTCGGTCAATATCCGGATGGGAGGTTAGGGGGATGGCGCAATTCTCAACATCTCCTGTGATGACAGAGAGCACACCTTTCGGGAAACCGGCTTCATGGAAAATTTTGGCAAACTCTAACATGGCACAAGGTGCTTCTTCCGACGCCTTCACAACAACGGAACACCCTGCTGCCAATGCGGGGCCAATCTTGGTGGCGGCCAGAAACATTTGCGCGTTCCAAGGCACGATGGCGGCGACGACACCAATAGGCATAGGCTTAGTGAAGACCTGCATATCCGGTTTGTCGATTGGTAGGACGGCGCCCTCGATTTTATCGGCGAGCCCGGCATAATATCTATAATAATCAGCGACATAACCCGTCTGACTTGAAGTTTCCACCAAGAGCTTTCCGCTGCCATT
>JAHDBU010000086.1:1763-3683 GCA_020630275.1 Hellea sp.
GCGGCCGATCGAGCATCCTCATCATCGCTCGCCACATATCCATGATGCAGCAGCATGATCTTTGGATCTTTGCCTTTGCCTTTTTTGACTTTGGCGTCATTGAAACGTTCCATCAAGCTCTCAATTTCCTTGTCCCCGTGCCAGAGCGGGGTAACCTGCACATTGCAATCGGTCTCAACGGCGAACTCATGGCTATTGGGATCCCGGGCAGCAATCCATAAAGGCGGTCCGTTGTCCTGTATGGGTTGGGGCGAAGACGTGGTCGACGGGAATTTATAATACTCCCCATCATGGGCGTAGTCGCCATTCCAGAGTTTCCGCAAAGTCGGTACGGTTTCGCGCAAACGCTGCCCCGCCTCCCAGGCATCCATGCCCGGCATGAGGCGTTCATATTCGTAAGAATATGCCCCGCGGGCGATACCCATTTCCAGGCGGCCGCCCGTGATGATGTCCGTCATGGCCGCTTCGCCGGCTAATTTGATCGGGTGCCAAAACGGTGCGATGACGGTTCCGGTCCCTAGGCGTACCCGTTTGGTTCGCCGTGCCAGATCTGCCAGATTCAGAAAAGGGTTGGGTGCAATCGTGAAGTTCATAGCATGATGTTCGCCCGTCCATATGGCGCGCATGCCACCTTCATCCGCCATCTTACAGAGCGCTATGAATTCTTCATAGAGTTCCGACTGGCTCTGCCGGTCATTGGTCCGTTCCATATGCACAAAGAGTGAGAACTCCATCATTTCCCCCTATTCATAAGCCTTGAAATAGCCATGGATTTCAGCCGCGATCTCTGCCGCGTGAGTCATGGGTGCCATATGAGCAGCCCCTTCGACA
The DNA here is from genome assembly GCA_020630275.1 of Hellea sp. Classification (GTDB taxonomy): domain Bacteria; phylum Pseudomonadota; class Alphaproteobacteria; order Caulobacterales; family Maricaulaceae; genus JACOMS01. The sequence goes on from JAHDBU010000086.1 coordinate 2,595, forward strand.
ATATAAGAATGGCCTGTCGGTGCTATTTTTGCCATTTCTCTCGACATTTGCGGCGTGGAATTAGGTTCATCAGCGCCCGTAATGAATAAGGCAGGTATTGTCATTTTGGTCAGAGCGGCTCGGTCTGCGCCGTAGGAGTGGGCAAAAATGCCATAAGCCAAAGCATATTGATCGATGCGGTTGGCCGTCAGCCATTCACGGCAAGCTTCGCGTTCGGGTGTCTTTTCGTCCGCGAACCATCGTGTGAGTGTAATTGACGGGTCGATATGCGTTGCCGACTTGAGCCTATTGGCGCGTTCAATGACAGCATTTCTCTTGGCGTCACTCCGTTCGAAGATAGCATTGAGGGCCACCACACCTTTGATGTTTCCAGGATAACGAGCGGCCCAATCCAACGAGATCAAAGCTCCTAGTGAATGCCCAATTATATAATCCGGATCTTTTATTGTTTGTTGCAAGTTATTGGTGAGGCTAGGGATATTGGAAACTGACGGATCGGCATTGTCGGAGTCTCCGTGTCCAGGCAGGTCGACCATCTCGCATTCATATGCCGTGCTGAGATGTTTCACGACGCCGTTCCAGCTTTCAGACCTCAGACCGACTCCGTGAATTAGAAGGAGGCGAGGACCTGATCCTGTCGTCGAGACAGAAAGTCCGCCAATGTTTTTAGACTCCGGCCGGGTTGTCCACATCTTGTCCGAGATCCCTGAGGTCTTGAAAGCGATCGCCAATACGGTGATGAGGTCGTCCACCATTGGCGACGGCAATAGCCAAAACGATTTCGTCAGCTCGAGGTGCATCTGTAATCGCGAATTGTATTGTCAGATAATGCGAACGACGACCAGGTTCATTCTTGTCCATCATGGGTATGGCCAGTGGTGTATTGGGTCCGCCGCGTGTGTTTGTAAAAGAGAGATAGCTTTTCGCTTTCACGGCTTCTCTGAAAATATTGCCAAAGTGAAGCGTATGAATGAGCGCTGAGCCATGCTCGATCTCGCCGTCTACGCCAACAATAGCGGCCTTGCCAAAAGCTTCAGCGACATCGCCGCCCCCGCATAAATCCATCAGGGCATCGGTCATGATCTGACC
>JAHDBU010000086.1:3783-7561 GCA_020630275.1 Hellea sp.
GATATGTGAGAGTTGAAAATGACAGAAAAAACAATAAGCTATAATGAATTCCTAACAGTCGATGTTCGCGTGGGAACAATCATAAAAGCAGAAAGCTTCCCTGAGGCACGGCGTCCAGCCTACAAACTCTGGGTCGATTTTGGCGATGATGTTGGTGTTAAAAAATCTTCGGCGCAAATTACCAAAGTCTATCAAGTGGAAAACCTGCCTGGCCAGCAGGTCATGGGTGTTGTCAATTTCCCAGCCAAACAAATCGGGCCCTTTATGTCGGAGTGTCTGATATTGGGGTTTGCAGATGAGAATGGTGACATCGTATTGGCTGGACCCAAGGACAAAGTCCCCAATGGCGAGCGCATGCTTTAAAGCGCGCCTTTAATTATGTCGGCGGCGCGCTCGGCCAGCATCATAGTCGGCGCATTGAGATTGCCATTTGGAATAGACGGGAAAACGGAAGAGTCCACCACCCGCAAATTCTCCACGCCGATGACTTTGCATTCCGGGTCGACGACCGCAAAGTCATCGTCCGGGGATCCCATTTTGCAGGTCCCACAAGGGTGGTAAGCTGTTTCCACATGGTCTTTGACCCAGTCCAGAATTTCAGCATCTGTGACCACATTTTTACCCGGTTGAATTTCTGCGTCTCGGAATGGGGCGAGGGCATCCTGTTCCAAGATTTTACGAGTCATCCGAATTGTGTTGACCCAGTCCAGCCTATCATTTGGGTCCGAGAGATAGTTGAAAAAGATTTTCGGGTGGTCATGAATATTGGCGCTGCGTATCCGCACATAGCCGCGGCTTTTAGGTTTGTTCGGGCCAACATGAACCTGATAGCCATGACCTTTGAAAGCTTTCTTACCGTCGTAAGAAATAGCGCCAGGTAGAAAGTGATATTGTATGTCGGGCCATGGTTTTTGCATCGAAGACTTGATAAATCCGCAAGCTTCAAAATGATTGCTTGCTCCGAGACCTGATTTAGACAGGATCCATTTTATGCCGATCATGCCTTTACTGAATAGTCCGAGCTTTCCATTGAGCGTGACCGGTTTTTTACAGGTATATTGGAAGAAGACTTCGAGATGGTCCATAAGATTCGCGCCGACACCATTTCGTACAGCAATTGGATTTATACCTACTGATTCAAGTGCATCATAAGGTCCAATCCCGGAAAGTTGCAGGATCTGAGGGGACCCAATGGCTCCAGCACTTAGGACAATTTCCTTTCTCGCTGATAGTCTTTGGATGCGCCCCTTATGCTCGGCCTCAATGCCTACAGCTTTCAAGTCTTCTAAAATGACCTGATGGGTTAGGGTGTTTTTGAAAATATGTAGATTAGGTCGATCTTTGACAGGCGCCAAATAGGCGCGAGCCGTCGAGGCCCGATAGCCGTTATCCACATTCATCTGCATGGGGCCGAACCCCTCTTGCAGCGCGCCATTATAGTCTTCGCATCTGGGATATCCGGCCTGAACGCCGGCTTCGATAAAGGCTTCATAGAGTGGGGAGAATTGCATAGCATTTCCGGTTGTCACGGAAACCGGGCCGAGACCGCCACGAGACTGACTGTCTCCGCCTTGCCATTTTTCCAGTTTACGAAAATAGGGCAGGCAGTTTTGATAGCTCCAGCCGGTCGCGCCTAATTTTTGCCATTCGTCAAAATCTTTGGGGTTGCCGCGAACAAAGACCATACCGTTTATGGTTGACGACCCGCCCAGACCTTTGCCGCGCGCGCAGGGAATAATGCGGCCATTCAACAATGGCTCCGGCTCTGGCCGATAACACCAATTATACCGTTTATTTCGCATAGGATAGGCCAGGGCGGTCGGCATGTTTACAAATATCGAACTATTGTCCCCACCGGCCTCTATCAGCGCCACGCTGAAATCCGGGTTTTCGCTAAGGCGGTTGGCGAGGATTGCGCCTGCTGATCCGGCTCCGACAATGATATAATCAAAGGTTTTCACGGTGGTGGAATATTAAAAACCCGTTCCATTGGCCATAAATAAACACATTCAAATATACTTATGCTGAGGGGATTTCCTTGACTGAAAACCGCTTCGCCGCATTGTTCCGGCCATGTCGACAGGCACTAAAAATCAGATTGCCATTTCCGGTGAAAATGCTTGCGTTGTGCTATGGGTCGCACAGGCAGTGGTTGATCGAGGTTTCCAAGCCGTCATTCATGAAGATCACACACATTTGCTCCGTAAGTTTTTTGGCACGAACCCTCTGATTTTGAGCCAAACGACCTCTCAACAATGGTCTGCACAAAGCCATATTCTGATTAAAGCCAAGACGGATCATAATGATGAAGCGTACTCTGGAAAAGGTCGATTGGTTGTTGCTGCGATAGGGTTTAGCCCTGAGGAATTAGTTTTCTTGGCAAAACGTCTTAACTCGCACCGGACAGTAGGGGCCGATATAGTCTTTGGGCCGGGTTGTCATGGACTACCTCATTCAGGTCTAACCAAAGGGATTGGGTCAGCCTTTAATGGCAAAGGGTTTCGCTTACCTTATACGGGGGAGCGCTGCTATGCCTATGTGGAGGACTTTGCGTGCGCGGCCGTCGAGGCGCTTTTGGCTCCTTCGCCGTCAAATTACAGTCCCTCTCAAATCGGTGAGTTGGCTTCTATCGAGGAAATATTACGAGATCTGGAATATGTCTTTCCGTATAACGGGATTACGGCGCATGGCCCTAGAACGAGCAGCCCATTTGATGATGCGCGTTTGCTACCACATTCCATCTTACAGGGAATCGAGAAAAGCCAAGCCGTTTTGAAGCAAATGTCTCGCTCGTAGAATTTTGGGAGCTGCGGATGCCCATACGTGCGGAATATCTCTCTCAAGGATTTGCGGCTCCCATATCAGTGTTATCGAATTTAGAAGCTGACAAATATCGTCAAAAACTCGAAAGTGCTGAAGCGATATTAGGGCCGCTGCATTTCAAACCCAGCATTTATACACTTTTGCGCTCCGCTTATGAATTGGCGTCTCATCCCGCAATTCTGGATGCTGTCGAGAGCATCATTGGTGCGAACATCATGCTCTATGACGCAACTTTCATTATAAAAGAGCCCAATTCACCGGCCCATGTCTCTTGGCATCAGGATCTGACCTATTGGGGATTGAGCCATACTGAGAAAGTTACATCGTCATGGCTTGCTATATCTGATGCGACACCAGAAAACGGATGCATGCAGATGGTTCCCGGTAGCCATAAAAAGGGACAGTTGGAGCATTTGAATACTGACGACAAGGACAACGTGCTATATCTCAGTCAGGAAGTTCAAGGCGCCGACCTGAGTTCCGCTGCCTATTGTCCGCTTAAGCGGGGTGAGGCATCCATTCATCATGGCTGGACCGTTCACTCGTCATTACCCAATAAAACGAATGATCGCCGGATTGGGTTTAATGCGCAATATATAGCTCCTGAAGTTTACAATACATCTGGCATCAAAATTCCGGCTATGCTGATGCGGGGTGAATGCAAATATGATCACTTCACGTTGGAGGAGTCGGCTATCGCCGAAGCGGATCCTGTTTCTATGGCCCGTCATGAATCCTATGCTGAAACAATGGTGAAATTATACCATAATCAACACGCTTAGCGCCCTTTCCAAATAGGGTCGCGTTTTTCAGCGAAGGCTTTAAAACCTTCCAAAACGTCTTCACTGCCGTAAAGCGTATCGACGGTTTGTAGCTGTCGAGTGGTGATCTTGTTGAGCGTATCCTGAAACTTCTCATCCTCAGCTTCGCGCACGATTTCTTTGATGGCCGCCAT
>JAHDBU010000087.1:0-5861 GCA_020630275.1 Hellea sp.
AAAAGTCGCGTCGCAGGTAGACGCAGTGATCTGATCCAATGGGCGGTGGCGGGGTCAGTGACCTGTCCGAATTCATTCAAGGCGCCGCCGATGGAAAAGGCTTTGCCATTGGCCAGCAGGTTGATGCGTTCAAAACTCCCATGAGTCACCGCCATGCCCAGAATTTCGCAGAGCGCATCGCGCATATCCGTACCGATGGCATTATAGTTATTGGGGCGGTTGAGGGTGATGGTCAGTTTTTCGCCTTCAATTTCTGTGCGGATAAGCGGGCCGCTGTCTTCGATAGCCTTTCCGGGTTTGTATTCGGCCAGCCATGATTTGAATTCCGGGCCTTGCTGAAGCGTGGCATAGGCGAAACTCTCGACCGTTAGCGCTGTTTCCATGGTCAGGTTTTCAATAACGCGAAGATGCTGAACCAGTGTCATGGCTGCGATAGGCGCTCGGGAGATATTCTCTGCGATGACGTCCAATTGCCGGTCGGTTTCAACAACCGTATCGCAACCTGAGGCCGCCGCGCCGTTTCCAACGCCGATAACAGGACAGGGCAAGGCTTGCAGCCAGTCGTTCAGGCTGTCATCCATGTCACCCAAATGAATAGCCAAATGCTCAAACTCCGTCCGTGGGCCAAAGCCATCCATTGGCCTGGCTGACGTGTAGAGCGCTCGCAATTCGTGTGATGTAAGGGCGTTTTTCATTGACTTTGACTCTTAGCTAAGTGATTATCCGAACAACGTTCGGAAAGTCAATTTGATTAGGATTTTCTTGTGGTAACAAGGCCCAAAGCAGCCAATCATGGACGTCCAAGACTTCTTACTCATGAGGAGATTCTGGATGGTGCGGTGGCGATTGGGCTTGAAAACCTCACGCTCAAGAAACTGGCAGATCACTTGGGCGTTGGGACAGCCACGCTTTATCAATATTTTGACAGTCGCAAGGCGCTTATGCGGGCGGCGGCGGTTCATGCATTATCAGATGTGTCCTTGCCAGAAGATACGGGGCAGCATTGGTCGCTCTTGGCGCGCGATTACGTTATCGGCATCATGACGCTATTGTCTGATAATCCAACCTATATGAACTCCATGAGCCCAACAGATTACGGGTTTGAAGTTCAGTTCAAACTAATCGAACCGTTTTTGGCCTCCATGGCTAGGCGGGGTATTGCGCCCGAAGATTCCATGGATTTGTTTAACCAGATTGGTCTGATTGCTTATGGCGGCGCTGTCGAGGCGGCCCGCCAAAGAGAGTTCGAGTTTCAAGACGAAACCATGTTTGTTGTTGCCCGTCGTCAGTTCGATCGGCTGAATGTGGATGAATTTCCGCACATGGCCAAAGTGATGGATGTCTTTACCCAAACGCCTGAGGCCAAGGTCGATACGATAATGAGGTCGACGTTCAAAAGCTTTGCCCGACAGATTGGCCAAGGTGATGAGCAGATTTTGAGTGAGGATTGATATGGTCGCCGTTGTCGAAGATACAACTCCGAAGAAGATACCTAAAGTTAAGGGTATACCTATCGTCGGAAACTCCATTGAAATGGGTAAGAACCCGGCCGCGTTTTTTGCAAAATGCTATCAGGAATACGGCCCCGTCTATCAGGTCAACGTCTTTGGTCGAAAGCAGATTGTTATCGCTGGCGCTGAGGCTGCCAAGTTCATGTCAACAAAAGCCGGCCGTGAAGGCCTACGCTCAAAAGAGTTCTGGGATGATTTCGTCAATCACTTCGGCGCGTCAAAAACCCTGACTCAAATTGACGGCGAAGAACACCGCCGCATGCGCAATATCATGCGGGCCGGTTTTTCCCGGGAGGCCGCCGAAGGTCAGTACCACAAGATCGCCCATTTTATTGACGACTCAATTGCTCGAGACTGGAAGTCGGGTGAGATGACGGGTGTACTCGAAGCCTTCCAATATATGATCGTTCAGGTCATTGGTGAGTTGATGAGCGGTGAAGCTCCGTTGGAGTATGTCAAGGATATCCGGATCAATATTCTATTTTTGCTCAATACGCTGGTGGCCCGGGTAAAACCTAAATGGTATCTCAAAAGCCCGAAATTCAAGAAAGCCAGTAAGCGCGTTGACGAACTCGGTGAAAAAACCGTTGCCCGCTTTATGCAACATGCTGAGGACGGCACGCTGCCGGATAACCTTCTGGGTGATATCATGCGCGCTCATTTCGATGACCCGGAATTTGTGCAAAAGCGTGACCTGGCCGTGCTTCTGACAGGACCCTATGTGGCAGGTCTGGATACAGTGGCAAATACAGTCTCTGGCGCAGTTTACGGAATTTTGAAAACGCCGGGGGTGCTGGAACGTGTTCAAGCCGAAGCCGATGCGCTCTATGCCAAGGGGACAGTGACGTCCATGGATGTGCGGAACCTGCATTACATTCAGGCCTGTATAAAAGAGAGCATGCGTCTCTGGCCTGTGGCTGTGGGGCAGATGCGGACGACCACAAAAGAAATCGAGTTTGAGGGCTTTAAAATCCCCGCGGATGAAATGCTGATTATCGGGACATCAGTTCCGCATTTCATGGAAGAATATTTCACCGACCCGATGGCATTTGATCCCGACCGCTATTCCGAAGAACGCAAAGAGCATATGAAGCCAGGGGCCTACTCGCCCTTTGGCCGCGGGCCGCATACCTGTCTTGGACAGAACTTGGCGGAAGTGCTGATGGGCATGCTTATTTCTCGACTGTTTTACCGCAAGCACCTCGCGCTTGAGAGCCCTGACTACGTGCTGAAAACCAAATCATTTCCGACTCCGGGGCCGGCTATGAGCTTTAAGGTCAAAGTCGAGGGTGAACGCAATCCTGCGACCCCACTGACGCCTGAAGTTATGGAAAACGTATAAATGAAATTAGGAGGACATTATGAACGCAATTGTTGATAAAGACCATATTCAAACCGGAGAGGAGTTGGAACGTTGTCCGTTTCCCGTGCCTTATGGCTGGTATAATGTGCATTTCTCACATGAGATTCAACCAGGCGAAATCAAGATAGAAAGATATTTCGGTAAAGAGTGGGTCATGTTCCGCGGCGAGAATGGTAAGGTTGGCATGACCGATCCGTATTGCCCGCATCTGGGCGCTCACTTGGGGCATGGTGGCACCGTTCAAGGTGACAATATCCGCTGTCCGTTTCACCACTGGCAGTTCGACACGGAAGGCTGGGCGCGGGATATTCCTTACGCTAAGGTTTTCCCGGGCGTATGCAAGAAAAAGCCCGTTTTGAAAGCGTTGCCGGTCGTAGAGAAATACGGCATGATCTGGGCCTGGTATCACCCGGAGGAAGTCGATCCTTTATGGGATATTCCGGTTGTTCCGGAGATGGAAGACCCGGACGGTCATGTTGAGGTTAAATATCATAGCTGGGATATCAGTACCTGTATTCAGGAAATGGGTGAAAATTCCATCGATACGCCACATTTGAAATTTCTGCATGGCGCGCCGATTATTCCAGGTGTCGAGGCCGAAGCCGAGGGTCATATTTGGAAATATGATATTATGGATGGCTATATTGTCGGCGAAAGCCACGGTCCGGGTATTCCCATCAACAGGCACAATAAAGACGGTGTGTCCATGTTGATGTTTGCAACACCCACGCCCGTGGATGAAGAGTTATCGCGTGTGCGCATGGCCTTTACGTGGAAGAAATATCCAGAAGGCTCCAAAGAGGCGCAAATCGGTCATCATCTCTATTTGCATTCAATCGGGTCTGCCGAAGGCGAAGAGTCCAAAGGTTTTGCCGAAGTGGATCTTGTTGTTTGGAACAATAAAAAATATCGTCCGAAGCCGCTTCTTTGCGATGGTGACGGACCTATCTTACGGTGGCGGAAATATTTCCGTCAGTTCTATGTGGGGCTCGACGAAAACGATCCGCGCGTGGCGATGTAGGCGAACCCATGGCAAAAGGACAGTTAGCGGGCAAAACCGCCATTATCACGGGCGCGGCCCAGGGCATGGGCGAGGCAACAGCTCGCTTATTTAAAGAGGCCGGTGCCAAAGTGGCACTGGGCGACGTAAATGTAGAAAAGGGCAGAGCTGTCTCCAAATCTCTGGGGCGGAACAGTTTCTTTCGAAAACTTGATGTCTCTAAAGAGCGGGATTGGCAGGCCATGGTTGGCGACGTTATGAAGCGCTGGGGACAAATTGACATTCTAATTAATAATGCCGGCCTTGTGCACTTCACGCCGATTGAAGCTTTTAATCCAGATGATTTTGACCGGGTTGTCGGGGTTAATACCAAAGGACCAATTCTGGGTATCAAAACCGTTGTCCCGCATATGAAAGAAGCGGGTGGCGGCTCCATCGTGAATATCAGTTCTGTGGATGGTCTACGCGGGGCCAATGGTCTGACCATTTATACGGCCTCAAAATGGGCTTTGAGGGGGATTACAAAAGGTCTTTCTTTTGAGTTGGGCGGTCATAAAATCCGGGTCAATTCCGTTCATCCGGGCGGTGTCGATACACCTATGGGGAATTCTGCGGGACGGCCCAAGGAAGAGGTCAATCAGATTTTCCGCCGCGTGCCCTTGCAACGCATTGGCGATCCGGAAGAGGTGGCGCGCGCTTCTCTATTCCTAGCCAGTGATGCGGCCAGCTATATCACAGGTGCGGAACTCGCTGTCGACGGGGGTTGGACAGCCGGGACCTATATTCCCATGTTGCCGGGCGCGCCTGAAGGACTGCCACTATAAAACAAATTATCTCTGGGGAGGGGTAAATGGAGGAAGGTAAGCCGAGCCAAACAGCGCTCATGGTCGCCATGTTGCGGGCGCGGCACTTCCTCCATGAACCAGAGCCTAAAATCCTGCGCGATAGCCTGGCCGGTCTTTTAGGCGGCGCACCCGAACCGGAGCAGGTGACCAGATATCTTGAGCAAATCAAAGGGGCGTTCACAGCTTTGAGCGATGCCAATACGGCGGTGCGTTTTGTCAGCCAGTTAGAGCATTCGGTTTGTATCAGGGCACGTCTGGTTGAAGAGGAGTTAGCCAAGGCTAAAGAGCGCGGCGCGACACAGTTCGTCGTGTTGGGTGCCGGGCTGGATTCGACGGCATATCGAGAGCAAGACCTTTTATCCGGGCTTGAAGTTTTTGAAGTTGACCATCCTGACAGTCAAAGATGGAAACGCGATTGCCTGAAAAATGGCGGCGTGGACATTCCCGACAATGTCACGTTTGTGCCTTTTGATTTTGAAAATACCACGCTAAAAGCCGCGCTTTCATTAGGCGGTGTAGATAGTTCAAAGATAACGGTTTTTTCATGGCTCGGTGTTCAAATGTATCTGACCGATGAGGCCGTCAGAGGAACGTTAGCGGTCATGGCCGGATTTGCGCCGGGCAGTTCTCTTATCATGGATTTTGTTTCGCCGTCTTACGAAACTGCGACCAGTGAACAGAAATCCTCCGTTGATGATCTCCGGGAAATCGTTGCAGGTATGCGTGAACCATTCCTGAGCGAGTACTTGCCCAAGGAACTCGCGCAAAGATTTGACGATGCTGGCTTTTCGTCATCTGAATTCCCCACGATAGGGGAGTTTGCGGACCAATATTTGAATGGCAATTTAAATCGTCTCGAAATGCATCCAAAAGCCAAATATCTGGCTATAGCCAGGATCTAAAAAGTGCCTGGTTTCGATCCGTTTGCACCCGCCAAACTTGGCAGGCTCGACCTAAGAAATCGGGTCATGAAAGCCGCGACATTCGAGGGCATGACGCCAGGCGGTGTCCCAGGAGAGCGTCTGCGCAAATTCCATATGGAGCTCGCGAAGGGCGGTGTTGGTCTCACGACTATCTCCTACTGCACGACCGAGGCCGATGGTCGGATCATGGATAATATGATGTGGCTGCATGACGGGATC
>JAHDBU010000087.1:5961-7536 GCA_020630275.1 Hellea sp.
GATCTGGACCGGGTTTTCGAGGCAGGGTTTGATTTCGTGCAAGTTGGGCGGCCTTTGCTGAAAGACCCGGATTTCGTCAAAAATGCCCAAGCCGACGCTGATTATGACAGTGGCTGCACCCATTGTAATTTCTGTGTACCGCTCATCCAGCATCCCGACGGCATACGCTGTGTGCTTAATGACAAAGTGGAGGCGACCCATGCTGCCTAATCATCCCGTCCGCCATCGCCGCATTGAGGCTCTGTTTTTCTTCATTGTCTGTCTGGTGATTTATTTCATGTCCGGGTTTAGCTGGTTGATGTTTGCGGTTTTGTTTTTCCTGCCCGACGCGGGAGCCATTGGTTACCTTAAAAGCCCGCGACTGGGTGGGATAATGTATAACCTGACCCATTGGTATGTTTGGCCGGTTTTGTTGATTGGGCTATCCTATATTATGACCCTGCGCGGGATGAGTGGTCCGACTTTCACGCCGCATCTGATGCCCATCGCTCTTATCTGGGCAGCGCATATATCTTTTGATCGCATGTTGGGTTGGGGGCTAAAAACCGAAGAGAGTTTCTACCATACAGATATGGGGCTTAAGCCACGTATTGGGAGAAAGTCTTGAGAATATCTAACCATACAGTCGCAGTCGTAACTGGTGCCGGTGGTGGCCTGGGGCGCGCCCTCTGCAAAGAACTGGCTGACAAAGGCGCAAATGTTGCTCTTGTGGATATAGCTGAAGAGGCGTTAGGAAAAACGGTTGAACATCTTAGCAACCCGTCCGGAAAAATGACGCGCCATATTGTTGATGTAACGGACCGTGAGCAAATGCAGGCTTTAACGGATGAAGTTATCAAAGAGCACGGACAAGCCAATCTATTGATCAATAATGCCGGGATCACATTACAGAAAAACTTCTCGACTCATTCGCTTGAAGACTGGGACCGGATCGTCGGCATAAATTTCTGGGGTGTTGTCCATGGACTGCATTTTTTCGATAAGCATCTCAAAGCGGCTGATGAGGCACACGTAGTTAATTTATCCTCCATGTCGTCTTTTGTAGGCTTGCCAGCACAGAGTTCCTATTGTGCAACAAAGGCGGCGGTAGAGTTGTTGTCGACTTCCCTATGGGCCGAATGGGGCGCTCACGGCATCGGTGTCACTCATGTGCACCCAGGAGCCATCCGGACAGATATGATTCTTGCTACACTGGATGACAGTGACGATATTGAAGCGGCAAAGAAAAACTACGACATCGCCATGAAAATGGGCATAGATGCGGATAAGGCAGCGGTCAAAATTATCAGAGCGGTCGAGCGCAATAAAAAGAAAATCCGTATTGGCAAAGAGAGTTTTATCTTTGATTATGTGTCACGATTTGCACCAAGGTTGGAAAAGCTCCTGATTAAAAAAATCGCACAGAAACAATTCGAAGACCAAAGGGCCTAAGTCTTACTGACGTTCTGGCCGAACACCCGTCCAGTTTGCATCCACATAGGCTTTGATTGCGGCATTGTCTTTTTGTAGGTCACCTGTGAGCGGGAACAAACGGTCTAGGACGACCTTTTTATTGGGGCCGTCAAAGGCACAGAT
>JAHDBU010000088.1 GCA_020630275.1 Hellea sp.
GAGCAGCTTGGGCTCGATCCCTCGCGGTGTTACGCCGATTTTCATGAAATGATGATAGCCGAAGCTGCGCTCCCGGAAGATGAGCGCATGCAGTTTGTGGCCGTTGTGACGCCCAATCATGTGCATTATCCGGTTGCAAAAGCGGCACTTGAGGCGGGCTTTCATGTGCTCTCGGATAAACCGGCCACGCTTAATTTGGAAGAAATGCAATCTCTTAGTCAGGTCATTTATGACTCTGGTTTGGCCTACGGATTAACCCACACCTATTTGGGCTATCCTTTGGTGACAGCCGCGAAAGAAATAGTCGCGTCTGGCGGTATTGGAAAAGTTCGCAAGGTTTACGCTGAGTATATTCAAGGGTGGCTGGCAACCGAGGTCGAAAACAAGCAGGCCGACTGGCGCACAGACCCGGCACGCTCCGGGGCTTCCGGTTGTATGGGGGACATCGGAACCCATGCCCATAATTTAGCGGAATATGTAACTGGCAAACGCATGACCCATGTGGCCGCGGATCTGACGATTTTCGTGGATGGTCGTCGTTTGGATGATGATGGATCGGCATTGTTCCGTATGGAAGACGGCGTTAAAGGCACCTTGTCGGCGTCCCAGGTTTGTGTCGGTAAAGAAAATAGTCTGTCGCTACGGGTTTACGGCGAAACCGGTGGTCTTGAATGGTATCAGGAGGAACCCAATACGCTGATCCGGACCTATGCGGATCGCCCGACAGAAATCATTCGGGCCGGGCAGGGCTATCTTTCTGAGTCGGTTCAGCCTCATTTTAGAACGCCTCCGGGACACCCCGAAGGATATATAGAGGCCTTCGCCAATATTTATCTCGAATTTGCCGAGGTCATCAAAACCAAAGGTGGCGTCAAAGCGGGTGCAACGGCGGCGCTGCGCGGCATGGCCTTTGTCGAAGCCCTCGTGGAGAGCAGCAATAATAATTCAGCATGGACGGAGATTAAAACATGAAGACGATGAAAGGCCCGGCTATTTTTCTGGCCCAATTCATGGGCGATGCCCCTTTTGATACCATGGAAAATGCCTGTCGATGGATGGCGGAAGCCGGCTATAAAGGCGTTCAGGTCCCGTCTGATAATCCCGAATGTATTGATCTCAAGCTTGCGGCTGAGAGCAAAACCTATTGTGATGAGTTTAAAGGAAAGCTGAAAGAATACGGTGTCGAAGTCACAGAGCTTTCAACTCATATTCAAGGTCAGCTTGTGGCCGTCCATCCGGCCTATGACATCGCTTTCGACAGTTTTGCGCCCGAACATTTGCGCGGGAACCCAAAGGCCCGGCAGGAATGGGCCGTTGAGCAAGTAAAATTTGCCGCCATGGCGTCCCGCAATCTAGGGATTGACCGATCCGTGAGTTTTCCAGGGGCTTTGGTCTGGCCTTACATGTATCCATGGCCGCAGCGCCCGGCCGGTCTGGTCGAGGAAGGTTTCAAAGAATTAGCACGGCTTTGGCGTCCAATTTTGGATGTGTACGAAGACAACGGCGTTGATATTTGTTATGAAATCCACCCGGGCGAAGACCTTCACGACGGCGTGACTTTTGAGCGTTTTCTGGCAGAAGTAGATGACCATCCGCGGTGTAATATTCTCTATGATCCGAGCCATTTTGTATTGCAGGCTTTGGATTATTTGAGCTTTATCGATCACTATCACGAACGTATTCGCATGTTCCACGTAAAGGACGCGGAGTTCCGGCCAAACGGAAAATCCGGGGCCTATGGTGGCTATCAGGGCTGGGTTGATCGTCCCGGTCGTTTCCGGTCTTTGGGGGATGGGCAGACAGATTTCGGTGCCATTTTCTCAAAATTGGCCGGATATGGATTTGACGGCTGGGCCGTTGTCGAATGGGAATGCGCGTTGAAGCATCCGGAAGACGGGGCACGCGAAGGCGCGAAATTCGTCGCCGACCACATAATCAGAGTTACAGACAAAGCCTTTGATGATTTCGCAGGCGGGGAGGTCGATACAGACAGCCTGCGGACCATGATGGGCATTAGTTAGGGGAGGTTTTTATGGCTACATCAATAGCGGCCAATGAGGGCATAAATCGGAAAAAACTATTTTGGTTGAGTTGTATTTCACTCATCGTCACGGCGATGACTTTTGCAATTCGTGCGGGGATCTTGACCCAGCTAAATGAGGAGTTCAGCCTGTCAGATACCCAGCTTGGGTGGGTCAACGGCATGGCGTTTTTGGGCTTTCCTCTGGCTATGGTCATATTTGGATATCTGTATAATTGGCTGGGGCCGAGGCTGATTATGATCTTTGCCTTTATCGGTCATTTATTAGGGCTTGTTCTAACCATTACGGCTGGTGGGTTCCTCGGATTGTTGATCTCAACATTTTTCATCGGATTTGCCAATGGTTCTGTCGAAGCGGCATGTAATCCAATGATCGCGGATATGTATGAGGACCAGAAGACGAAATGGCTCAATAGGTTCCATGTCTGGTTCCCGGGAGGGATCGTCATCGGAGCCTTGGTGTCCAAATTTATGACTGACGCTGGATTAGGCTGGCAGCCACAGATCGGTATAATGTTGATCCCAACTTTCATTTATGGCTTCATGATTTTCACAACCAAATTCCCAAAGGTCGAGAAACAGGGTGGTATCGACTCATTGTCGCTCATACTTCTTTTGGCTGTTATGGGGTTGTTGGTTCTCATTGGAACACCGAACAATTTCATCAACCAATTACCAATGACTTTCGTTGGGCCGCTACTTCTAGCCCTAGCAATCCTATATTTTATTGTCGTTAAAATGACAGGACGGCACCGTGATGCGATATTGCTGACGGTAATGATGGGAATAATGTCTCTGACAGCGACTTCCGAATTGGGAACGCAGCAATGGGTTGAAAAAATCCTCGCCTCATCGGGTGCTCACCCTATGCTGATCCTGGCAATGGTCACAGGCTTGATGGCGGTTGGGCGCTTTTTTGCCGGGCCTGTCATCCATGCGCTCAATCCAGTCGGCGTATTGTTAATGTCAGCTATTCTGACAGCACTGGGACTTTACCTCATGTCGCAGACGAGTGGCGGGATGGTCTATTTATCAGCGATCATCTTTGCATTGGGCGTTTGTTATTTTTGGCCAACTATGATCGGCTTTACTGGTGAATATATTCCAAAAACGGGCGCGTTAGGAATGTCGCTTGTTGGTGCCGCAGGTATGTTCGCGCTGACCATCTGGAATCCTGTTATTGGCGGATGGATTGATGCCGCTCGTGCCAAGGCAACGGCGGAAGGCGTAACGGGAAATGCCTTGGAAGCGGCTGCCGGGGCGGGCGCTCTTACAAAGCTAATATACTTCCCGATTATACTGATTGGGCTGTTCGCGATTTTGTATTTCTTTCACAAAAAAATCGCTGCGACTGCGGAGGACTAATATGAAATCTGCCAACTTAAAGCTCAACAGAAGAGAAACAATGCTATCGCTCTTGGCGGTCGCAACAGCGGGGCTTGTTGCCTGTAAAGACAAGCAAACCGATAGCGAAATCAAAGAGGCCGTTGAAGGATACAAAGTCGGTGATCCTTTTTTGAATGGTTCAGAAATGGCGCTTTTGACCTCTATTGCGGGATTGATTATTCCGGATACGGATACACCCGGAGCCGTTAAGGCCGGGGTCCCAGATATGATCCAGGATCTGCTCTCAAATTGGGGAGACGATAGTGTGCGGACCTATTGGCGAGCAGGGTTGAAATCGGTTGCTGATCATTTTGGCGGTGCGGAATTCGCAAGTATGGGCGCAGACCAGCAGGTCAAAGATCTGAGTATTTTGGATAGTGGCGTATATGGCGGGTCTGTTAAATTACCTTTCTACAAGGATTTGAAGCAGGCCATTGCAGGTGGCTATTACATGTCGGAAGTCGGCGCAACGCAAGAGCTGGTTTATGATCCGGTACCGGGTGATTTTTTAGGTTGTATTGAGTTTAGTGAAATTGGGAAGGCGTGGGCAACATAATGGCGGATTTTGACGTAATCGTTGTTGGCTCTGGGATGTCTGGCGGCTGGGTCGCCAAAGAGCTTTGTGAGCGCGGCTTGAAGGTCGCCGTTATTGAGCGCGGACGGGATACAGATCCCTCGGAAGACTATAAAGATCATGTTGATCCATGGGATACGCCTAACATGAATAAAAAGACGCCGGAGGATTTGGAGCGACAGCCTATTCAGTCCACTGTCTATGCTTATAATCAAAACACGAAACATTATTTCGTAGACGACATAGATAATCCTTACATAGTTCCAGAGGGGCAGAGTTACACTTGGCGTCGCGGATACCACAGAGGCGGGAAGTCAATAATGTGGGCCCGTCAGAGCTACCGCCTTTCGGAAATTGATTTTCAGGCTAACAAGAAAGAAGGAATCTCGATCGACTGGCCAGTTCGATATAAAGATATTGCGCCGTGGTATGATCATGTTGAAAGGTTCGCTGGGATATCGGGGTCGATGGAGGGGCTCGATATTCTTCCTGACGGCGTGTTTCAGCCCCCTATGGAGCTGACCTGCGCAGAACATGTGTTTAAAGAAAAGGTCGAAGCTGCGTTTCCTGGACGGAAAGTTATTCCCGGGCGTGCGGCGCATTTGACGGCACCAACTCAGGAGCAATTAGAATTAGGGCGCGGAAAATGTATGAACCGGGCTTTATGTGAACGTGGTTGTACGTTCGGTGCATATTTCAGTTCCATATCAGCAACATTACCTGCTGCGGAAAGAACCGGTAATTTGACGATGATTACTGATATGGCGGTGCAAAAGCTGGAATATGATCACGCGACTAAGCGCATTACCGGTGTAAAGGCGGTCAATACAAAAACGATGGAGGGTAAGACATTCACCTCAAAAATCGTGTTTCTAAACGCTGGAACAATTCCATCCACAATGATTTTGATGAACTCAGCGAATGAGCATTTTCCAAACGGGCTGGCTAATAGTTCAGGTCAACTTGGAAAGAATTTGATGGACCATGTATCATGTGCTGGCGGCGGTGGAATCATGCCTGGAATGATGGATAAGTACCATAAAGGTCGCCGCCCAAATGGCTTTTATATCCCACGTTTCCGTAATCATACAGAAGAAGGCGAGGGTTTTGTCCGCGGCTATGGCTACCAAGGTCGCATTTACAGATATACGGGGTGGGACCGAAATACAGGCGGTATTGGCGAGGCATACAAGGCTAAGAACCGGATGCCTAGTCCTTGGTCATTTTCTATTATTGCTTTCGCAGAGGTCTTGCCAGACGAGCGCAATCATATTCGACTTCATGCGAACAAGAAAGATAAATGGGGCTTTCCGGTTCCAATCCTTGATGCGAAAATGCGGAACAACGAAATCAATGCCATCAAACAGGCGACCCGCGATATGATCGCAATGATGGATGCGGCGGGGATCGTTAACCCACAACATGATGATCCCGAAGATCCGCCTATTGGATCGCACGGGAATGGTATCCATGAGATGGGAACGGCGCGAATGGGGGCCGATCCAGCTGATTCTGTCCTAAATAAATATAATCAAAGCCATGATATTCCGAATTTGTTTGTCTCTGACGGATCATTCATGACATCCGCTGGGTGCCAGAACCCATCTCTGACTTACATGGCTTTTTCTGCCAGAGCCGCTGATTATGCCGCTAAGATATTGAAAGAAGGCCGAATTTAAATGGGCTAGCTTTCATTCAAAAGCTATAGCGGTCTGTTTGGAGGCCTTTAACTGTGATAAATAGAACACGGGACGAAAAAAAATAATTTGCAGTCAACAAAATTGATTGACAACGTAGGACAAATGGGGTGCAAGGAACGTTGACAACGAAAGACAAAAGGGGAGACTCCGTCTCTATTTTGGTTTCCAGCGCAGAAACATGATTGTTTTTGCCTGGGAGGCGTTTGTATGGATGCTCTGAGGAGTTTGCTCAGGGGAAAATTTTTCGAGGGAGTTCCTGGGTATTTGGGGCTCCAAACACAAAGGGGAGGAAGTCTTGAATTTCACATCAAGTCCTTATGAGAATATTTCTCACAAATTGAAGTTGGCAATGTCTACCGCCATGATCGCACTCATGATGGCTCCGGTCGCTCATGCGCAAGATGATGAAACCGATGACGATGAAATCGTTGTTACGGGTATCCGGGCCGCGATTAAAAATGCGCGTGACCTGAAGCGCGACGCCGACGTGGCGATTGACTCAATCACGGCGTCTGATGTTTCTACGCTTCCAGATCTTTCGGTCGCTGAAGCTCTCGCTCGAGTTCCGGGTGTTGTCGTTCAACGTTTCAGCCTAGGCGGCAGTGAAGGCGACTTCCCGTCTCCAGAAGGTGGCGGCAACCTGATCCGCGGTCTTACACTTGTGAAGACCGAATTTAATGGTCGTGACTCTTTCTCGGCTAATGGCGGTCGTGCTCTTGACTTTGGTACCATTCCACCTGAGCTGATCGGCGCTGTTGACGTTTACAAGCAAACATCTGCCGACCGCGTCGAAGGCGGTATCGGTGGCGGTATCAACCTCCGCACCCTGGAGCCATTTGATAGAAACGGCGGATTTGCCGTTCTTACGCTGGATGGTACGTATACAGACCTCCGCGAAGAAATTACGCCTGACTTTAGTGTCGTTGCTGGTGAGCGCTGGGACGGAACTCACGGTGAATTTGGTATTCTTGGCTCTTTCTCTCATTCTGAGCTAAAATCAGAGCTCCACGGTTTTCAGATTGGTCAACTCACACCTATTAATAATGATACATTAGCCATGTCCAATTTGGTTGGCGTACCAAGTGATCAATTCGCGCCCGGCGAAAGCATTGCCATACCGGGTGGATTTCAGCTGAGAACCAATGATGTGGACCGGGAACGCCAGAGTTATTATGCGGCCGGGCAGTGGGAGAATAACGAAGGCGATTTTAAAGCGACCGTCAAGTTTGCCCGGATCGAAAACCAAGTTGACAGCGACGAGCGTACGCTGGAGTGGTTTACAGATGGAGAGCAATGGTTCTCGACAAATATCGTGGGTGAATTAGCGACAACACCTTTCGCATCTTCTGGACTAGCGCACTGTAACGGTAATAACGACCCCGATGCTGCTAACTTGGGGTGTGAGCAGACAACTGCAGTCACCGGTCTTTACAGCGGCGGTGTGATTTCAAACGAGCTCCGTGATTGGACGGGTGCCGCAGGTGCCAATTTCACAAACCTCGGTATCCATCAAGAGGATAAGTCCATGACGCAGGACATTAGCTTGAATGTCCAGTGGCGTCCAGCCGATAACTGGTTTGTGAATGCGGATGTTCACCGTACAATTGCGGAATTTGACCGTGAAAGACTTTGGGGCGGTACGCGTTTCTTCTCGAACTTTGAGTTAAACGCGGATTTGGATAACCCAAGTGTAACATTTGTTCCTGATACGTTTAACACGGCTGGTTTCGGCGAGTGGGTCGGACCTCCTGGTGACGGAAATAATCCGCATCGTCGTTTCTTGGATGGCAGTATCACTGGTGGCTGGAATGGCGGGTCCAATCTGGACGG
>JAHDBU010000089.1 GCA_020630275.1 Hellea sp.
GGTTTTGGCTTTTTCATTATGCCGAGTGGGATCAATGGCCAACAGAGTCACAGCAAAATTCGTCAAAATGGTGATATCATCTGGGCTCTGAGACAGGGCGGATTCATATAGTCTTACACCGTCGTTTTCGGTGGCCTCAAACCAGTCTTCGGCCCGTTCAGCCCCAGCGCGGCGGACAATACCCAAATGCCAGGCGCCCATCAGCGCATCGCCCCGGGGGTCCTCTGGGATTGTGGTTTGAACGGCTTCAATGGCTTCACGGGATTTCTTGATCAGGCCTTTGCGCCATACTCGAACCGGACTGCTGGCCTGGGTTTCAAATCCGCGGGCCAGCGCGTATTGCACAATGGCCTCGTGAGAGGTCTTGTCTTTTTTGAGGGCCTTTTGCGCCAGCTTGCGGGCCTTGGTGGCCGTTTTGCGGCGTTTCTTGACCTGGCCTAGCAGGACCTGCGCTGACATGGACTCCGCGGCGAGACTTAATCCCTCAGCTGATCCCACATCTTTGCCCATTTCAATGGCCGAAGCATACTCACCTTTTAGAAACATCTGCCGGGCACTCGCCAGATTGTCGTCCAGTTCGTTGCTTTGGGCCCATGACGGCACGACCAGTGAAGCCACAAGGCCGACAAATATAATCAGTGTGAGGATAATTCTACGCATGTCCCCTTATAACAAAACCCTGCTGGCCTGCCTAGCAGACAGCGCTGTTGTTCCAAGGATTGTTATATTTCCGTGATTGGCGCAAAAATTATGCCCCGTCGTTGGGCTAAAACGACGGGGCTATTTTGTGTTCGCACTGTGGGAGAGTGCGGGGACGTGGGAATTAGAGAAGGAACGCCTCCGAGTGCGGGGGGCTGGCTGGGAAAAGCACGGTGACGTTTCCTTCGCTAACAATGGTTGTATATTTTCAGGAAAAGGCCACAAAAGGACCGAATTGTGACCATTTTGGGGCAAATTACTACCAAGAGGTTAACAATCGTTCAGAAGGCTTGCGTCCTTTCTCTGTTTGGCTAGAATTACGGGTAATGAGCACAACAAATATCGTCAATCTGCCGCCGCGCACATCTTCATCCAATCCCGGGAAACCGTCACAAGTCGCCTTTGATCGCAAAGAGCTCGGCCAGATTCTATCGGTATACGGACGTATGGTCAGCGCCGGTCACTGGAAAGACTATGCCATGGACTTCCTGTCGGACCGGGCTGTGTTTAGTGTTTACCGCAAAGCCAGCGAGCATGCGCTCTATCAGATTGTGAAGACGCCTGCCTTGCGTAAACGTCAAGGACAGTTCAGCGTCATGGCCCCTGGAGGCTTGATCTTGAAACGAGGCCATGATTTGGAGTCGGTTCTTAAAGTCTTTGATAAAAAGAAATTTCAGGTCAAATAGGCTTCCATTAGCCACAAAAAAACCCGCGCTCGCGGCGCGGGTCCAATTCTTGATATTTCGATCGCTTATTCGCTACCGAAAAGGCTCATCAGAATATTGAAAATATTCACGAAAGAGAGCAGCAGGCTGGCCGCGCCATAGGCTGACATTTTGCTGGCCATGCCAGGATTGCCGGCAACAGCATAATATGTCCGCTTCAGCATCTGCGTTTCCCACGCCGTGATGAAAGCAATCGCAGCCAAACCGATCAGGTTGATGACAATGTCCATCGTTCCTGTTGGGCGTAGAGCCGGGAAGAACATGCCTAGCACGTTGATGGCGATAAAACCAATAAAGGCCGCAATCGCATATCTGACATAAGTCGATAAATTACTGCTGGTAGAATAACCAAACAGGCTTAGCGCGCCAAACATGGCAACAGCCATGAAAAAGATCTTGGCAATGACAGCCCCGGGAACAAATGCGGCAACAGCCGACATAAACACACCCAGGAATGCGGCAAATCCAAATAGGAAGGTTTGCATGCCACCAAGGCTCATTGTGTGCATTTTACGCGCAACACCGCCAAAAAGGAAAGGAATGGCAATAATAAAGCCAAGGACAATAAATGGATTGCGAATAACGCCCAAAAGCTCTGGATTGCTCTGGATCATTTGTCCGCCAAAATAGGCGATACCGGCTGTGACAGCCATAGCGGCGGCCATGTAGCGGTAAGTGCCCAACATAAAGTTACGTAGGCCAACATCCGTTTCACCGGCGCCCACAATTCGAGGTGAACGATCAGTCATAAAAACTCCTTGCAATGACGAATACCCCTTTAATATAGGACGAATTCCTAAGAATTACAAAATATTTCGTCTGTTCAGTTAATCAGGTATTTTTATGGAACTCAGAACCCTCGGTCGCACGGACCTTAAAGTCACCTCAATCTGTCTCGGAACTATGACCTGGGGTGAGCAAAATACCGAAGCTGAGGCCCATGAACAGCTCAACTATGCCACTGCTGAGCGGGGGATCAATTTTATCGATACGGCGGAAATGTATCCTGTGCCGGGTGATTCTCGCACACAAGGTCGAACGGAAACCTATATCGGAACATGGCTCAAAGCCCGTGCCAAAAGAGACGATCTGGTCATCGCCACCAAAGTTACCGGGCGCTCTGCTATGACATGGTGCCGGGATGATGGCTCAAACCCTCGTCATACACGCGCCCAGATTGATGAGGCCGTCGAAAAATCTCTTCGTAGGCTGCAAACGGATTATATTGATCTTTATCAGCTTCATTGGCCGGACCGGAACATTCCGGCTTTTGGTTTCCATGCTTATTATGATTACGATGAAAGCGATATGGTGCCGCTGGAGGATATTCTCGAAAGCCTGAACCGCCATGTCGAAAAAGGCAATATACGGCATATCGGTGTGTCCAATGAACATCCATGGGCCGTCATGAAATTCTTGGCTATTGCCGAGGCCCGAGGCTGGCCGCGCATGGTTTCCAATCAATGTGTCTATAATCTGGTGTCTCGACGCCACGATTACGCCTCAGCGGAAATATCCATGCGGGAACAAGTCGGCCTGCTGGCGTATTCTCCTTTGGCGCAAGGCTATTTGACCGGAAAATATGACAATGGAGCCTTGCCCGAAAAATCCCGCAAAGCTTTGTTCAGTCAATTTTTAGGCCGTTACGAAGGGGCAGGCGGTCAAGAGGCGATTGCAGATTGCAATGATACGGCCCGCCGTTTGGGTTTGACCCCGACTCAGTTTGCTTTGAAATTTGTTGAAAGCCGCGCCTTTGTGACATCTAACATTATCGGGGCAACAACCATGGAGCAGCTCAAGGAAAATATTGACGCCCATGACATTGAGTGGACAGATGAAATGGAGCGCGAATCCCGCCGGATACAGAAAGAGCACCGCTCGCCCTGTCCTTAAACCAACTAAATAGCTAGCCGAGTGAAAGTCCCGGCAAAATTATGGATACATACCGACTCTTTGCGGCCATCCGGCCACCCTCTGAAATCGTTGAAAAACTATCCCACCTCCAGAAAGGCGTGCCAGACGCCAAATGGTCTGGTCCTGAGAAATTTCATATCACGCTGGGATTTTTTGGGGATCTGACAGGCGAACAGGCCGAGCTTTTGGATCAACATCTGGCGACCATTCGACAAGGATCTTTTGAGGTTTCATTGGCAGGTACCGGTCATTATGGCCGAGCCGAGCCGCATTCTATTTGGATCGGCGTTGAAGATAATCCGGAGCTTACCAAATTGGCAAAAGCTGTTCGAAAAGTGGCGAGGGATTGCCGGATTGAAATGGACAAACGCGAGTTTCAGCCGCATGTCACATTGGCCTATCTCCGGGCGTTTCCTGATGTTTTGGCGGTAGCAGAGTGGGAACAATCTCATAGTGGGTTTCGCTGCCCGCCATTTTGGGTGGATGAATTTTTGCTCTATTCCAGCCGACGACGCCAGGGCAGTTCCAATGTTTACACGGTCGAAGCCGATTATCCCCTGAGAAGTTAGCTGAGAGGTTAGTTTGATCTGTGAGCGGATGAACGACGTAACAAGATCATGACTAGTAATGTTCAAAAAACCTCATCAACGAAGGCGCTGGGGTTTGGTCTGTGGCGGTATGCGTTGATCGGGGCTGTCGTCGCCTTCGCCGGACCTCCTATTTATATTCATACACCGGAATTTTATGGCGGCATTCAAGGATTGAGCCTGACCGTTATGGGGACGATATTTTTCATCCTGCGGGTTTTCGATTTGGCACAAGACCCCTTGCTGGGTTGGTTGATCAACCGGTTTCAAAGCCGGGTGCAAATTTTGGTCATCGGATTTGGCTTCCTTTTTGCGCTCGGCATGTTGTGCCTGTTTGCCCCCAGCCCGCTTTTCTCATTGCCGCTTTGGTTTGGCCTATCTCTGGCACTGGTATTCACAGGCTTTAGCGGATTACAAATTTTATTCTATTCTACTGGGCTCGAAATGGCCGAGACCGGCGGCCTGTCCCATGGACGTATCGCCGCCTGGCGAGAAGCGACCGTCCTGATAGGGGTGTCAGCCGCCTGTATCGCCCCTGTATTTTTGGTTGAGGTCTTTGGTCAAAAACAGGGATATTGGGCCTATAGTCTCTTATTTCTTGGATTACTGGTTTTGGCTTTGATACTTTCACGCCCCGTTTGGCGGTTTGCATCAACACAGCTCACGGAGAGCTCAAACTTCTGGCACTTATTCAAAAGCAAAAACCTGCGCTGGCTCATGGGGATTGGTTATCTCAACTCCATTGCCACTGGGATCACATCCACGCTTTTTCTCTGGTACGCCCAAGATTTTTTGGGGGCGGATGAAAGGCATACCGGCCTGACCTTACTCGTCTTTTTTATCAGCGCTGCCATTGCGGCGCCGTTTTGGGGACATATTGCGGCGCGCTTCTCGGCGAAAACCGCGCTCATGACAGGCATGCTACTCGTCACACCGGCATTTTTCATGGCCGCCTTTCTGGGCCAGGGTGATATTGGCTGGTTCTATTTGATTTGCGTTTTATCCGGTTTGGCCCTGGGTGCAGATATGACGTTGCTCCCAGCCATGCTATCCGACGAACTCACCCGCTCGGGCGCCGGCGGGTCTTTCACTTTTGGAATTTGGGGTTTTATCACCAAACTGTCTTTTGCCTCAGGGCTGGCAATCGCTGTTGTCCTTGTCGAACGAGCAGGGTTCAACCCAGGAGATGAAACGCATTCAGCGGACGCCCTGAAAGGTCTGGCTTACACCTATGCTTTAGTGCCGTGTTTAATGAAGTTATTGGCGGTAATCGCTGTTTGGCGCTCTCCAATAAACCGATCTGCCATTTAAAACGGAACTCCCATCGTAAACTTACGATGGGAGCCGGGGCATTCTTTGATAGGTCCTGTTTGACAGGGCTATATTTTATAAAATGGCTGGAGCAGTTTCGGAATTATTCCAGAGAAAATCAGCGGCGCATCGGTCGCCGTCAGGACAAGGCAAGGCTTGTCTTCCATTGCGACCGGTACATGTGGTGTTTTGTGGTCCGCAATATGCAAGTCACCTGCAGTGTAGGCTTCGTCACCATCATAATATCCACCCGATAGGATGAGCGTCATTTCTTCGCCTTGGTGACCATGCGGCGGTACAGACTTTCCAGGCGCCATCCAAAGCAAGCGGGCAACAGCTTTTCCATCCGCTTTGATGACGTGCTGTTTCAGGCTTGGCGATAAAGACTGCCATTTAAGAGCATCTAGAGCCTTGCCCAAATAGGTCGACAAAATTCCCGGCGTTTTAATGTCAAAGGTTTGACTATAATCGCTTGTGATAGGCGCGGGGGGTTCGTCAATTTCTGGGGCAGATGACTCCAGGAGGTCCAGGGCCGATATCTTCATGTCGACAGGCTTTTGTTCGACCAAAGCTTGTCCGCCGATTTCCTGATGTAAAGCCACTGAGTTTTGGCATTGGAGGCATTGGCTTACATGAGAAGCCAGCACGATATTATAGGCGGTATCAAAACCACCGGTTACATATTTTAGCAGCACATCGTCTGCGGGGTGATAAATAGCATTTGTCATGAAAAATCTCCGCGCTGTTCCGCGAGCAGCGTTCTTAGTTTTTCCAGTCCTAGTCGAATACGTGATTTTACCGTGCCTAAAGGAATGCCGAGCTTCTCAGAAACAGCTGCATGAGGGTTTTCCTCTATAAAAGCCAGTTTTAGCACTTTCCGCTGATCTTCCGGTAGCTTTTCAAGGGCCGCATGTACTTTGGCAGCATTGATTGAATGCCAAGCTGTGGTCTCTGGGGTTTCAACACCGGGTCCCGCAAAAGTTGGGTCATTGGCATCAGGCAAAGGGCGTGCATCCTTGCGCAGTCGGTCAATTTTTTTGTTTCGGGCAATGGTGAAAATCCAGGTTGAAGCTGACGCCAGGGTCGGATTGAACTTATCGGCCTTGCGCCAGACCGTTAACAGGGTCTCCTGGGCCACTTCTTCTGCAGTGATCTCTGCTATTCCAGAGCGCATGATGAAGGATTTGACCCGCGGCGCGTAATAGTCAAACAGGCTTTGAAAGGCCTCTTTGTCTCGCTTTTCGGCGATATCGAACATCAGGGCTGCCCAGTAACTGGCGTCCCTGTCTTCTGGTTTTATATCAACGGCTCGTGCAGCCATGGCTCTTCGGACCTTTCCCTGACGGACGGTATTTATAGCCACTATATTCGACTTTTGACTGAAATTCATGCCCTTTCTTACGATATAGATAAAAATGCGGATCACTGGTGATCCATAGGAATTACAGCGTCGTAGATAAAACAAGATTACGTTCCCGCCGACCCTCCCCCTGTCACTCGGCAGGGAGCGTAATTAACAGCGATCCTGTATCAAACTGTAACTTCGTTTGATGCAGGACCGCTGCCATTCAGGTGTTTCTGGTAATAGATTATTGGATAAATACGTATAAACGGGGCCGCGTGGTAATCATAAAGGTTTAAATGTCTGGTCTACTAACAATAATAGCCGCTTCATGTCTTAGCGCTCCGATGGGAGATATATCACTTAAATCTTTGGGTGAAGCGACTTATAAAAAATCCGTTTTCAAGCTTTATGATGCCTCTCTATGCACCTCTGCCGACAAAGATGCGTTTGATATGAATGACCCCTTTGTTCTGGCGCTCGATTATCGCCGTAAATTTTCCAGCGAACAAATCACCAAAGCCGGCATTCACGAAATGGCCCGCTTTGCCCGCAAGGATAAAGAGGCCTTTACAGATATTAAGCCGATTTTTCTGGAATGTTTCCCGGATGTTGTCAAAGGCGACACCATCATCGCCATTAGCGAAAGCGAGACCAAAGCCAAGTTTTATTATAATGGGGAAATGTCCTGTGAAGTGGATTACCCTGAATTCCGAAATCTGTTTTTCGGCATCTGGCTCGGCACAGAAACCCGCGTACCCAAACAGGCGGCCC
>JAHDBU010000090.1:0-3181 GCA_020630275.1 Hellea sp.
TTTCTAGGCCCGGAACAATTCTAATTCCTTCTTCTCTCAAGGATCCGTCCGGATCCGATAAGGTCGTTTCTGACCAAAATTTCCCAACTTAACCTTCCGCTAACCATAGCGGCCCATGAAGCCTCATGCACAGACTTTGGCGCATAAGACGATCCTGGCCGGTTTTGGCCATATTTGCCTTTTATATTTATCTGGCCTTTCACGCCCTGTCTGGGTCTCAGGGCCTGATGAGCTGGGCCGACTATAAATCCGATATCACACGCCTTGAGGGCGAGCTTGAAACCGCGAAAACCGTCCGGGCCGACCTGGAGCGGCAAATCGAAGCCCTCAAGGCCGATCAGCTCAACCGCGACGCGCTGGATCTCCTGGCCCGCGAAAAGGCATTTCTTTCATATCCGAACGAAATCACGATTTGGCTTGACCCTTAGGGCGCAAAAACTCTAATTCTCTCGCGAATAATGCGGTATCTCACTGCAATATACTTCATATCCGAATTAATGCGGGGAATTATGGCCAAAAAAGCGAAATCGCCCAAAACAAATAAAGCCGAACTTACCGATTATTACCGGGACATGCTGCTCATTCGCCGTTTCGAAGAAAAGGCCGGGCAGCTTTACGGTATGGGCCAGATTGCTGGCTTTTGTCACCTCTATATCGGGCAAGAGGCCGTTGTGGTTGGCATGCGCCACGCCATGAAAGAGGGCGATCAGATGATCACCTCTTACCGGGACCACGGCCATATGCTGGCTTGTGGCATGACAGCAAGAGGCGTGATGGCCGAGCTGACCGGCCGGATCGGCGGTTATTCTCGCGGCAAAGGCGGCTCCATGCATATGTTCTCCGTCGAGAAAAACTTTTACGGCGGCCACGGGATTGTCGGCGCGCAGGTGCCGATCGGGGCTGGTCTGGGCTTTGCCAATAAATATCTGGAAAACGGCGCGGTAAGCCTGGCCTTTTTCGGGGACGGCGCGGCCAATCAAGGCCAAGTCTATGAGACTTTCAACATGGCTGAGCTTTGGGACCTGCCGGTCGTCTTTATTATCGAAAACAACCAATACGCCATGGGCACCTCCGTAGAACGTTCCTCAGCAGAGACCGAGCTCTACAAACGCGGCATCAGTTTCGGTATCGAGGGCGTGCAGGTCAATGGCATGGATGTGTTGGCCGTTCGAGAGGCCGGCAAGAAGGCCATTAAACATGCCCGCGATGGCAAAGGGCCCATGATACTGGAAATGAAGACCTATCGCTATCGCGGCCACTCTATGTCCGACCCGGCCAAATACAGGACCCGTGACGAGGTCAAAGAAGTCCGCGAGGAACGCGACCCCATTGATCAGGTCAAGGAACGTTTGATCGAGGAAGGCTGGGCCGATCAGGATAGCCTCAAAGCTATCGACAAAGAGATCAAGGCTATCGTTTCAGACTCGGCGGACTTCGCGCTCGAGAGCCCGGAGCCAGATCCGTCCGAGCTCTACACCGACGTATTGTTGGAGGCGTAAGACATGGCAATCGATATTCAAATGCCCGCACTGAGCCCGACCATGGAAGAGGGCACTCTCGCCAAGTGGATGGTCAAGGAAGGTGACACCGTTTCATCCGGCGACGTCTTGGCCGAAATTGAAACCGACAAAGCGACCATGGAAGTCGAGAGCATTGATGAAGGCGTCGTCGGACGTATCGTTGTGGCTGAAGGGACTGAAAACGTCAAAGTCGGCACGGTTATTTTGCAACTGCTCGAAGATGGTGAAGATGCCAGTGCTTTATCCTCGCCTGCAGCAGCTGCGCCTCAGGCTGCTCCAGCCGCTAGTCCGGAGCCCGCTCCGACTCCCGCGGCAGCGCCTGTGAGAAAAGCGGCCCCACCCGAGCCGTCCATTCCTACCAATATCAAAATGGTCGAGCTCACCGTCCGCGATGCTTTGCGTGATGCCATGGCCGAAGAGATGCGCCGCGACCCCCATGTCTTTGTCATGGGTGAAGAGGTCGCCGAATACCAGGGTGCCTATAAAGTCACCCGAGGATTGCTTGATGAATTTGGTGCCAAACGCGTTGTCGATACCCCAATCACCGAACATGGTTTTGCCGGCATTGGTGTGGGCGCAGCCATGGGTGGTCTCAAGCCTATCGTCGAATTTATGACGTTCAACTTTGCTATGCAAGCTATTGATCATATTATAAATTCTGCCGCCAAGACCCTTTATATGTCCGGCGGGCAGATGCGCTGTCCGATCGTTTTCCGAGGACCCAATGGCGCCGCGTCTCGTGTTGGCGCGCAGCACTCTCAGGACTATTCCAGCTGGTATGCCCACGTCCCAGGTCTCAAGGTCATTGCCCCCTATGATGCCGCCGATGCCAAGGGGCTGTTAAAGGCTGCTATTCGCGACCCGAACCCGGTGGTCTTCCTTGAGCATGAGCTCCTTTATGGAGAGACTTTTGAGGTGCCGGATATGGATGATTTCCTCATCCCGATCGGCAAAGCCAAGGTCCGACGCGAAGGTGCTGATGTCACGATTGTGGCCCATTCCCGCATGGTTGGACGTTCCCTCGAGGCGGCAGATATTTTAGCGGGTCAAGGTATCGACGCGGAAGTCATCGATCTTCGCACGTTGCGCCCTCTGGATACAGATACAGTCATTGAGTCGGTCAAGAAAACCAACCGGATTGTCTGCGCCGAAGAAGGCTGGGGACAACACGGTGTTGGTGCTGAGATCTCTGCCGTGGTCACACAAGAGGCCTTTGATTATCTCGACGCGCCACCAGCCCGTGTGCATCAAGAAGACGTGCCCCTGCCTTATGCGGCCAATCTTGAAGCGCTGAGCCTGCCGGGTGTTCAAAAGGTTGTCGAGGCGGCCCGCAAAGTTTGCTACAAGGATTAGACGATGCCCATTGAAATCCTCATGCCCGCGCTTTCTCCGACGATGGAAGAAGGCACGCTCGCCAAATGGATGGTGAAAGAAGGCGACACAATTAGCTCCGGTGATGTACTGGCTGAGATCGAAACCGATAAAGCAACCATGGAAGTGGAAGCTGTTGAAGAGGGAACACTCGTCAAAATTCTGGTGGCTGAAGGATCAGAAGGCGTGAAAGTCAACGCGCCTATAGCGGTTCTACTCGAGGAAGACGAAGATCCGAGCGCCATGGACGGATATAAGCCGGGTGCAGCCGCAGCACCCTCTCCATCCCC
>JAHDBU010000090.1:3281-7225 GCA_020630275.1 Hellea sp.
AAGGCTTCACCTCTGGCCAAACGGCTCGCCGAAGAGGCCGGGCTGAATCTCGCTGCCATTTCTGGAACGGGCCCCAATGGCCGTATCGTCAAAGCAGACGTCGAGGCGGCGAAAGCTAGCGGTACGCAAACGGCCCCGCAGGCCTCGCCTGTCGCCGAGGCCGCGCAGACAACTGAAGTTGGAATGCCACTGGGTGGTGGTGCAGACTATCTGACCCGCATGGGCGTTGAGCCGGGGTCCTATGATCTGATCCCGCTCAATAACATTCAAAAGGTCGTCGCCAAACGCCTGGTCTCATCCAATAATAACGTCCCGGATTTCCCGCTTCAGATCGATTGCGAGCTCGATGCGCTGTTGAAAATGCGTAAGGAACTTAACGGTCAGGTGCCGGAAGGCATCAAAATTTCTGTCAACGATATGCTTATACGGGCCTGCGCGCTCGCACTCAAACACGTCCCCGAAGCCAATGCCAGCTATACACCTGACGGTATCGCTATGCATAAACATGCCGATGTGGCGGTTGCGGTGGCTATCCAAGACGGTCTGATTACTCCGATCGTCAGAGGCGCCGAGAATAAAGGCCTCTCCACGATTTCCGCTGAGATGGATGATTTGATCGTTCGGGCCAAAGATCGAAAGCTTAAGCCGCAGGAATATCAGGGCGGCACGTTCAGTATTTCCAATCTTGGGATGATGGGTATCAAGAATTTTGGCTCTATCATCAATGAACCGCACGGCATGATTTTATCGGTCGGGGCGGGCGCACCTAGGCCCGTCGTCAAAGACGGAGCCATCGCGATTGCCACGGTTATGACGGTTACTCTGACCTGTGATCACCGGGTTGTTGACGGCGCGCTGGGTGCGAAATGGTTGCAACATTTCAAGCGTTATGTGGAACAACCCATCACGATGATGCTGTAACCCCGGCTTCGTCTCTGGGTTGCAGAGACAGCTCAATTTCTCCCTACTGCAGCGCAGGCTTTGCGTTGTCGGTCCTATGGTTTATGATTGGTTAACGTGAAAGCCCTTTGGTAACCTCTTTGGATAACCGCTATGGTCATGAAAACATTTATCGCCGCTTCTTTTGCCGCTCTATTTGCGGGTGGTGTCGTTTATTACGGGACAGAACCCGCTGATGGCGGTGGCGAGGGCGTCATCGTCAATGATGAGGCCATAGAGGATACCCGGTCCTCCAAGGATATCATTTCAAGGTATATTTCCGAAGATGAGGTCAAGGGCGATGAATATGTTGAGGCTGATGATCTTGATAATCCCTATGAATTAGAAGGTGAACGAGCCGAATTTGCAAGCGCGGAAGAGCATCCGCACCCGCCAAAAAATCAAAAAGACAGCGAAGAAGAAGCTGAGGCTTCTGAGCTAGAAGTGACTGAACCAGAGGTGATCGAAACTGGGACAATTGAACTAATTGAGCCTGAGCAGATCATCCCACCGGAAGAGGTCGAAATGGTCGAAGCGGAAGAACTGGTCGAGGAAGAGTTAGACTTGTCGCCGGTTTCCGAAATCAGACCTCCGAGAGAAGAAGAGGTATTCGTCGAGCCACCCCGTCAAGTCGAAATGACGAAACCGGAAGAGACGCAATCCAAGCCGGTCAAGCGCCCGCACCGCTCTGTCATTTCGGGGCATGTGGTCGACAAAGACGATCCGGCCATGAAACGCATCCGCGTTGTTTTTAAAGAAGCCGAAAATATTACCCAGCCGGATTTGCGTGACCGAGCCTATCTGGATCTTGCGGATTACGCGACCAATAAAGGTATGTTCAAACAGGCGGAACGCGCGGCCCTGAAAATCAAACAGATTGAGCTCCGCGATACAGCCCGATCCAGAATTGCCATGGGTTTGGCCCGTTTTGGGCATTCTGATGATGCGTTTGCTCTGATCGAACAGGTCGAAGTTGAAGAGCTGCGGGACGTGATGCGCCTGCAAGTGATTGAAGCTCTTTTGGGCACGGATGGCCGCCGATAAAACCTTATTCGCCCACGCTTTTTTCTATCAAAATTCCATAGTCTCTGTTATAGGCTTGCCGATTATTTGCGAAACTCTTTCGCATGTGAATAAGTGGTGTGATCTATGGCAAATTCCGACTTTGATGTCATCGTAATCGGCTCCGGCCCCGGCGGATATGTGACGGCCATTCGCGCTTCGCAATTAGGATTTAAAACGGCGGTCGTTGAAAAAGATGCTCTCGGCGGTGTCTGTCTGAATTGGGGCTGTATCCCTACCAAAGCCCTGTTGCGCTCTGCGGACGTCTACACCCAGATGCAGCATGCCAAAGACTACGGCCTAACTGCGACGGCTGGATTTGACCTTGCGGCCATCGTCAAGCGGTCTCGTAATATTGCCGGGCAAATGTCCAAGGGCATTTCGTTTCTGATGAAAAAGCACAAGATCACCGTCATTGAAGGTTTCGCAAAACTGGAAGCGGGAAGGCCCGCTCCGATCGTGGTAGTTGGCAAAGACAAATATCAAGCCAAACATGTCATTCTGGCCAGTGGTGCGCGCGCCCGAACCATTCCGCAAATCGGTCTTGAGCCTGACGGTAAATATATCTGGACTGCCAAAGAAGCGATGATCCCGCAGGAAATGCCCGGGCGTCTTTTGGTCATCGGGTCCGGGGCCATCGGTATGGAGTTTGCGAGCTTTTACAACGCTTTTGGCGCGGACGTCACCGTCGTTGAAATGGTCGACCGGATCCTGCCAGCCGAAGACGCGGAAATATCGGCCTTCGCCAAGAAATCATTTGAGAAGCAAGGCATCACCATCAAAACAGAAACGCAGGTCAAATCAGTCAAACCGGGGTCCAAAGACATTGCTGCGACCATGGCCGGACCGAAGGGCGAAGAGACGGCCAGTTTTGACCGGATCATTCTGGCTATTGGCATTGTCGGCAATGTCGAGGATATGGGCTTGGAAGCGTTGGGGGTGAAGGTCGATCGCTCTCATATCACGGTCGATGAATATTCTTTCACCGGTGTTTCGGGGCTCTATGCCATTGGCGATGTGACCACCCCGCCGTGGCTCGCTCACAAGGCCTCACATGAAGGCATTATCTGTATCGAAAAAATCGCGGGGCAAAATCCCCATGCGCTCGACGCCAATGCTATTCCAGGCTGCACCTATTGTCACCCGCAAGTGGCCAGTGTGGGCTATACGGAGGCAGAGGCCAAAGAGGCGGGCTATGACATTCGCGTTGGCAAGTTTCCCTTTATCGGCAACGGCAAAGCGGTGGCGCTGGGCGAGGCCGAAGGACTGATCAAAACTATTTTTGACAAGACAACAGGCGAGCTGTTAGGTGCGCATATGATCGGGGCCGAAGTGACCGAGCTCATTCAAGGTTATACAATTGCCCGGACCCTGGAAACTACCGAACTTGAGCTTATTGAAACCGTGTTCCCGCATCCGACGCTGTCCGAGATGATGCATGAAGCTGTTTTAGCGGCATATGACAGGCCACTGCACATCTAAAATCCGTCGAGAAAGGCCTTTACGTTATTTCCAACTGAGGCCAGATCGTAGCCGCCCTCCATGCAGATCAGACAGGGTACGCCAAGCGCGGATATCTGTGCGCCCATAGTTGTGTAATCTGGCGTTGTCAGTTCGAAAAAACTGATCGGATCATCGATAAATGTATCGGCCCCATAAGAGACAATCAAATAGTCCGGTGCAAATTCTGAAATTGTTTTCAGCCCTTCGTCTAAAGATTGCCGATAACTATTCCAATCTGTACCGCGCGGCATAGGCAAATTGACATTGAAACCTGTGCCAGCGCCTTCACCGGTTTCATCCGCATGGCCCCAGTAAAACGGATAATCCGTTTTGGGGTCGGCATGCAGTGACACAAATAAAACGTCTGAACGCCCATAGAATATATCCTGCGTTCCGTTTCCGTGGTGATAATCCACATCCAAAATTGCGATTTTCTTCGC
>JAHDBU010000091.1 GCA_020630275.1 Hellea sp.
CAAGTCAATGCGTTAGACACTGCCAAGGGAGGATGTAATGGCACTTCAAAAATTTTTACTCGGACTGGCCATTGCGGCTATGGGCTTGTCACATCCTGCCCTGGCGCAAGATGATACCATGCCAGATGATGACGAGCTGCAATATAGCTATCACGATGAAAACGTGATCATTGTCGGTGCCGTGCGCAAGCCGGGCGAAACCCTTAAGATCGATAGGGAAGCAGAGAAGAAGCTCTCTGAAATTCCCGAAGCCTCCGAAGAGACCGATGACAAGGACGCCGCCCTGCTGGATTTTGCCTTGAACGGACTAGACGACGAAACTATCGCCCCGGCCACCGAGTCAGAATAGTCACGTCAAAACGGGAGGAGAATATGGGATTATTTCCAAAGGTTGAAAGCCCCTGTCCTTATGTGGACAAACTCGATGAAATTCTCACAGATGACTTTTGCTCTATGTGCGAGCGAAATGTTTTTGACCTGACCCATATGTCCAGTGAAGATCGGCAGATTTTTTTGTCAAGTTGCTCTGGAGAGGTTTGTGTACGGTATACGCTCCCGGTTCGGAAACTGGCGGCGAGCGCAGCGCTCACTTTGGCCACCCTGCCCGTGTTTGCGGCTGCACAGGACGCCCCTGAGACGACGGTAGATAACGAAGATCTATATTGTTACGGAGATGAAATCATCATTACGGCAGGCGGCATCCGCGAGGCCGGCGAAGCGCTCTGGATTGACACGGAAGCCGAAAAACATCTGAGCGACATTCCAGAGACAAGCGATCTGATCGACAATAAGGACGATGCGCTATTACTCTTTGCCTTGAACGGGCTCGAAGAGACGGAAGAACCGTCAGAGTCAGACCCCGTCCTTATGACAACCCAAGAAGACTAGCGCCTCGTGCTGAAGCGGATCATTGTGGGGGCATTGCTGGCTGTCGGGCCAGCTTTGTCCGTTTCGGCCTCGGACAAAGTGTGGTCCAAAATTGTGACTGATGACGGGCGTCACATCGGCTATACGTCACGTGCCAGTCAAACCAAAGACGGCTATAAGATTTCCCACAATTATTCCCAGATGAAGATCCGGGAGAAAGAATCCAAGACCCGGGTCTATGTCAACGAAACCCGCTATTTCAAAAATGTCGAGACCGGCCAGATCGACCGTATTGAACGTAAAGGCGGGTATAGCGGTTATAAAAGCACACTCGATTTTCAACGGGATGGCGATTTCGCCGTCATTATTCGGAAAACCGGAAAGAGGACTGTCCAAAAGCGCATCCCATTACCCTCTGACGTCGCCATTGATAATGGTGCGAGTCTGATCAAGGCCCAGGATTTTTCAGCCCAGCCCATTTTGAAATTTAACAACCTCAACCTCTCGGCCATGACTATCGAGCAGGTCACGATCGAACCCGCGCCAAAGCAAAACCCCGCGCCTCACGTCTTATCGCTGGTGCGTAAGACCTATAACGGCAATCAGCTTTTGACCGTCAACCAATTCGATATCGACAAAACAACTGGCGAGATGCTGACCTATGAGATGGATCTGTTAAACCGGAAAATCCTATACCTCCAAACCGACGAAAAATCGGCCAAATCCGGCACGAAATCCTTTAGCGTTATTCGCAGTTCCATGATCCCCTCGCCCCACAAAATTTTAAAACCTGCCCTGGAAGGCAATATACGTTACCGCTTCAGCTTTGCGGACGACGTAACCTTTGACCTGCCCGAGTCTGGAGAGCAAAAAGTGGTACGCGCGGGGAATTACATCGTGCTGGACATCTGTGCCACCTGTGGCAATGCGGAGGCCCTGTCTAACGCTGAACTTGAGGAATGGACGCAGCCGGCACCCTGGCTGGAAAGCGATGACCCGGCCATTATGAGGCTCGCCGCAAAAGTCCGAGACGTCGACTCTCACCATGAAAAAATGGTGCAGCTCGGGCGCTTTGCCCGCAACCGGATTCGGGACGCAGATTTCATGGGCCACTATTCTGCCAGCGAAGCCTTGAAACGACGTAAAGGCGATTGCGGCGAAGATGCGCTCCTGCTCGCCGCACTTGGCCGGGCCGCTGGCGTGCCGACCCGGGTAGCCGCTGGCATGGTCTATTCCCGCGCCGAGTATCACGGCGCAAGTAATGTCTTCCTCCCGCATATATGGACACAGGCCTATATTGATGGTCGCTGGGTGACCTATGACATTTCTCTCGGCGGTTTTGATGCCAGCCATATCTTGACATCCGTCGGCCATGGCGATCCGCGCTCCATCTCGTCTTCAACCCAACTCGGCAAACGTTTGAAATGGGAAGATATGGTCTCTATTAAGCCAAAATAGACTTGCCTTTTGGGTCTTGGTTTAGGAATGAGGGCCATGGCTGAATTATCCAAACCTATGCGGGTCGCCGCGTTTATCGTGGGCCTGAGTTCCATATTGGCAACCCTGATTCTGGTGATCATTCGCGAACCCGTACCCGGTTCCAGCGGATCTTATCTCTCAACCTTTTGGGCGCTGCTGCGCTTCTTTACGATCTTGACCAATTTCATCGTGAGCTATGTACTGATCATGGCGGCGATAAGAGGTCATTGGCGGTCTTTCAGCCTGCTAACAGGCGCGACAGTCTGGATATGGTTGGTTGGCACAATTTATCATGCAGTCCTCGCATCCACCCATAACCCGACCGGCATTGCAGCCTTCACAAATCACATTCACCACACCTTCGTTCCGGCCGGTACTTTCCTGATTTGGATCCTGGCCAAGCCGCGAAGTTTTATCCCGATAAAATCCCCTTTTATGTGGTTGATTTTTCCGCTCGCCTACACGGTTTATATGTTGCTCCGGGGGCAGATGGACGGCCTATATCCATATGAGTTTTCCAATCCCAGTGCCATTGGATGGAAAGGCTTTTTCATTTCCCAAGCGGTCTTGCTTGTTATTTTTCTGGGACTGGGATTTTTATTCCGTTTTGTCAGTAACTGGCTACACAAAAGATCAACCACGAAATAACTGGCTTTAGTCTTTTTGCTTGAGTGTCCGTAATTGCCGGCGCTGACGCTTGTCCGGACGCACCTCTTCGCGGGGTCGGCTGATGCGCTCGGCACGTCTAATATCGCTAACCTGTTGTCGCCCCGCAATACTCTCTTCGGTTTCTTCATATAAGAGCTGCGCTTCTTTGGCAGGACCGCGTCGTTTCGGGATATCCAAAACTTCGACAATCCACATATACTCACCGCGAGTTATGACCAGGCCATCGCCGGGTTTGACCTTAAAAGCAGGCTTTACCCGTTGCGTATTGACCCGAATTTTTCCAGCCGACACGGCTTTGGAGGCCAATTGCCGGGTTTTAAAAAACCGCGCCATCCACAACCATTTATCGACCCGAAGCTTTGGGGTGTTTTCGTCTTCTGACATAGTTAGAGAAATCTGTCCTTATAGTCCGCAAAACGGGCATCTATCATCTCAGCACTCAAACCGAAATCCTCCAGCGCATATTTATGGGGCGCGCGATGTTCGCGGGCATTGGCTTCGATCCAGTCTTCCATACCGGCCTCGATTTCCGCGCTCATGGGGATACCAGCGAATTCCAATACCTCGCCACCTACTGAGGTCGGATTATCCAAAAGGCGCTTGTAATGGATATCCATAAAGCGGGCATCCTGTCCGTCACGGGCCACCATATATTGATCGAGCCAGCGTTTCAGTCGCGGCATCCAAAATTCACCGATCTGATCGTTTGTAATCTCGCTCGAGCCCATTTTGTAAAGCGAATGCATCATGGAACAATAGGACGGCACGGTAGCAACCGGGTCTCGGTGGGTCGTGATAAATTTGGCTTCGGGGAAAGCCTGCAAAGCCGTGGCCATGGAATTAAGATGGCCGGGCGTTTTCAAAACCCATTTCTTGCCCGCCCGGCTTTTGTCCTGCCATTGCAGGCATTTCAAAATCAGGATCAAATCCTGATAGGCGGGCATAGGGTCTTGCTCGTCCAGAAAGGCCGCGAAGTCCGGCACGAAATATGTGCTTTCAATCATGGAGCTGGAAAAGAGTTGGCCAAGTACAATCACCTCTTCGTCGGGTTGAGTGATACTCATGGGATGGATCGACATGAGCTCGGGGATCTTGTCCATCATGTAGGCCAATATGCCTTCAGCGGCAGCAATGCGCGGAGACGGATCGCCGGGTTGCTCGCCCGGCATGGGCAAATAATTTTGCGTCTCATACCAGCGCATGGCCGTGAGTTCCGGCGCGCTGGCCAGCATACGGTGCAGCATGGTCGAACCCGTGCGCGGCAAGCCGGATAACAAAGCGGCCACCTCTACTTGTTCATCGTGAATCTCCGGATGATCGCCCAGCATATCCATCAAACGCAAGCGGTTGGCGAGAGCTCCGGTGATCATCATGCTCGCCCCATAAGCCCCCTCCGGACCTAACTTGGCGGTTGCGTTCAATGCCTCCACCAGAGGATCAATATGGGCCAACATCCAAGGGTCACCGAAATCCGACAGGCCTGTCTGCTCTTGCGCCTCTGTGATAAAATGGTCCTTACCCGGCAGCATTTCACCCTCCCCATGATGGTCTTTGCGTAGTTATTTTACCATAATCCTACGCAAAACCGTCCAAAATGCCAATGAATTGGTTTATTTGCGTAAAATTATCACCTAAAGTCCCCGCATAATAAAAATTATGTCGGGATTGGACGGTGCTACTCAAAGACAAGGTCGTCATTATCAGCGGTGTGGGGATCGGCATGGGTCAATGCATGGCCAAGCTCGCCGCGGCTGAAGGTGCGAAAGTCGGCCTCGGCTCCCGTAATCAGGAATTCATTGATGAAATAGTGGGTGAGATCCGAAAGGCCGGTGGTGAGGCCGTCGCTGTGTCTACCGACATCACCAAGGCAGACCAGTGCCAAAAACTGGCCGATACTGTTGCAAAAGAATTTGGTCGTATCGATGGGCTGGTCAACTCAGCCTATAATCACGGGGCGTGGGCAACTTGTGACGTAGCAGATCCGGATGAATGGTCGTCCGTCTATGACGTCAATTGTACGGGGGCGCTGCGGATGGCACAGGCCTGTTTGCCATCGATGAAAGCGAATGGAGGAGGCGCTATCGTCAATGTCAACACAATGGCAACTGTGAATCCGTTTCCAGGGGAGGCCGCCTATGCCGCCGCGAAAGGCGGCATGGCGGCGCTCACCCGGCACATGGCCAAGGATTTTGGTCAATATGGTATTCGGGTGAATTCCACTCGTATGGGCTGGATCGGTGGCGCGCCTGTTTACGGCTATATCGACCACCAAGTGGCTTCAGGTCGCGAAAGAGATGAAGTCATTGGCGAGATCACAGGGCGGATTCCACTGGGCATCATTCCACCTGAGGAGGACTGCGCCAAATCTGTGCTCTATTTTCTTTCTGATTATTCCAAAGTCGTCAGCGGCGCGACGCTGGACGTCAATGGCGGCCAGTATATGGCACCCTAGGTGTCTTCGCCCGAAGACATGTGGAAAAAATATAATGCCGAGATGGCGGCATTATCCGACATCATCCTCAAGAATGATTTTGATCCAGATCCCTTGGAACAAGCGGAAGGGTTGCGCTATCTCACACGCCTCAACCGTATCGCGCTTGAGATGTTTCTGGAAAATGGCGATCCGGCTTTCGCCACGCTTTACCAAGCTTCCCACGCTACAGCGAAAATTGGCGCCGACAATCCGGACAATTATTATCAAAACGCCACCATATCAGGCGCGCGCACTTACCGGATCAGCGGTACGCGCGGTGACGTGCCGATCCTCTCTTTTGCGACCAAAGCCAATCGCTATGCGATCAATGGCACGATGGCCTCAACAGGCGAAATCGATATTCGCGATGTGGAGTGCGACGATGACGGTTATTTTGAAATCATTGTCAGTCGCGAACACCAAGAGAAAAACTGGCTTCCACTGGAAGCGGACAGCTCCATCCTCATCATCCGCCAGACCTTTTTTGACAAAGACAAAGAGGCACCGGCTCAAGTTAAGTTGGAAACGCTAGACGCACCCGACCGACCTGCTCCGCTTACATTATCCACCCTGTGCACGGCTTTGGAAATGGTCCCGGCCTTTGTCGCGGGTACAGCCAAAACCTTCCTGCACTGGGCGGACGTTTTCAGAGGAAATAATTTCAACGCGCTCAACACTCATGACCAGAGCATGTTCATCCGCGCCGGCGGCGATCCCATGATCTATTATCTCCATGGCTGGTGGGAACTGGCGCCGGGCGAATATCTCTCCATCACCAGTGAGGTCCCGGACTGTGAGGGCTGGAATTTCCAGCTGGAGAATATGTGGATGGAGAGCCTCGATTACCGCCACCACAAAATCTGGGTGAATAACAAGTCCGCCCATTACAATGATGACGGCACGGTGACGGTGCAGGTCGGCGGCCCCAAAAATCAGAAGAGCCACCCTAACCGGCTGGAAACCTGCGACCACAGACGCGGCGCCATGCTCTGGCGCTGGACGGGCGCAAAAACCCACCCGACACCAACAGTACAAGTTCTAAAGCAATAGGAGGCCCGTCATGGAATTAGCCGCAAAATATCCCTACATCACCGAAATGAAAGACTTCGACCCGGAGGCTTTCGTTATTTCGAAAACCGTCGAGATCAACGCCCCGGCTTCCGTGGTCTGGGATGTGCTGACAGATATGGAGAACTACCCGGCCTGGAACCCCTTCTGTGTCGAATGTGAAAGCACATTAGAGATGGGCGCGCCTGTGAAAATGAAGCTGAAATCCTACGTCAATGCAGGGCCGGAGTTTTTCGAGAACACGGAATTCGTCTGTGCGTTTGAGCAGGAAAAGCTGCTGTCCTGGGAGTTACCGCTTTTTGATATGTGGCCCTACCCCGCCCGCCGCGATCAGGTCATCGAAGCCACGGGCCCGAACTCTTGCCGCTATTACTCAACCGACGCCTTCCTCGGGGAGAACGGTATCCACGTCATGCGCTTTGCCGGCCCCTGGGTGAAACAGGCCTTTGACGATACGGCCGACGCACTGAAAGAACGGGCGGAGG
>JAHDBU010000092.1:0-1648 GCA_020630275.1 Hellea sp.
ATGCTCATCGGGGTGGCGGCCATTGTCGCCCTGGTTGTTCGGACGATGGGAGGTTAGCCGTGTTTGGTTCTGATCTACCTATTCTCAGCATTATAACGTTCCTGCCATTGATTGGAGCGTTGTTCCTGGCTGGCTTTTCCATGATTAATCGAAAGCCCGAAAGCCGGGCGCAATTGGAAAAATCCTCGACAGGTGTGGCCCTGCTTGTTTCCGTCGCCGTGTTGATCCTATCGTTAATTCTGCTCTTCACATTTAAAACGGACACGGCAGAGTATCAATTTGTCGAGCAGGTCCAATGGCTGGGTGGTGGCATATCATACCATCTGGGCGTGGACGGAATTTCGATCCTATTTGTGGTCCTGACAGCCTTCCTGACACCGCTGTGTATTTTGGCCAGCCGGAAATCCATCAAGAAGAACATGCTAGATTACATGATCGCTTTCCTGATCCTGGAAACGCTCATGATCGGTGTGTTCTGTGCGCTCGATCTCGTGCTGTTCTACATCTTCTTTGAAGCGGTTCTCATCCCGATGTTTATCATTATCGGAGTCTGGGGGGGCAAGGATAGGGTTTATGCGTCTTATAAATTCTTCCTTTATACGCTCTTGGGTTCCGTTTTGATGCTTGCGGCGATCCTCTGGATCTACTTCTACAGCGGAGAACAGTTAGGCAATGCGACGACAAACATAGCTGACCTACAAGACCGATTGAAAATCCCTGCGGGTGCACAGACATGGTTGTGGCTGGCGTTCTTCGCATCTTTCGCTGTTAAGATGCCGATGTGGCCCGTACATACTTGGCTGCCGGACGCACACGTTCAGGCCCCGACTGCGGGCTCAGTTATTCTGGCCGGTATCTTGTTGAAAATGGGCGGCTATGGTTTTCTGCGCTTCTCACTGCCACTTTTCCCAGATGCCAGCGTCAAGTTCACGCCGCTGATTTTCGGCATGTCGGTCATTGCAATTATTTACACCTCGCTGGTCGCCTATCGGCAAAACGATATCAAAAAGCTCATTGCTTACTCATCTGTGGCCCATATGGGCTTTGTGACCATGGGTATTTTCGCGGCCAACACATTGGCCGTTCAAGGTGCCATTTTCCAAATGCTCAGCCACGGTCTGATTTCAGGCGCGCTCTTCTTTGGTGTCGGCGTGATTTATGACCGCATGCATACACGCGAGATCAGCTTTTATGGCGGCCTCGTGCACCGCATGCCGATTTTCGCTTTCTTCATGATGTTGTTCACTATGGCCAATGTGGGCTTGCCGGGCACATCAGGGTTTATCGGCGAGATTTGGACCATGGTCGGTACCTTCCAGGTCAATAAATGGGTGGCCGCCGGAGCCGCACTCGGCATGGTCTTGTCCGCCGTCTATGCGCTTTATCTTTACCGCGCTGTTGTCTTCGGTGAGCAAACCAATGAGAAGCTCGACGATATTACGGATATGAACATGACCGAGATTTTGGTCATGGCGCCGCTCGCTATTTTCACCATCATTCTCGGTTTCTATCCATCATTGGTCACGGATGTCACTGCAGCGTCTGTCGACAATCTGGTTTCGAATTTCCAAGCCGCCATCGGGCAGGGGAAGTAAGTCATGTTTAATCCGCAAATGATCGCCCCTGAAATTTTACTGGCCGTTTCGGC
>JAHDBU010000092.1:1748-6930 GCA_020630275.1 Hellea sp.
GTGCTCGGTATGAGCATTATGGTCTCTGCCAATAATATGCTGGCGCTTTATATCGGCGTCGAAATGCAAAGCTTAGCACTGTACGTCATGGCCGCCTTTAACCGGGATAGCCTACGCGCCTCAGAAGCCGGGCTCAAATATTTCGTTCTAGGGGCGCTATCGTCTGGTTTGCTGCTCTACGGTATTTCCATGATTTACGGCTTTACGGGATCTCTGGATTTCAATGTGATCGCCGCCTCCATCAAAGCCGATGGCATGTCCGCAGGTGTAGTGGCCGGTATGGTCTTCCTGCTCTGTGGCCTTGGCTTCAAGATTTCAGCTGCGCCTTTCCATATGTGGACGCCGGATGTTTATGAGGGGTCACCGACGCCTGTGACCGCGTTCTTCGCCGGAGCGCCTAAATTTGCCGCTATGGCCTTGATCGCGCGTTTGGTGTCTGGTCCTTTCGGCGACATCACGGATCAGTGGCAGCAAGTGATTATTGTCCTCGCGGTTCTCTCAATGTTTATCGGCGCCATCGGGGCTCTGCGACAAACGAATATCAAACGCCTGATGGCTTATTCGTCGATTGCTAATATGGGCTATGCGCTCGTGCCTCTGGCCGCTGGAACGGCAGCGGGTGTGCGTGGTATGCTCATCTTTATGGTCATCTATTTGATTACCGTGCTCGGGGTTTTTGCTTGTATTCTGCAAATGCGGATCCGCGACGGCATGGTTGAGCGCATAAGCGATCTGGCGGGCTTGAAAGACACGAACCGCGGCATGGCTATCGCCATGACCATCTTCATGCTCTCGCTTATGGGTATTCCTTGGATGCTGGGCTTCTTTGGTAAACTTTTTGCGTTTTGGCCGGCGGTGAGTGCCGGGTTGGTCTGGTTAGTTGTACTGGCGCTTATTGCCAGTGTCATCGGCGCTTTCTATTATTTGCGGATCATCAAAACCATGTGGTTTGACGAATCCGAGCAGGAATTCGTCGCGCCAGCCCGTGAACTGGGCTGGACGTCCACGATCTCGGCTATCCTATTGGCGGGCTTTCTGCTCATTCCGTTCTTTGCCACAAAAGGGCAGGGATGGATTGGGACGGCAGCACAGAGCCTGTTCCTGAATTGAGGATTATTCAGCTCGACATCACGGGGTCGACCAATGCGGATGCGCGCAAGCTCGCCG
Organism: Hellea sp.; assembly: GCA_020630275.1. Classification (GTDB taxonomy): domain Bacteria; phylum Pseudomonadota; class Alphaproteobacteria; order Caulobacterales; family Maricaulaceae; genus JACOMS01. The sequence continues at coordinate 2,916 of JAHDBU010000092.1, forward strand.
CCGAGGCCGATTTTGGTCCGCTTTGGATTATAGCTGATCAGCAAACAGCCGGGCGCGGTCGACATGGCCGGAACTGGGTTTCCCCTAAAGGTAATTTCTACGGCTCATTTTTGTTTCCCACCGAAAAGCCTACGGCCCAACGCAGCCTCTATAGTTTCGTAATAGCGCTGGGGATTTACGATGCCCTCAAAGCGGTCTGCGCGGACGGCGGATTTGAGCTTAAATGGCCAAATGATGTATTATTGGACGGCGCAAAAATTTCCGGAATGCTGTTAGAGTCCGGCTCGCAACATCATCAACCCTGGGTTATTGCGGGTATTGGTATCAATCTGATTTCATTTCCAGACGACACGCCCTATCCAGCGGCTTGCCTGGCGGAACACTCCGAGACACCGGTTGAGCCGCATAAAATGCTGGAAGCTTTGTCCGAGAAGATCAATCATTGGAAAACCGTATTTGATGGCAAAGGCTTCGGACCGATCCGAACAGCTTGGTTGGAACGCGCCGCCAACGTCCCCGGGCCTGTGACCGTCCGCTTGCCAGACGAAACCTTTGAAGGTGAGGCGAGAGACCTCGAGCTTAATGGGGCCTTGCAGGTTCGCCTTGCTAATGGCACCATAAGGCAGGTACATGCCGGTGATGTCTTTCCAGGATAAAATATGCTCCTAGCCATAGATAGTGGAAACACCAATACGCTCTTTGCCATTCACGACGGCCAGAAATGGGTTGTGGAATGGCGGATCGCGACCGACCCGGCCCGGACGGCTGACGAATATGCTGTCTGGTTTTTTCAGCTCCTGCAAATGCAAGGGCTTGATTTCAAAGATATCAGCGACTGCATCATTTCGACTGTGGTGCCACAGTCATTGTTTAATATGCGCAATCTGTCCAAACGCCATCTCGATGTTGAACCGATTATCATTGGTGAACCTGACATCAAAATCGGTATTGGCGTCCGCACAGATAATCCCAAAGAAGTTGGTGCTGACCGACTTGTCAATTGTGTAGGCGCACGCTCGAAATATGAGGGGCCTTTGATCATTGTGGACAGTGGAACAGCGACCACATTTGACGTGCTCTCAGGCGATGATCATTTCGAGGGCGGAATTATCGCACCGGGAATCAATCTGTCGGTCAAAGCGCTTCACGAAGCCGCCGCCAAGCTTCCGCGCATCGCTATCAAGAAACCGGAAAAAGTCGTCGGAACCAACACGGTCAGCGCTATGCAGTCCGGCGTGTTTTGGGGGTATATTGGTTTGATTGATGGTCTGATCAATCAAATAAAAGACGAGGATAGGCGGGCTTTTACCGTCATTGGCACAGGCGGGGTTGCGTCATTATTCGAGGGTGCAGCCAAGGCGATTGATGTATATGATCCGGATCTGACAATTAATGGACTGCATGAGATCTGGAAGCTTAATCGCTAATGTCGAAGAATAAAGACGAACTGGTATTCTTGCCGCTGGGTGGTAGTGGTGAAATTGGGATGAACCTCAATCTCTTTGGATTTGGGCCTGCTCATGACCGCAAATGGATTATTGTCGACATCGGCGTGAGCTTTGGTGACCTCTCGACGCCCGGCGTTGAAATCATCATGCCCGATACGGAGTTCATCGAAGAGTACCGTGATAATCTCTTGGGCATTGTCCTGACTCACGGACACGAAGATCATATGGGCGGCTTGGCCCGTCTCTGGTCGCGTTTGAAATGCCCGGTCTATGCAACGCCTTTTACTATGTATCTGGTCAAGGACCGTCTGGGCGAGGCTGGTCTTCTGGATGCCGTTGAACTCCACGAAATGCCGCTCAAGAGCCGATTTCAATTGGGGCCTTTTGATCTGGAATATGTTACCATAACCCATTCTATTCCCGAGCCCAATGGGTTGGCTATCCGGACACAGGCGGGACTTGTCCTGCATACGGGTGACTGGAAGATCGACGAAGACCCGCAGATCGGAGAAGCTACCGATGTGAAAAAGCTCAACGCGCTGCGCGATGAAGGCGTACTCGCGATGATTTGCGACAGTACGAATGCGCTCTCGCCCGGCCGTGCCGGATCAGAAGGTGATGTGCGCCGCGAGCTGATCAAACTGGTTGGTGAATTTGAAAATCGAGGCATTGCCGTTGCTTCGTTCGCGTCTAACGTGGCTCGTCTTGAAAGCATAATGATGGCCGCCAAGGAAAATGATCGCGTAGTCTGTCTTGTGGGGCGTTCTATGAAAAGAATGGTCGGTGCGGCACGATCGGTCGGTTTATTATCCGGGGTTGGTCCCATTATTGACGAAGAAGAGGCGCAGGCTTTACCGTCGGGACATGTTCTTTATATCTGCACTGGCAGCCAGGGAGAGAGCAGGGCGGCGCTTTCACGGATTGCGAATGGTGAACGCCGCCATGTGAAGTTCACCCGCGGAGATGTGGTGATCTTTTCGTCCAAAATTATCCCTGGCAATGAGAAGTCCATCTTCCGTCTGCAAAATAGTCTGGCCGAAGATGGCGTCCACATCGTCACCGAAAAAGACCGCCCGATCCATGTTTCCGGCCACCCTTATCAGGATGAGCTCAAGCAAATGTATGATTGGGTAAAACCCCATATTGCGATTCCGGTTCATGGTGAACGGCGTCATTTGTTAGAGCATGCTGAACTTGCCAAAGGGTGGGGCGTGCCCCATGCCTATGATCCGCACAACGGTGAGATGATAAAACTATCGAAAGAGGGCGCAGAAGTCATCGACGTCGTACCCAGTGGACGCCTGCATGAAGATGCGGGGCATATTGTTAAGGCTGATGACAAGGGTCTGCGCCAACGCCGCAAAATGGCCTATGCCGGGCATATCTCGATTAGCCTGGTTTATAATACCAAAGGTAAAATCATTTCCGGTCCCGAACCGCGGATCAGCGGGTTCCCGGAAGGGCCTAACGGGGACTATATTGACGATCTGCTGGATGATGTCGCGGATCTGGCTGAGGATGTTTTTCGTTCTATCTCCTCCAAGGCCCGGCAGGATGAGGATACGGTAGAAGAACGCATTCGCTCCAAAGTCAAGCGCATGGTCAATGAGCGTACCGATAAACGGGCTATCGTCGAAGTGACGGCCCATCTGATATAGGCAGGATTATGATAGGACCTTTAAACCATGTTGGCGTTGCTGTTCCAGACATAGACAAAGCCATCGCCTTTTACCGGGATGTTTTAGGCGCGAAGGACATAACAGAGCCCAAAGATTTGCCGCCCCAGGGCGTGACCTATGCCTTTGTCAACCTGCCGTCAGGGCAAGTCGAGCTCATTCAGCCATATGGCGAAAAATCGCCTATAATCAAATTCTTGGAGCGTAACCCTAAAGGCGGTCAGCACCATATTTGCTTTGAAGTCGATGACATCCACGAAGCCAGTATCAAGATGGCAGAGCGCGGTATGCGAGTTCTCAACGAACCGCGTATTGGGGCTCACGGAACGCTGGTTGTCTTCCTACATCCGGGCGACTCTGGCGGCGTTCTTATAGAACTCATGGAATCCCATAAAGAGGTGCACTAATGGAACCGGTCAACGCCATTCTTATTTATATCCTGATATGGTGGGTCACTCTGTTTGCGGTTCTGCCTTTAGGCGTTCGTGGTCAGGCAGAGGACAATCGCGTCGTAAAGGGGAGCGAGCCGGGCGCGCCGGTCAAAGCTGATATCAAAAAGAAATTTTTGATAACAACGATAGCCTCCTTCTTTTTGTTCGGGATCGCCTATCTCATGATTACCAACGATGTCTGGGGCGTCACTGCGGACCGATAAAGGCTTCTATTGCAACGGGTTCTCGTTTGGCGTAGCACCCGTAACAAGCGATTTGCCAACAGACATATGTCACAAGCTCAATAATAAGGACAAAGCGCCATGCGCCTTTCACGATTTTTTCTTCCGGTTCTGAAAGAGACGCCAGCCGATGCGACCATCGCCTCGCACAAATACATGTTGCGGGCAGGGATGATAAAGCAGAACTCGGCTGGAATTTACAGCTGGCTGCCTCTGGG
>JAHDBU010000093.1 GCA_020630275.1 Hellea sp.
GCCAGCTTAATGCCAAGCATGGCCTGTTCGAAGTCGTCCCCGGCATTTATCAGGTTCGAGCCTATGATCTCTCCAATGTCACCTTCATCCAAGGCGAGACAGGATGGATCGTTGTCGATCCCCTGATCACGCGGCAGACAGCCGAGTACGCTATGAAACTGGTCAATCAGGAATTGGGCGAACGGCCGATCTCCGCGGTTATTTATACGCACTCTCATATTGATCATTATGGCGGTGTGCGCGGGATCATCTCCGAGGAAGATGTGGCCAACGGCACTGAGATCATCGCGCCCATCGGATTTACCCGCGAAACTGTCAGCGAAAATATTCTGGCCGGCAATGCCATGAGCCGTCGGGCGTCTTATATGTTTGGATCTCTCCTAGAAAAGTCGCCAAAAGGTCAGGTAGGCGTTGGTTTGGGGCAGGGGATTTCCTCGGGCATGCCCGGCATGGTCCCGCCGACCATTATCGTCGACCGGACAGGGCAATCGGAAACAATCGACGGGATCGAGATGGAATTCCTGTTGACGCTGGGCGCGGAAGCCCCGGCAGAGTTCATGTTCTATCTGCCTAAATGGAAAGCCTTTTGTCAGGCCGAGATTATTAACCGGACACTCCACAATATGTACACGCCGCGCGGGGCGAAGGTACGCGACGGCAAGATCTGGAGCCAATATATCGATGAGGCTATTTATACTTATGGCGACAAGACGGATGTGTCATTTGGGTCTCATCACTGGCCGACCTGGGGCACAGACGAGATTATTGAATTCTGGGAAGGGCAGCGCGACCTCTACCGCTATATCCATGACCGCACGCTTTACTTGGCCAATCAAGGTTATACCATGCACGAGATACCAGAGCGAATGAACCTGCCGGACGGTATCGCCAAATCCTTTTACAACCGGGATTATTACGGCACGGTCAGCCATAACTCCAAAGCACAATATCAGCTCTATTTCGGCTATTTCGATGGCAATCCGGCCAATCTCGATCCGCTCGGGCCGGTGGCGGCCGGTAAGAAATTCGTCTACTATATGGGCGGGGCTGCCAATATCATAGAAAAGGCCCGTACCGATTATGAACAAGGCGAATACCGTTTTGCGGCGACGGCGCTTAATCATGTGGTCTTTGCCGAACCGGGCAACCAAGAAGCCGCTGACTTGCTCGCCGATATTTACACGCAAATGGGCTATATGGCGGAGAGTGGCTCTTGGCGGAATTTCTATTTGACGGGTGCACAGGAGCTCAGAGGCGGTATTGCCAAACTTCCAACACCACAGACCGGATCTCCGGATATGCTCAAGGCTCTACCGCTCGACCTGTTTTTTGATTTGTTGGCTGTGCGCATGAATGCGGAAAAAGCCAAAGATATGCGTCTCAATTTTGAAATTTCTGATAAGGACGAGACGACGCTCTTGATCGTCAGTAACGGAACCCTTCACCACCGTATGGGCCAGAAGGATGAACAGGCGCCGACCTTTAGCATTACCAGTGCCGGGCTGGTGGCTTTGAACGCCAAGCAGAAGACATCCAAAGAATTGATGGATGAAGGGCTGATTGAGGTGACAGGAAGTTTGGGGCAAAAGCTCGCCGTAAAAAACTTCTTTGAATCCATGGACGAGCCGTTGTTCTGGTTTGAAATTGTTCGGCCTTAATGATCCAGTCAGCCTTTTCCTTTCGTATCTCTTGATAGAAATTAATTTGCCTTACTGAGCGGAGCTAACTAGCAAGACTTTACACGCGGGCTTGTGGGGATTTTCATGCAAAAACATTTACTCGTTTCCGGACTTGTCGGAATAGCTTTGGTTTTTTCCGGGTGCGGCGACAAATCAAAGACGCCAGGTAAACCCGCCAAAGCGCAAAGTACCAAAGGTGGTCCAGGCGCTGCTGGCGGCGGTGCCCTATCCTTACAAACCGTTGGTGTCATGAAAGGCGATGTCACCCGGGTTATCAGTGCATCCGGCAAGGTTATCCCAAAGGAACAGGTCATGGTGGGCTCTGAGGTTTCGGGCCGCGTCGTCGATGTGAAAGTTGATTTTAATTCCAAGGTCAAAAAAGGCGATATTCTGGCCGAGATAGATCCCGAGAAATTCCGCAATTCTCTCGAGCGATTACAAGGCCGTATGAAAAGCGCCGAAGCCGACACGCTGGTTCAACAGGCCTCCATCAACCGGGCGAGGGTCAGCCTTGAGCAAAACAAAAAGGTCTTGGATCGTCAGACCAGCCTGTTCCAACAAGAGGCCGTATCCAAAGCCCGCCTCGAAGAAGCAGAGCGGGCTGTGGGCGTTGCTGAGGCGGACTTGAAATTAGCTGAAGCGCGATTGGAAAGCGCCAAAGCCAGTATTGATCAAACCAAAGCTGACATTCGCAACGCCCAGACAGACATCCGCCGGACCGTTATCCGTAGCCCGATTGATGGTGTCATCATTGAGCGCAAAATAGATCCAGGGCAAACCGTGGCAGCCAGTTTCAATTCGCCAGAGCTCTTTGTCATCGCGGCCGATCTGGCTGATATGCGGGTCGAAGCGCAAATTGTTGAAAGCGATGTGGCCGGACTCAATCAAGGCGATCCTGTTAAATTCACAGTCGATGCCTATCCGGATATCACCTTTGAGGGTGAGGTAGAGCAATTGCGCTTCATGTCCAAAACTCAGAATAATATTGTGACCTATGTGGCAATTGTTTCCGTGCGAAATGAAGACGGAATTTTAATGCCCGGTATGACAGCCAATCTAGAGATCACAGCGGATATCCGGCCAGATGTCACACGGCTGCCGATATCTGCCGAACGCTTTAGACCGACGCCTGAGCAAATCGCAGAGTGGCAGGATCCTGACAATCAGCTCGAAGAAGCCGGGGCTCTGGACGCCGTATATGACCGGATGGCCCGGGCTGGCGTTGGCAGTGGCAAGATCGAACAGGCCAAAGGTGTCTTGGGCCAGGCGACGCAGCCTCTACTGGATATTATCAATGATCCGACCAAATCCTTCATGCATACGCCAATGAAAATTCAACTGGCGGACCTGACGACAAATATCCTTAAAAGCCAGCTGACCCCCGAAGAGTTCTCGGCTTATAACGGTCTTTTGCAGGCCGAGAAAAACATTCGCCTGGGCGAGCTCTGGGTTTTGTCCGGCGACAGTAAAATGAAAAAAGTCCCGGTGAAGTTTGGCTTGGCGGATAGTGCCTTTGTGGAACTGGTATCGGGTTTGGCTGAAGGGGACAAAGTCGTTACGGGCATTGGCGGGGGTCGCCGAGGCGGCAGGCCGGGCGGACGTCCGGGTGGTGGAAAGCCTTAAGGTAAGCGAATGGCTGGGCCCCTCATATCCGTCAGAAATGCTACGCGTATTTACGGCAAGGGTGAAGCCCGGGTCGCGGCCCTTGATGGTGTGAGCTTTGATATTTACCCGGGTGAATTTGTTGCCATTATCGGAGCCTCAGGTTCTGGGAAATCAACTTTGATGAATCTCTTGGGCGCGCTCGACAAACCCACTGACGGTGAAATCACGATTAGCGGGCAGGCGCTTTCAAAGAGATCACAAAGACAACTCGCGGATTTTCGAAACAAGATTGTTGGATTTGTGTTCCAACAATTTCAACTTATGCCGCGCAAGTCGGCCTTGAAAAATGTCATGATGCCTCTGCAATTTCGGCGTCCACGGTTTTCCGATGAAAAAGAACGTGCAACACAACGTCTTAATGACGTAGGCCTCGGCGACCGCATGGATCATAAGCCGACACAGCTCTCGGGCGGACAACAGCAACGGGTCGCCATTGCGCGCGCTCTTGTCGGAGAGCCTGAGATTTTGCTTGCCGATGAACCCACGGGCGCACTCGACTCAAAAACCTCCGAAGATATTATGGCGCTGCTCCATCAGTTAAATGATAACGGGCAAACGGTCATCATTATCACCCATGATCCCGAGGTTGCGGATGCGGCCAAGCGCGTGATCACCTTGCGCGATGGTAAAATCATTTCAGATCAGACCCGGGATATGGCGGCATGAGAATTCCGGGTGTCGCCATAATCACCTCAGCATTGGGGTCTCTGATCGAACGCCCTTTTCGAACGGCTCTGACCATGCTGGGCATTATCTTTGGAGTGATCGCCGTATTTGTCAGTCTATCCTTGGGAGAAGGCGGCAAAGAACGCATACGTGAAAACCTAGATAGTGTTAGCGCTCGCACAATCAGTATCTCACCCAACTGGACAGGCCGGTCCAGCCGACAGCGGCCTTGGCGCCCCTTTACGGAAAACGACCTTTTGGAGATTCAGTCTCTTAACGGCGTTTATGCGGCCACCGGTGGTCTGGACAGCACCTACACCGTAGTGTCAGAAGCCAGTGACTGGAGTACAAATGTCCGAGGCATTGATACCTCCTATTTGAAGGCCCAGGAATTAGTGATGGACCGGGGCATTCCCATTTCCGATTTTGAAATTCAGGCCAAGTCAGCCGTGGCCGTTATCGGGTCCAGTGCGGCGCGCTCTCTATTTCCTAATCAGGACCCGGTGGGCCAGCGGGTCAAAATTGAAAATATTCCCTTTCGAATTATTGGTCTGACCAAGGAAAAGGGCGGCGAGAGCTGGCGGGGTCGCGACGAAGATAACTTTATTCTCATCCCGCGAACCACAGGCCGCGCCCGCTTGTTTGGAGATCACCGACTGGCGCGCCAACAGGTCCGCAGCATCACAATTGTTGGCGAAAACCAAGGCGTGTTAAAGCAGATCGAAGATGACATAGATCGGATCATGCGCCGTTCCCGGGGCCTTACACCGGACGAGCCACCGGACTATCGGATATTTAATTTCTCCGCCAATCGGCAGGCCTTTGCTGATACTATGCGAACCGTGTCACTGGTGATCTTGGCACTCGGCGGGGTTTCACTCATTGTTGGCGGTGTGGGTGTCATGAATATCATGCTGGCCAATGTGACAGAACGGACCCGGGAAATCGGCCTCCGGAAAGCTTTGGGCGCACGGCGTTCTGATATCCTCCTACAGTTTTTGACTGAGGCCATTCTCTTGACCGTTATCTCTGGGATCATTGGATTGATCTTGGGCTATTTTATCTCGCAGACGGTCGCCGATATGGATCAGATGAAGATCAAATATAGCTGGACCGTCATTATGCTCGCCTTTGGAGCATCATTCGTCACCGGCATTATTTCCGGCTTTATTCCTGCTTTTAACGCATCCCGGCTCGATCCGGTGGAGGCCCTTCGTAATGAATAAGAGCGCAATGAATAAGTGTCTCGCGGCTTTGCTTCTAACGTCCACGCTCGTTTTAACGGGATGCCAGACCACACCGTTCGAGATGGTGTTGGACGAGCAACAGGCGCTTGAAACACGATTGCCCAAGACATGGCAAACAACGTTGGGGCAAGGTGAAATCCCACAGAGCTGGCCGACCCTGTTTGATGACCCTTTGCTGGCCAAATATATGCGCGAAGCCGAAAGCCGTAATCCTGATATCGGTCGGTCCGTCATTCGCCTGCGGCAGGCAAAAGCGGCCCTGCGTGAGAGTCGGTCTATCCTGTTGCCCATCGTCCGGAGTGATGCGTCGATTGCTGGCGTTACAGGGCTGACGGATTTTGATCTGCGCGACAGCTATAGTGACGGCCTTTCAGCCAGTTGGGATCCAGGTCTGTTTGGTCGCAATAAGATTGAAATTAATGGCGCCGAGAGCCTGCTGGATGTGAGCCGGGCCAATCAGGAACGCATTCGCCGCGTGGTCATGGCACAAGTCGCGCGGGCCTATATTCAAATCATCGAGACGGATTATCAATTACGTCTGGCACAGGACAATCTCGATTTTATCGGCGAAACCCTGCGCATATCCGAGGCCCGGTTTAACGCTGGGGATATTGCGCGGGATCAGTTCGCGCTGGCCCAGTTGGAAACCGCGAATGCCGAAGCCAATGTGGCATCGCTGGAATTATCAGCCCGCAATTTGCGCCGCAGCTTGGCCATTTTGATCGGCCATAGTCCTGATGCGGGGCTCGAAGTCGCATCGACTTTGCCTGCGCCCGCAAATCTGGAATTATCCATCCTCCCGGCCGAAGTCCTGGGGCGCCGTTTTGATGTGGCCGCCAGTCGCGCGCGTATCGCCAGCAGCTTTACAGCTTTCCAACAGGCGGAGCGCCTGAATTGGCCAAGTGTGGCCTTGTCAGGCCGTTTGTCAGGCGGTGGTCTCGCCATTGATGATCTGTTTGATCTGGACGGCTATCTGGCCAATCTGGGGGCGTCTCTGGCCTCAACGCTTTTTGACGGAGGCCGTAAGGACGCCCGGATCGACAGCGCCCGTGCTGGACTGGACGAAGCACTCCTCAACTACGATGAAATTTTGCGCGAAGCCATGCTCGACGTGGAGTCCGGGTTTGACCGTATTGCCGCGGCGCGCCGATCCCTCGAAGCATTGGAACGAGGCAGCGCAGCCGCCGACAAGGCTCTGGAACTTGAGAAAATCAAATATGATCTGGGCGAAAGTATCATTCTCGATGTGTTGACCGTGCAGCGCCGTGTCAACGCCATTCTCGCATCCTATATTTCAACCCAGCGACGTCTACTCGACGCGCAAATTGATACTTATCTGGCTTTGGGCGGGGAGCCTGTGCCTATTCAATAGGCCGTAGCTCACCGTCGAGCACAACACCCCAGATTTCAATTCGTCCCCAGTCCTCAGCTTTGACCTTGAGCGGGTTGAGCTCGAGGACCGTAAAATCCGCCGTCTTGCCAATCTCAATAGACCCGATCTTGTCCTCCAGGCCCAGAACCGTCGCCGCATCCAGCGTGATGGCCTCTAGGGCATCGTAACGGCTCAGGACTTCGGTTTCGACAAAGGAATGCCCTTCTTTGGTCACGCGCGTGACATGACGAGAGGCGGCGACCAGAGGCTGCGG
>JAHDBU010000094.1 GCA_020630275.1 Hellea sp.
GAGCCAAACAGGAACAGACCTTTGGAGAACACATCTTCGGTAATCGTCAGGAATGTCTCGAGACTGTCGTCAATCAACTCTGAATTACCCGTCATGACCTCCATGCCTTTGACCTGACGTTGTGCCCAGAATTGTACCATTTGGTCGAACGCAGGATGGCGGGTATTGCCCTGAAATTGTTCGGCAATAATCCATCTGCTGTTATGCAGGCGGTCTTCATCCGTTCGCCAGCGGTGAACAAACATACCCCACAAAAGCCATTCATCCATAAAGTCTTCGATAAGGGCCGCGAGAAACGCATCGGCTTCATCATCCGGTGTCGTGCTACGGTCGGAATATTTCTCTTCCAATGCATTAATCATGAAAGTGGAGTCGTGGCTGAAAACCCCGTCAGGCGTTTCCAGAACCGGCACCATATAGGTCGGGATTTTCGTTTGTGCGACTTCAGAAGCGCGCTCTCCAGAGGTCCAGATAAAAGGAATGCGGCGATAGCGCATATAGCTCCGCATTTTCATGGAAAACGGGGACATGGTGAAACCATAAAGCGTATAATAGGGCTTGGCGTTCATTTTATCGCTCCGTCACAAGTCGCATCATTTCATGGGCGGTCACATGGCCGGAATTCTGGTTTTGCCCGGTGACAAAGCGACCTTCATCATCGACGACGACATGGGTGGCAAATAGATCTTTCTTCGCCGTATTGGCCTCATACTGAACCCCTGCCGCCCGGAGGGCACTCTCCGGGTGTAAAGGCGTGAATGAGATTTTAAGCTCATTGATCTGCTTATCTGTCACAGCCGTCATCTTGCGTCCCGCAATCAACAGATTACCATCCTCATCTTTGGCATTTATTAGGCCCAAGGGGCCATGACAAACTCCGCCTATGATGGCGTCGGAGCCATAATAGGCTTCGCTGATTTTTTGAGCGAGGACATCTGACTGACCCAGATCATAGGCTGCGCCCCATCCGCCGGACAAGAAAATCACATCATATTGCGTGAAATCCACATTATCGATTTTAAGAGAGTTCTGGACCTGCTTTTGGAATTTTGAGTCTTCACGGGAACGTCTATCAGCGTCAGAAATGATCATATATCTGTATGAATCTGGATCAATTGGAATGGCACCGCCTTTGATGCTCGCCACGTCGACGCTCATGCCTGCATCTTTGAAGTCATAATAGGGGACAGAGAGTTCAGAGCCAAATACGCCGGTCTTTTTACCTGTGGTTTCGCCGGGCTTGTTGAGCACACCATGACTTGTGGTGACAATCAGAGCGCGCCCATTAGGCACCTCATAGCTGGGCCCGTCATAGTCCGGGTGCAGGCCCTGGCTTTTTAAGATTGAGGGTAGGGCCACCGCGAAAATGATGGCAACAAAAAGCAAAATTCCCAATAAAACAAACAGCTTCTTTTTCATGATAGTCCCTTTTATCCACATTATGGCACTGCTGGTGCCATAATATGAAAATCAAGTCAATGAAAGGAAGGGTTTTACGTATCAGGTGCCTATTTCATTAGGAAAACAAAGGCCGTAATTATCGGGCGGAACGGCTAACACGCATGGGATCATCCAGAGCAATGATCACAGGTTCCAGGTCAGCCGGACCTGGAGCTGTATAGCGCACGCCATCAAAGGGTTCCGGTCCGGGTCCCCCCGGGTTAAAGAATGCACTGTACCCACCTTCTAGTGCAGGAATTTCCACAAAGGTCACATTACGCGCAGCAGCTTCGTCTCCGGCGAGAATGATATCGATATAATTGTCGCGATCTTCAGTGTAACAGTCATCGTAATAAATGCCGGCATCCGGATCAAGACGTTGGCCCAAATCTGCCAGGCCTAACACTCGCAAAGTCCCGCCTTCGACCTGATAATCCTGGCCGACATTTTCCAGAAGAACGGTTTCGCCATTGGCCCCTCGCACATGGACACGGAAAAAACTTTCATAACTATCCGGGGTCAATGACCGCAATCCATCGGGGGAGAAACCACCCGTTGTCAAAACCCGCAGTCGATAATCTGCGTCATTGCCATAGAGCGCAAATTCGTCATTGGGGAGGGCTCCCGAGTTCTGGACCAGAATGGGTATACCGCCTTCACCCAGCGGGGTATTCCCGACAGCGTTTAGCTTGGCCCCCACCAAAACCGGGCCCGCATCATAGGCAGATCTATCAGTGGTCCAGTGCAGACCCACGGCGCTCACTTCTTGAGCGCCTGGACCGACGAGTCTCAGTGGCGTGGCATCTTCGACAATATCGAGGCGCACAGGAAACACGGCATCAGCTTCATCTTGCAGACCACGATTGCCAAAATCACCGAATGTGACAATGACATTGCGTTCATTCAGTTCCCAATTCGGGAGCAAGGTAATGGCATTGGGAAAGACAATCTCGCCCGTATTGAGGGTAAATTGGAAATCACTGACATCCGCCGTTTCCAAAGCCACAGGCCAGCTAAACACGATCGGTAAGCCATCATCAAAGGCAGAATGTCCTTTGATAACGTTCGCAGTCCCGGCCTGGGGGGTCGCAGTTGTGAGCGTGACATTGTCCCCATTGGTACATTGGACTGAACCAACCCATGCGCCTCCGGCGTCACGGACGGCGCTCTCTGTGATCTCTGGAATGGCGATGATATTATCAAATCCCATACCCGCTGACAGGATCATCGGGTCTTCGGCCCAATAGTCAGCCGCCGTCAAAGCCCCATTGAATGTCGTACTGACAAGTTGATTTTCCGGGGCGGGTGACACGGATATAGTGATACTGTCCGTTACGGTGTCTGTACCGTCGCTGACGGAAAGCTCAAACACGATATCCTGTGGAGACGCCACATCTGGTGCAATGAAACTCGGAGCTTCGATCATGCTATCACTGAATTGCATATAGGGGCCGGAAATTCGGGACCAGCTATAGGTCAATGTGTCATTATCCGCGTCACTCACGGTAGGTGAGAGCTGCACCATCTCGTCTTCCGCCACGCTTTGATCAGCCCCGGCATCGACCACGGGTGTGCTATTGGACGTTGGAGGTGGGGGTGGAGGCGAAACGGGCGTTGTGCTGCCACTGCCAGAACACGCTGACAAAGTGAGAGTAAGCATAGCCGCAAACGAGGCTGAAAACAGATGAGAATTCATGTGGGGGCTCCGAATAGGTTAGGATGGGTGTCTGATCGCACCTGCCTCTTATGGTTAGATAGTTATTAGACGTTCGGCAGACGAAGAACATTCCTGACCCTCACAGATATTTTTTTGTTCGCCATTTGATAAGGTTGCAGATTTCACTCAAACTGACTCGGCATTCCCGTCTGGAGTGACTCGCAACTCCGGATCATGCTGACTTCCCGTGAACATTACCTGATGCGTATTATGTGGGCTTTCCGGATATTAGCTGTGTGTCTTACAAGAGGCGATTTTAAGCCGCTCAATTTCGACTGCTCAGGGTCGAAAGGAGACATTGGGCAAGCTGCATATGTCAAAAAATAAGCCTCGCGGGTTTAATGGTATTCAAGAACGACTATATGATCTAACGGATAAATCTATACAGTGGATCAACTATGAAGCGCTCATTCATCGCCATTACCGCGTTATTCACTCTTGTCGTGTTCGGTGGCATCTTACTGAGTGTTAATTGTTTGGCGCCTCGTGACGGAACTCCTGATGATCGGCTTTTAGCCACAATGGAACAGATTTCTTATGGAGCTCAAACCGTTCTTGATGAAACTGGCGAGTTGCCACCCTCTTTGACTGATTTGATTACTCTTCTCTGGAATCGTGCTCCAAACGAGAAAAATATTGATGTCTCTTATCAACGTCTGGGACCATCTGATATAAAACTCTGCGGCGACTTTAGAAAACGGTCCTATGGTCAAACAAGAGCGCACCCTTTCAATGACGTAAGCTGGCAATTACGACCTGAATTAACTGCTCCGCGTCCAAAAAGTGGATTGCATTGCTACGACATCAAACTCTCAGCAACTGCAAATGACACCCGAAAAGATGCGTTACTGTACAGAGAGTTAGACGATGCGATAACGGCAGCTGAGTGTTCTTTTTCAGCAACCGGCAATCTTCCAATTAGCCTCGCCGCGGCCCAAACCCTTAGAATTCAGGAGCGAAATGATCCTGCATGCCGTGGGCAGGATTTTTTAGGACAGTCCAATCAAACTCTTAAGTACTCCGTAGTAGATCAATCAACTATCAAATTGTGTACAGAGTTTCTCCAGGGCTATAGTCCTGCCGCCAATAAGATCTCAATTTTTGATCCAAGCAGGGATTCAAGATTTGTTGAATTGGCGCAGGAGCGGTCTGAGCCGGGCAAGTTCTGCTACTCTGTTAAAATGTTTTTACCAGATCCACTGGCTGTTGAGTCAGCATTTGTTTGGGACGAACCTCTTGACGTTGAGAATTATTCCGATGAGAAACGGCCCGCCGCATTTAAGGACAAACGTACGATCGGTGATATTGTAAATGTTCTACGACTCGCAAGATGCGCCTTCTCGATGAAAGGCAAAGCGCCGAGTTCATTTGATGACGCTGTTCGAATAATAGAGCAAAGTTCTCCCGAGGTTGCACGAAGAAGTAGCTGTGGTTGGGCCCCAAGCTATTTTTGCGCTTCCTATAATTATCCGGTTGCCACTTACGAAGCGATTGAAGAGAACAAGGTTCGGGTTTGTGCAGAATTTGATAGCGGGTGGGAACATCCGCTGGCGTTACACTTCTACGGCAGCGCACTAGAAACGTGGCCAACAAGTTTACCTGAATTACGGGGGCCTATTGCAGAGCCGGGTAATCATTGTTTCGATGTAATACTTACAAAAATTGGAAGCGGTACTATTAGATGATTTCGGGTTTTATTGAAGTCAGCGAGCGTCCTTCTTTGGGCGTTTTAGGACTCAGGCGTTTCGTCCGCTTTGGGGATCTAGGTAGCATTTGTATTTTCTGGTCCGCATGTTCGCTCCTGCGTCAAAGCCGACGAAAAATTATCAGTTTGAGTAGAATCTGCAACAAGGTCGAGAACGCCATATTTTTTTGAATAAATTCGATCTGATTGGGAATGTTCTGAGCCGCCTATTCGTCTAACTAAATGAGAATGCTGGAGACCTATTCGGATACGGAGCTGATTGCTGCTGTCAAAGGCGGCAATCAAAGAGCCTTTGGCGAAATCGTCAGGCGGTATGAAGGCACGGTGGCATCTACCACCATCAGCATGCTGGGACCGGGCAGCGAGGCTGAAGATGCAGGGCAGGAAACAATGATCAAATTGTTTAAATCATTAGATCGGTTTAAAGGGCAGTCCAAATTGTCGACTTATGTGACCCGTATCGCCATCAACACGTCGCTGGATAGTCTGAGACGGCGGAAGAAACGGATGTCCCGCTTCTTTTCCATGACAGATGATGAAGGCACCAAATGGGACAATTATATAGCTTCAGATAGTGATCAAGGACGGGACTTTGAATTAAAACAGGCGATCGGCAAAGCCATGGCCAGTTTGAAGCCAGAATTTCGGGCTGTCGCTGTTTTGCGCCTGATCCAAGGATTTAGCACACGCGAAGTCGCGGATATGTTGGGCATTGAAACAGGGACAGTTTTATCACGTCTATCCCGGGCAAAGGCGCAACTGGCAGACGGATTAAGAGAGGATTTTCGAAATGAATGATATTCGCACACAGTATTTAATTGAACGGGCTATCGATGGTAATTTGACGTCCGAGGAGCAGCAAGAGCTGCAGGATCTGAAAACGCTTTATCCGGAATTGGAACGTCAAATCTCTGCCGAAGTCAATCTGGCCAATCTCATGCAGAGACAAGCACCGAGCTCTTTCGGGCCGGACTTCCAAGCCAAGGTCATGGATCAAATTGCCAGGGAAGCCGAAAGCCGGCCCGTCCTGTTTGATGCGGATTTCACAGATAGATTATGGAACCTCTTTCCAAAAGTAGGATTGCCGTCGCTAGGTACAGCTTGTGTTTTCATGTTTGCTAATGCGAGCGCCGCCGCCGCCGAAATCCCCATAATTGATGCTCTGTTCGGTTTACCCTCGGAACAGCTGCAGATGTTTTCAATTTTCTAGGAAAGAAGCATGGCCCAAAGATCAATGATGAAACCCTTAACTCTTCTCTTACTGACCTTGTTTGTAGGCATGGTTTTAGGGGCCGCCATAACCGGATGGGTCGTCCAGTCCCGTTTGGCGAAATTCAATAATTTCTTAAGCGAAGCTGGCTTCGCACAGATATTAATGGATGTCATTGAGCCTGAGAGTGAAGGACAACGCGCAAAACTCTTGCCTATTCTTGAAGAAACGGGACACCTCATTCAAGAAACTAAAGCAAATGCCAGAACAGACATTCTTGTCCATTATCGTGAACTCGAAGCCGAGTTGTTGCCAATTTTGTCACAAGAGCAAGCAAGCCGTTTACAGAGCTGGCGTGAAAAATTACGGGTCCGATTAGACGAACATTCTAAAATGGAAAAATGATAGGTTTGCGAATTTCTTCCCGGATTTCGAGAAACTCATATATTGGACGTTTCGATTTTTACAAACCTTCCTTCATTACAGATATCTGATTGGGTTATTGCTGCTACGAATGAATTGACACTATTAGTGTCATAATGCATACCCCAAGTCAATGAGAGGGAAGCCAATGCGCTGGAAAATTTGTATTGCATTGAGCGTCGTTTTTCTATTTCCGTTTCTCTCAATGGCACAAGATCATAATCGACCAAACATCGTCATGATTATGGTCGATGATTCCGCGCTCATGGATTTTGGGATCTATGGCGGGGAGGCGGAGACGCCTCATATAGATGCTT